>NZ_JAVBIG010000002.1:0-346149 GCF_032821655.1 Corynebacterium sp. CTNIH16 | reverse complement strand
TCACCGAGTTTAGGGTCGCAGGCCGAAAAGTGTATTTGTCACCAGTGATGGACTTGTTCGACCGCTCAATCGTCGCTCACACCGTAGCTACATCGCCGACGGCAGCGTTTACCGCCGAATCCTTGACTAAGGCGATTGCAGCCTGTGCGCCGAAGCCTGGGTGGATGATGCACACCGATCAAGGATTCCAGTACCAGCATTCCTCCTGGCGTAACCTGATCAGTGACAACGGTGGTGTCCAGTCAATGTCGCGAAAAGCCAACTGCTACGACAACGCAGTAATGGAGAACTTCTTCGGCCACTTGAAAACCGAGATGTACCACGGGGAAGTCTTCGACACCGTCGAGGACTTCAACCAAGCGATCGACGAGTACATCCAGTGGTACAACACCGAACGCATCCAACAACGACTCAAGGGCCTGACCCCGATGCACTATCGGAATCAGACCCTTGAACCCCTAACCACCTAGAATTAAACCAGTCCAACTTTTGGGGGCCAGTTCATGCCCTGGGAGGCCAGGGTTTCCTTGACGGTGGCATCGACCTCGCGCAGCGGCCTCGGACGCGCGGGAAAGGGCCTAGTTATCGTGCAGGCGCAGGTCATGGCGGCTATCCTACGCGGCGAAAACGGCGATTTGGAGAAACCGCGGGTGGGGAGGTAGTGTTTTCCTCGAAGTTTGAACGGCCACATCACGGCCGAGTCAAAGTTCACCGAAGACCGTTGGTCATCCATTTGGATCGAAGGTTCTCCATCCTAGGAGGCGGCCCACGCAGGAGACACTTTGCGATTATTCGCGGCATTCTCTTATGTCGCGCGCCCTGTGCTCTTGCACGGGGCTTTTGTTGTTTCGAGCAACCGAAGCGAGGAAGGCCCCGGCGGAATAATAAAAGAGATGTTTTGGAAGGAGGCGAGAGACAATGGCAAACCCAAAGAACACTGCAGACCTGGCAGAGCTGAAGGAGAAGCTGGCTGGCGCTAACTCTGTTGTATTGACCGAGTACCGCGGCCTGACCGTATCCCAGCTGCAAGAGCTGCGTAACGATCTGGGCTTTGACGTTGAATACTCCGTCGCCAAGAACACCCTTTTCAAGATCGCTGCCAAGGAAGCTGGCATCGAAGGTCTTGATGATTTGCTGACTGGCCCGACCGCAATTGCGTTCATCAAGGGCGAGGCAGTGGATGCTGCGAAGGTCATCACCAAGTTCGCTGATGACAACAAGGCACTCATCATCAAGGGTGGCTATATGGACGGCAACGCACTGTCTGCCGACCAGGTTGAGGCCATCGCCAAGCTGGATAACCGCGAGACCACCCTCGCAAAGCTGGCTGGCGCTATGAAGGGTTCTATGGCGAAGGCTGCCGCTCTCTTCAACGCTCCTGCAACCAAGGCTGTACGCACCGTCGCAGCCTTGCAGGACAAGAAGGAAGCAGAAGCTTAAGTCGTCACAAAAGACGCACAATTACAACACCGTGTGCGCCGCATAAATCACGCGCAGCGCACACACAACACAGAAAGGACTTGCCATCATGGCTAAGCTCACCAAGGACGAGCTCATTGAAGCTTTCAAGGAAATGACCCTCATCGAACTGTCCGAGTTCGTTAAGGAATTTGAAGAGGTATTCGACGTTGAGGCTGCTGCTCCGGTTGCTGCTGTCGCAGCTGGCGCTCCGGCTGAGGGCGGCGCTGGTGCCGCTGAGGAGAAGACCGAGTTCGACGTCGTTCTGACCGACGCTGGCGCTAAGAAGATTGGCGTTATTAAGGCTGTCCGCGAGATCGTCTCCGGCCTGGGCCTGAAGGAAGCTAAGGAAATGGTCGAGGGTGCTCCTAAGGCTATCCTCGAGGGCGCTTCCAAGGACGACGCTGAGGCTGCTAAGACCAAGCTGGAAGAGGCTGGCGCTTCCGTCGAGCTCAAGTAATTTCACTGAGCTTTACGCTTTCAAACCCCCACTCTTACCGCCGCGTGCGGTGGGAGCTGGGGGTTTCCTCGTTTTGTGTTTGCGAGCGCAGTGCGTGGAGTGCAGCAATGGTCAATAGTGTCAAAGTATGACACTATGGCATTGTGGCGTTCAGGAGGGGTAGCTTAGAGCGCTTTCACACAGATGGTAAGGCGCCAAAGTACGTGCCCCCTGAACTGCGAAGAATACTGCGCCGCAGACTCATCATGATTGACCGAGCAGCCTCTCTTGCCGATTTGAGGATTCCACCAGCGAATCACCTAGAGAGGCTGAAAGGGCAGTGGGACGGATTTTTTCCATCCGCGTTAACGCGCAGTGGAGAGTAGTCTTCCGGTGGACAGGAAAAGGAGCTGTGGACGTTGACTTCATCGATTATCACAAATAAGGGGGAAAATCCTCGGATATCGTCCCCGTTCCACACCCTGGGGAGGTCCTGCGCGAGGAGTTTCTGGAACCGCTCGGACTTAGTCAATACCGCTTAGCAAGGGATATTTTTAGCTCCAAATCCCAAATTTCCAAGCTGGTCCGTGGGCGCATTGGGATTAGTGCGGAAATGGCGCTTCGTCTTTCTGCCTATTTTGGCAATTCGGCAGAGTTCTGGCTGGGATTGCAGGAAGAGTTTGATCTTTGGTGCGCGCGCCAAACCATGGATACGAGCAGCATCGTTGCTTGGAATAAGCACACAGCTTAAAAATCAATCCGGCGTAGCGGGGCCTGTAGAAACAAGGAATCTCCGCTACGGGCTGTAGAATTAGCCCCCATGCTGCCCAAGTCCCGCATTTTTTCCGTCCTGCTCCTAGGCCTCGGCGTCGCGCTCATCGCCGCCGGTATTGTGGCGCCGGCGTTTTTGGATTACTCCCCGCGGCTGCCGTTGAACCTGAAAAACAGTACGTGGACACTGCACGATGATTCTGCGGATTCGCAGCAGCTGTCCAAGGACGGCACACAGCCGTATTCGGGCCCCATGACCTACCAGATCAACATGGATATCCAAGAGCCCTCGGACGAGGAGAAGGCCACCTTGCGCATTGGCGAAACCCGCATGCGTGGCGACGGTGAGGGCCTCAATGACCTAAGCCAGGCCCAGGTGTGGAGCTACCCGGTGGACCGCTTGAGTGGTGAGGCTCTGGGGGAGGCGTCGCTTAGCCATACGCTTGCTACGCCTTCGGACAAAGTAACGGTGGATGGCTACTGGCTTAAGTTCCCGGCTGATGCGGAAAAGACCAACTACCCGGTCTTTGACCCGACCCTGCGCAAGGCCGTCGATGCCGTCTTTGAAGAAGAGACCACGATGGATGGGCGCACGGTCTACCGCTATCACCAGGAAATCGAACCGATTAACGTGGCGCAGCTTTATGCGGCCGATGGCAATACCACCAGCCTGCCCAAGGAAGGCGGCGGCGAGGAGCAAGGCTACCTGACCCACTCCGGTAGCCGCGACTTCTACGTGGATCAGGAGACTGGCCTGGTGGTGGGCATGGATATGGATATCGATGATTACTACGCGGACCGCGAGGGCGTGGGCCGCGAGCGCGCTTTCGTCTTTAATGGTTCCACCTCCGCTGAAGATCAACAGGAACTGCTGAAGGAAGCCAAGGAATTCCCGCGCGACCGCGTGGCGGAAATCATCCGCTGGGTGATCATCGGTGTGGGTGCGCTTCTGACGTTGCTGGGAATCATTGGTGCACTCGGCCTATTTGGCGGCAAGAACAAACACGCCCGCTCGCGCCATAACCGCGGACGTGTCGGCGGCAATGCGGTTCCAGCCAGCCGCTAAAAGCCCAGTTAATAGACTAATTCGCCACCAGGTTTGCGGTGTGGCGAGAATTTAGTGGTAGGGTGCTCGGTGGTTGTCGCGCACAGTGGTGCGGCATGGACGCGTTAGCGCCGCGGCGAGCACGAGCTTGCCCCCTAGCGCGGTAGCGACACGCCCCAAGAGTGGTGTGTCTTTACATGGCAGGTCTTTTCCTATAAGCTGTTTCGTTGCGCTGGAATCTGGATCTTCGGTGCACATTTAGCCTTTCAGGCCGGTGATGGCAAAACCGACTTGACAAGGTGATTTTGTGCATTCTGAACCCAGACACTCCACAGCAGACCGAATGCTAGAATTACCAGCGGTTTTGCGGCTCGTCGGCCAGGGCGAGCAGGCAATCCGCGTGAGGTGCTGGAAGGACCCATCTTGGCAGTCTCCCGCCAGACCAAGTCAGTGGCCAATATCCCCGGAGCCCCGAAGCGATACTCGTTTGCAAAAATCAGCGAGCCTATCGCCCTGCCGGGTCTCCTTGACGTACAACTTGATTCCTTTGCTTGGCTCGTCGGCTCGCCAGAATGGCGCGAGCGCGAGCAGGCTGAGCGCGGCGATGACGCCCGCGTGACGAGCGGCCTCGAGGACATCCTCGAAGAGCTCTCGCCGATTGAGGACTACTCAGGCAATATGTCCCTGTCCTTGTCGGAGCCGCGCTTTGAACCGGTGAAGAACACCGTGGATGAGTGCAAGGAAAAGGACATCAACTACTCCGCGCCGCTGTACGTGACCGCAGAGTTTATTAATAACGACACCCAAGAGATTAAGTCGCAGACCGTCTTCATCGGCGATTTCCCGATCATGACGGATATGGGCACGTTCATCGTGAACGGCACCGAGCGCGTCGTCGTCTCTCAGCTGGTGCGCTCCCCGGGCGTCTACTTCGATCGCTCGATCGATAAGTCCACCGAGCGCCCGCTGCACTCCGTGAAGGTTATTCCTTCTCGCGGTGCATGGTTGGAGTTCGACGTCGACAAGCGCGACACCGTTGGCGTGCGCATTGACCGCAAGCGCCGCCAACCGGTAACCGTGCTGCTTAAGGCACTGGGCTGGAGCGAGGAGCAGATCAGGGATCGCTTCGGCTTCTCCGAGCTCATGATGTCCACCCTGGAGTCTGACGGTGTAGCGAACACCGATGAGGCACTGCTGGAGATTTACCGCAAGCAGCGCCCAGGCGAGCAGCCCACCCGCGAGCTGGCTCAGTCCTTGCTGGATAACTCCTTCTTCCGTGCAAAGCGTTACGACCTGGCTAAGGTCGGCCGCTACAAGGTCAACCGCAAGCTGGGGCTCGGCGGCGACCACGATGGTCTGATGACCCTGACCGAGGAAGACATTGCCGTCACCCTCGAGTACCTGGTCCGCCTGCACGTAGGCGAGCGCGAGATGAAGGCACCGAACGGTGAGATGATCTCCCTGCACACGGATGACATCGACCACTTTGGTAACCGTCGCCTGCGCACCGTGGGTGAGCTCATCCAGAACCAGGTTCGCGTCGGCCTGTCCCGCATGGAGCGCGTTGTGCGCGAGCGCATGACCACCCAGGACGCGGAGTCCATCACTCCGACCTCCCTGATTAACGTGCGCCCGGTCTCTGCTGCTATCCGCGAGTTCTTCGGTACCTCGCAGCTGTCTCAGTTCATGGACCACAACAACTCGCTGTCCGGCCTGACCCACAAGCGCCGCCTGTCCGCGCTGGGCCCGGGCGGCCTGTCTCGTGAGCGCGCCGGCATTGAGGTGCGAGACGTTCACGCTTCTCACTACGGCCGTATGTGCCCGATTGAGACCCCTGAGGGCCCGAACATTGGCCTGATTGGTGCGCTGGCGTCCTACGCCCGCGTGAATGCTTTCGGCTTCATTGAGACCCCGTACCGCAAGGTTGTGGACGGCAAGATCACCGACCAGGTGGAGTACCTGACCGCCGATGAAGAGGACCGCTTCGCTATTGCTCAGGCCGAGGTCGAGCAGGACGCAGAGGGCAACCTCACCGGCGAGCGTATTGAGGTTCGCCTGAAGGACGGCGATATCGGACTTACCGATGCCTCCGGTGTGGACTACGTCGACGTCTCCCCGCGCCAGATGGTTTCCGTGGGTACGGCCATGATTCCGTTCTTGGAGCACGACGATGCTAACCGTGCTCTGATGGGTGCGAACATGCAGAAGCAGGCCGTGCCGCTGGTTCGCTCCGAGGCCCCACTGGTGGGTACTGGTATGGAGCAGCGCGCTGCTTACGACGCTGGCGACGTTGTTATCACCCCGAAGGCCGGTGTGGTCGAAAACGTCACCGCTGATGTCATCACCATCATGGATGATGAAGGCCAGCGCGATACCTACATCCTGCGTAAGTTCGAGCGCACCAACCAGGGCACCAACTACAACCAGACCCCGCTGGTTTCCATGGGCGAGCGCGTAGAGGCCGGCCAGGTTCTGGCCGATGGCCCGGGTACCCACAATGGTGAGATGTCCCTCGGCCGCAACCTGCTGGTTGCCTTCATGCCGTGGGAAGGCCACAACTACGAGGACGCCATCATCCTCAACCAGCGCATCGTGGAAGAGGACATCCTGACCTCCGTCCACATCGAGGAGCACGAGATCGATGCCCGCGATACCAAGCTGGGCGCCGAGGAAATCACCCGCGAGATCCCGAACGTCTCCGAGGACGTCTTGAGCGACCTGGATGAGCGCGGCATTATCCGCATCGGTGCCGACGTCCGCGCCGGCGATATCCTGGTGGGTAAGGTCACCCCGAAGGGTGAGACCGAGCTGACCCCGGAGGAGCGCCTGCTGCGCGCGATCTTCGGCGAGAAGGCCCGCGAGGTTCGCGATACCTCCATGAAGGTGCCGCACGGTGAGGTGGGCAAGGTCATTGGCGTTGCTCGCTTCTCCCGCGAGGATGATGACGATCTGGCCCCTGGCGTCAACGAGATGATTCGCGTCTACGTGGCCCAGAAGCGCAAGATCCAGGACGGCGATAAGATGGCCGGCCGCCACGGCAACAAGGGCGTTGTGGGCAAGATTCTGCCGCCAGAGGATATGCCGTTCATGGAGGACGGCACCCCGGTCGACATCCTCCTGAACACCCACGGTGTGCCACGTCGTATGAACATCGGCCAGGTTCTGGAAGTTCACCTGGGCTGGTTGGCACATGCCGGCTGGAAGGTTGATACCGAGGATCCGAAGAACGCCGAGCTGCTCAAGACCCTGCCGGAAGAGCTCTATGACGTTCCTGCGAATTCCTTGACCGCCACCCCGGTCTTCGATGGTGCTACCAACCACGAGATCGAGCGCCTGCTGGCTTCCTCCCGTCCGAACCGCGACGGCGATGTGCTGGTGGATGAGCATGGCAAGGCCACGCTTTTCGACGGCCGCTCGGGCGAACCGTACAAGTACCCGATCTCTGTCGGCTACATGTACATGCTCAAGCTGCACCACTTGGTCGATGAGAAGATTCACGCCCGCTCCACTGGTCCTTACTCCATGATTACCCAGCAGCCGCTGGGTGGTAAGGCCCAGTTCGGTGGCCAGCGCTTCGGTGAGATGGAGGTGTGGGCAATGCAGGCATACGGCGCTGCCTACACCCTGCAGGAGCTGCTGACCATCAAGTCCGATGACGTCGTCGGCCGCGTGAAGGTCTACGAAGCCATTGTTAAGGGCGACAATATTCCAGATCCGGGCATCCCTGAGTCCTTCAAGGTGTTGCTCAAGGAGCTGCAGTCCCTGTGCCTGAACGTGGAAGTTCTCTCCACCGACGGCACGCCGATGGAGCTGTCTGGCTCTGATGACGATGACATGGATAGCCCATCGCTTGGCATTAACCTGTCCCGCGATGAGGGTTCTTCCGCTGACATCGCCTAGTTAGTTTCTTGGTCCACCGCGGGGAAAATTCCCGCGGCAGGGCATAAACGTTTCATTCATAGAAAGCCATCAATTCCTCGACAACGAGGATGAAAGGGAGACATTACGTGTTTGACGTAAATCTCTTCGACGAGCTCCGCATCGGTCTGGCCACCGCAGACGATATTCGTCGCTGGTCCAAGGGCGAGGTCAAAAAGCCCGAGACCATTAACTACCGCACCCTGAAGCCGGAGAAGGACGGCCTCTTCTGCGAGCGCATCTTCGGCCCCACCCGTGACTGGGAGTGCGCTTGTGGCAAGTACAAGCGCGTCCGCTACAAGGGCATCATCTGTGAGCGCTGTGGCGTTGAGGTGACCAAGTCCAAGGTTCGCCGTGAGCGCATGGGTCACATTGAGCTGGCCGCTCCGGTAACCCACATCTGGTACTTCAAGGGCGTTCCTTCCCGCCTGGGCTACCTGCTGGACCTGGCTCCGAAGGATCTCGAGCGCATCATTTACTTCGCAGCCAATATCATCACCTCCGTGGATGAAGAGGCTCGCCACAACGATCAGTCCACCCTGGAAGCAGAAATGCTTCTGGAGAAGAAGGACGTTGAGGACGATACCGAGTCCGAGATCGCCGAGCGCGCCTCCAAGCTGGAGTCTGACCTGGCTGAGCTGGAAGCAGCCGGTGCCAAGGCAGATGCCCGCAAGAAGGTACAAAACGCTGCCGATAAGGAGATGCAGCACATCCGCGAGCGCGGCGAGCGGGAGATCGCCCGCTTGGATGAAATCTGGAACACCTTCATCAAGCTGGCTCCGAAGCAGATGATCATTGATGAGACCATCTACGAAGAGCTGGTTGACCGCTACGAGGATTACTTCACCGGCGGCATGGGTGCAGAAGCCATCCAGACCCTGGTCCGCAACTTCGACCTCGAGGCTGAGGCCGAGGAACTGCGCGAGATCATCAACAATGGCAAGGGCCAGAAGAAGATGCGTGCTCTGAAGCGCCTGAAGGTTGTTGCTGCCTTCCTGCGCTCCGGCAACGATCCGGCCGGCATGGTGCTGGATGCCATCCCGGTTATCCCGCCAGAGCTGCGCCCGATGGTGCAGCTGGACGGTGGTCGCTTTGCTACCTCTGACCTGAATGACCTCTACCGCCGCGTTATCAACCGCAATAACCGATTGAAGCGCATGATCGATCTGGGTGCGCCAGAGATCATCGTGAATAACGAGAAGCGCATGCTGCAGGAGTCTGTGGACGCGCTCTTCGATAACGGCCGCCGCGGCCGTCCGGTTACCGGTCCGGGCAACCGTCCGTTGAAGTCCCTGTCTGACTTGCTCAAGGGCAAGCAGGGCCGCTTCCGCCAGAACCTGCTGGGTAAGCGCGTGGACTACTCTGGCCGTTCCGTTATTATCGTTGGTCCGCAGCTGAAGCTGCACGAGTGTGGTCTGCCGAAGCTCATGGCGCTCGAGCTATTCAAGCCGTTCGTTATGAAGCGCTTGGTGGAAAACGACTATGCCCAGAACATCAAGTCCGCCAAGCGCATGGTTGAGCGCCAGCGCTCAGAGGTGTGGGACGTTCTGGAGCAGGCCATTTCTGAGCACCCAGTGATGCTCAACCGTGCACCTACGCTGCACCGCCTGGGTATTCAGGCCTTCGAGCCGAAGCTGGTTGAGGGTAAGGCTATTCAGCTGCACCCGCTGGCTTGTGAGGCGTTCAACGCCGACTTCGACGGCGACCAGATGGCAGTCCACCTGCCGCTGTCCGCTGAGGCACAGGCTGAGGCCCGCGTTTTGATGCTGGCGTCCAACAACATTCTGTCCCCGGCATCCGGTAAGCCGCTGGCTATGCCACGTCTGGACATGGTTACCGGCCTGTACTACCTGACCATGGACAAGTCCGAGGATGAGATCGGTGGCAACGGCCGCTACCACGAGGCAGAAGAGGACAAGCCGGCTACCGGCGTCTTCTCCTCCTACGCCGAGGCTCTCATGGCCTATGACCGCGGCACCGTTGGCCTGCAGGCTCCGATCAAGGTCCGCATCGATCACCTTCGCCCGCCGAAGGAGATCGAGGAAGAGCAGTTCCCAGATGGCTGGTCCAAGGGCCAGGCATGGATGGGCTACACCACCATTGGCCGCGTCATGTTCAACGAGCTGCTGCCATGGAACTACCCGTACCTCGAGGGCATCATGGTCCGCAAGGGCGGCGGCTCCGGCAATAAGGTTCTCATCGGTGACGTGGTCAATGACTTGGCCAATAAATACCCGATGATCACCGTGGCTCAGGTGCTGGACAACATGAAGGATGCCGGCTTCTACTGGGCAACCCGTTCCGGCGTGACCATCACCATGTCTGATGTTCTGGTTCTGCCGAATAAGACCGAGATCCTCGAGTCTTATGAGAAGGAAGCAGAACGCATCGAGCGCAAGTACTGGGAGCAGGGCGCTCTGACCGAGCGCGAGCGCTACGACCGCCTGGTTGAGCTGTGGAAGGACGCTACCGATACCGTCGGTGAGGCCGTCGAGAACATGTACCCGGATCACAACCCGATTCCGATGATTGTGAAGTCTGGTGCGGCCGGTAACATGCGTCAGATCTGGACGCTGGCTGGTATGAAGGGCATGGTTGTGAACTCGCACGGTGATTACATCACCCGTCCGATTAAGACCTCCTTCCGCGAAGGCCTGTCCGTGCTGGAGTACTTCAATAACTCCCACGGTTCCCGTAAGGGTCTGGCCGATACCGCACTGCGTACGGCTGACTCCGGCTACCTCACCCGTCGTCTGGTGGACGTGGCCCAGGACGTCATCGTCCGCGAAGAAGACTGTGGCACCCGCCAGGGCGTGCGCGTCCCAATCGGCGAGGAGTCTGGCGATAAGGTTGTTCTCTCCGAGCTGTGGGAGACCTCCGCATCCGGCCGTGTGCTGGCTACCGATGTCAAGGGCGAAGACGGCGAGGTTGTGGCCGAGGCCGGCTCCGACCTCACCGAAGAGCTCACCCAGAAGCTGCTTGACGCTAAGGTTACTGAGGTCAAGGTTCGCTCCGTGCTGACCTGCCAGACCCCGGCTGGCGTATGTGCCAAGTGTTACGGCAAGTCCATGGCTTCCGGCCAGCTCGTCGATATCGGCGAGGCTGTCGGCATTGTGGCTGCACAGTCCATTGGTGAGCCGGGTACCCAGCTGACCATGCGTACGTTCCACCAGGGTGGTGTCGGTGGCGATATTACCGGCGGTCTGCCGCGTGTTCAGGAGCTCTTCGAGGCCCGTAACCCGAAGAACCGCGCTCCTATCGCCTCCGTTGACGGCACCGTTTCCCTGTCCGATGAGGGCAACTTCTGGACCTTGACCATCACCCCGGATGACGGCTCTGATGACGTGGTCTATGAGAAGCTCTCCAAGCGTCAGGGCCTGGCTCAGGTCCGTCGTCCAATGGAGTCCAACCCGGATGCCATGATCGAGCGTTCCCTTAAGGACGGCGACCATGTTGAGACTGGTGACCGTCTGATGCGTGGTGCGGCTGACCCGCACGACGTGCTCGAGGTTCTCGGCCGCCGTGGCGTGGAGCAGCACCTCATCAATGAGGTGCAGGCTGTGTACCGTACCCAGGGTGTGGCTATCCACGATAAGCACATCGAGATCATCATCCGCCAGATGCTGCGCCGCGGCACCGTCATCGATGCGGGTACCACGGACTTGCTGCCGGGTAACCTTATCGACCTCTCTGAGGCTAAGCAGCTCAATGCTGCCCAGGTCGCAGAAGGCGGCGAACCGGCTCAGCTGCGCTCGGAGATTATGGGTATTACCAAGGCTTCCTTGGCTACCGAGTCCTGGCTGTCCGCTGCATCCTTCCAGGAGACCACTCGCGTGCTTACCGACGCCGCTATTAACAAGCGCTCCGATAAGCTCATCGGCCTCAAGGAGAACGTCATCATCGGTAAGCTCATCCCGGCCGGTACCGGTATCTCCCGCTACCGCAATATCTCCGTCAAGCCGACCGAAGCTGCGCGCAACGCCGCATACTCGATTCCGACTTACGGCGATTCCATCTACGGCGATGACGGCTTCGGTGAATTCACCGGCGCTTCCGTCCCGCTGGATGAGGACTTCACCTTCTAACGTGCAGATCAATTTGCGTTAACGCGGGATATAAATGGCCCCGCCTTCCTGAACGATAGGAAGGCGGGGCTGTTTCGATGTCTAGGGAGCACCGCTAGACTGCTTTGCTAGTATGAATGCAGCTTTTGGCCAGATACCTTTAAAGGAGTGCGGCCTAAGTCATTGAAAATTGCACACTTCACGGGTGCTTGCGCGCTGCTCTGTTTTGCAGCTGTGTCGGGCTGAGATGCCACAGAAGTTGTGGCGAACCGTTGAACCTGATCCGGATAATGCCGGCGAGAGGGAGGAAATTATGACTACCAATACACGTGCGTCTGCTGCTCCGAAGCGCAGCCTGAACTGGCGCGTGGTCGATATTGTGGTGGCGTCTGTTCTAGGCGTGGCTTGTGGCTTTGTGTTCTTGGGGTGGAATGCAGTGGGCTATGCCTGGTTTGAGGCCATGGACGCTGTGACTCCAGGCCTCGGCGGTATCGCTACGGGCATTTGGCTTCTTGGTGGAGTGCTGGGCGGCCTGATTATTCGCAAGCCGGGGGCGGCCATCTATGTTGAGGTCCTAGCGGCAACTGTTTCTGCGGTGCTGGGCTCCCAGTGGGGCATTAGCACCCTGTACTCGGGCTTGGCCCAGGGCATTGGCGTGGAAATCATCCTGGCCATCTTCCTGTACCGCAAGTTTGGCCTAGGAGTATCCATTCTGGCCGGCATGGCAGCTGGCTGGGGTGCGTTCATCTTGGAGCTGTTTACCTCCGGCAACCTGGCTCGTTCCTTCGAGTTCAAGCTCATCTACTTTGTGACTCTGAACATCTCCGGCGCTATCTTGGCCGGTGCGCTGGGTTTCTTCGTGGTGAAAGCCCTGGCTAAAACCGGTGCCCTGGATCGCTTTGCCGCAGGCCGTGAACAGCGCGCTTAGGGCGTGTTGTGTCCGTGTCTGATTGTGCATCATTGGCGGGAAACGCCACCAAGATAACGGCCCGAGGATTCGGCTGGACTCATGCCGGGCGCAGCGAACCGGCGCTATCCGATATTGACCTGATCATCGAGCCAGGAGAACGCGTGCTTTTATGCGGCGACTCTGGATCGGGTAAGTCTACCTTCCTTGCGGCGATGGCCGGAGTGCTGGGTTCCGATGAGGAAGGAACCCGCACTGGTGAAATTCTCTTGGAAGATTCCACCGGCATGGCGGAGGAGCCCGGACGTACCATCCCAGTGGGGCTGGTGCTTCAGGATCCGGACTCGCAAGTGATCTCCGCGCGTGTTGGCGATGACATTGCTTTCGGCTGCGAGAACCTGGCGTATCCGCGCGAGGAAATCTGGCGCCGCGTGGCCGCAGCCAAGGAACTGGTTGGGCCTTTCGTGGATCTGGATTTTCCCACCGAGCGGCTCTCCGGTGGGCAGAAGCAGCGCTTGGCGCTCGCCGGCGTCATCGCTATGGGGGCGGGCGTGGTACTGCTCGATGAACCCACGGCCAACCTTGACCCTACCGGCGCACGCGATGTGGTGCGCGCCGTGGCTAGGTTGGTGGAAGAAACCGGCGCGACGCTCGTGGTGGTAGAGCACCAGCACGCGGCGTGGGACGGTGTGCTCGACCGCGCAGTGGAGCTGGACTGCGGGCGCATCGTGGCCGATACTTCCTTCGCGGAGGTGGCTAAGCGCCGCCAGGTCGCCGGCCTGCCGCAGGCGCGCCGCCTTGGCGAGGCCGAGCTTGCGCAGCGCGAAGCCGCGCTGTGGAGCACCGACCTCGTCACGCGCTATGGTCCGCCGCGCACGATTGCGCTGCCGGCGGGAGCCTCGACGGTCATTACCGGGCCGAATGGAGCGGGTAAGTCCACCTGGTTGATGACCATGGCCGGGTTGCTGCCGGCTGAATCAGGTGAGATTGGGGTGGCCGATTTCGTGCGTCGCGGGGTCAAAGGGTCACCGCTGCGCTGGAAATCGCGCGAGCTGGCGGACCGCATAGGCTTTGTCTTCCAGAATCCGGAGCACCAATTCGTCGCCCGTACGGTGGCCGAAGAGCTGCGCGTTGCGCCCAAGGTAATGCGCGTGGACCCGCCGGAAGAAAGGATCGCGCAGCTGGTGGAATCACTGCGGCTGCAGCATCTCTTAGACGCTAACCCGTTCACGCTCTCTGGCGGCGAGAAACGACGCCTGTCTGTGGCTACTGCCTTGGTGACCGCGCCGTCGGTGTTGCTGTTGGATGAGCCCACCTTTGGTCAAGACCCCCAAACTTTTGTGGAGCTGGTGCGCTTGCTGCGGCAATTGGCAGATGACGGAACCACTATCGCCTCTATCACCCATGACCCGCTTTTCATCCAGGCCTTGGGGGACCACCGAGTGGAGGTGCCCGGTGCCTAATCTTTTGCGCGGGGCTAACCCGCTTAGCCGCATCATTTTGATGTTTATCTGGGTTACCCCACTATTGGGATCTATTGACTGGGTCTCGGCCGCGGTATCGTTGGCGCTTACCCTGATCCTCGCGCCGCTGTGCGGGGTGTCATGGGTGCGGCTTTTTAAGGCCGGTTGGTTCCTCTTTCTCATTGCGCCGATTTCTGGCATCTCGATGCTGCTATATGGCGAGCCTGGTGGCACGCAGTACTTCAGCTGGTGGCTCATCGCGGTAACACAGAACTCGCTGACCCTCGCGATTGCTATTACGCTGCGTGTGTTTGCCGTGGCCCTACCCATGGTGGTCCTGGCTCGCGATATTGATCCGACGGAGTTGGGCGATGCGCTCTCGCAGATCCTGAAGCTACCCTCGCGGTTTGTCATTGGTGCGGTCGCCGGTGTGCGCATGATGACGCTTTTCCAATCTGACTGGCAGTCGCTGGGGATGGCGCGCAGGGCGAGGGGACTGACGGACGTCGGCAAGCTGAAGCATCTGCTCACCATGTCTTTTGGTCTATTGGTCATCGCGCTGCGCCGCGGTGGCAAGTTGGCCACGGCAATGGAGGCGCGCGGATTTGGGCGCACCCCGCCCGGAGGAGGGGTAAGGACATGGGCGCGCGAGTCGCGTCTGCATGCCCGTGATGGGTGGATTATGGCCCTAGGTACTGTCTTTGCTTTCGTACCGGTGGTAGTTTCGGTACTCACTGGGGCCTGGAGATTCTTCGGCCTATAAACCGCGAAAGCAGTGATTGAGCGACCATGGACTTTGATAGCCAACAAGAGCGCCTTTTAGAGGACATCGTCACGCTGGCGGCAGCTAGAAAGCGTGCCTTCAAGCCGGTAACCGTGCTTATTGACGGCCCCTCGGGCGCCGGCAAAACCTGGACCTCCGCCGCACTGGCCGAGCGCACCAACTGGCGGGTAGTGCATCTCGATGAGTTTTACCCCGGCTGGCATGGCCTGGATAAGGGCTCGGATATGGTGGCCGAGCAGGTATTGCGCACCATGAACCCCGGCTACTGGCGCTGGGATTGGGAAGCAGGCGCCCCAGGGGACTGGGCCAGCTTGGATGTGCGCGATGACCTCATCGTGGAGGGCGTGGGCTCGGTAACTGCCGCCAATATTGCCGCGGCCAAGGAGAGGGGAGCGGTAGTAAGCGTGCTTATCGACGGCCCCCGGGACCAACGCCGCGAACGCGCTATCGCCCGCGAGCCTGGCTACGAGCCGTGGTTTGAAACATGGGAGGAGCAGGAAAAGGACTACTTTGCCACCAAGGCCGCCGAGGCGGACCTGGTCTGGGAATGGTCCTAGCAGGAGGAAGGCGCCGATCGCGTTTTGTATAGAGCGCGGTCGGTTTGCTACTCTAAACCTCAGTTCACTATGCGTGCCGTGTCGGCACGCGGTGAAGAGTCTGATCCTTAACAAGGCACTGGCCTTGGAAAGAGTTCTGGACATGCGGCAGCGCCCCGGGAAAGAGCGCCAATTTTTGCATGTTTGGTTCCTTTCTTTTGGCTTCGGTGCGATTCGACAGAAAGACTGTTAAATGCCAACTATTCAGCAGCTGGTCCGCAAGGGCCGCCACAGCAAGCGTTCTGAGGTGTCTACCGCTGCGCTGAAGGGTTCCCCGCAGCGTCGCGGTGTGTGCACCCGCGTGTACACCACCACTCCTAAGAAGCCGAACTCCGCACTGCGTAAGGTTGCTCGTGTTCGCCTGACCACCGGTATTGAGGTTTCCGCCTACATTCCGGGCGAGGGCCACAACCTGCAGGAGCACTCCATGGTCCTCGTTCGCGGCGGCCGTGTGAAGGACCTTCCTGGTGTTCGTTACAAGATCATCCGCGGCGCTCTGGATACCCAGGGTGTCAAGGACCGTAAGCAGGCACGTTCCCGTTACGGCGCAAAGAAGGGACAGTAATAAACAATGCGTAAGAATGCTGCTCCGAAGCGTCCTGTAGTCAAGGACCCGGTATACAACTCCGAGCAGGTCACCATGCTCGTCAACAAGATCCTCCAGGACGGCAAGAAGTCCACCGCAGAGCGCATCGTCTACGGCGCTCTCGAGGCTTGCCGCGAGAAGACCGGTACCGATCCGGTTGGCACCCTGGAGAAGGCCCTGGGCAATATCCGCCCAGACCTCGAGGTTCGCTCCCGCCGTGTCGGTGGCGCAACCTACCAGGTGCCGGTTGAGGTTCGCCCTGACCGCGCTAACACCCTGGCACTGCGCTGGATGGTGACCTTCACCCGCCAGCGTCGCGAGAACTCCATGATTGAGCGTCTCGCAAACGAGATCCTGGATGCCTCCAACGGCCTCGGCGCTTCCGTTAAGCGTCGTGAGGATACTCACAAGATGGCAGAGGCCAACCGCGCCTTCGCCCACTACCGCTGGTAATTTCAGCACCCACATCAATGGCCCAAGCAACGAGAAACAAGTTTCGCGCTGGCTGTCGGCAGTTTTCCCGCCGCGGCAACACAAAACTCCATATCTCTTGCTTGGGCCATTTTTTGCCCTAATGGGTGTGATCTCTGGACGGTATACCTGCCCAGTCCAGCGGCATCGTGGAGTGTCCAGTACACTGAAGCGATGGAAGTCTAGGGGCAGGCTGCTCCGAGGACGGCCAAATAGTGGCAAAAATATACATGACCTTATCCATGCAGGCGTCATAGCCAGAAACCTGGTCACGGCGTCGACGACTATTAAGTTGGGGTATAAACGTGGCACAAGAAGTGCTTAAGGACCTGAACAAGGTCCGCAACATCGGCATCATGGCCCACATCGATGCTGGTAAGACGACCACCACCGAGCGTATTCTCTTCTACACCGGTATCAACCGTAAGGTGGGCGAGACCCACGACGGTGCTTCCACCACTGACTGGATGGCACAGGAGAAGGAACGCGGCATCACCATTACCTCCGCTGCCGTGACCTGCTTCTGGAACAACAACCAGATCAACATCATTGACACCCCGGGTCACGTTGACTTCACCGTTGAGGTTGAGCGTTCCCTGCGTGTCCTTGATGGCGCCGTCGCAGTCTTCGACGGTAAGGAAGGTGTGGAGCCGCAGTCCGAGCAGGTGTGGCGTCAGGCTGCTAAGTACGATGTTCCGCGTATCTGCTTCGTTAACAAGATGGACAAGCTGGGCGCAGACTTCTACTACACCGTCTCCACCATTGAGGACCGCTTGGGCGCTAAGCCGCTGGTAATGCAGCTGCCTATTGGTGCTGAAGATGACTTCGACGGCATCGTTGATCTGCTGAACATGCAGGCACTGACCTGGCGCGGCAAGGTCGAGACCGGTGCAGAGCCTGTTGTAGAAGATATCCCTGAGGACCTCAAGGACAAGGCTGCAGAGTACCGCGAGAAGCTGGTCGAGACCGTTGCTGAGTCCGACGAAGAGCTCATGGAGAAGTACTTCGGCGGCGAGGAGCTGACCATTGACGAGCTCAAGGCCGGCATCCGTAAGCTGACCATCAACTCCGAGATTTACCCGGTTTACTGCGGTACCGCTTACCGTAACAAGGGCGTGCAGCCGCTGCTGGACGCTGTTGTTGACTTCCTGCCTAACCCGCTGGACGTTGGCGAGGTTATCGGCCACGAGGTCGGCAACGAGGACAACCAGCTCACCCGTAAGCCTTCCGTGGAGTCTTCCTTCTCCGCACTGTCCTTCAAGATTGCAGCTCACCCGTTCTTCGGCCAGCTGAACTTCATCCGCGTGTACTCCGGCCAGGTCACCCCGGGTACCGAGGTTATGAACTCCACCAAGGGCAAGAAGGAGCGCATCGGTAAGCTCTTCCAGATGCACGCCAACAAGGAGAACCCTGTTGAGCAGGCAGACGCCGGCAACATCTACGCAGTTGTTGGCCTGAAGGAGACCACCACCGGTGACACCCTGTGTGACAAGGATGACCAGATCATCCTCGAGTCCATGGACTTCCCGGATCCGGTTATCAAGGTATCCATCGAGCCGAAGACCAAGGCTGACCAGGAGAAGCTGGGTAACGCAATTCAGAAGCTTGCTGCTGAGGACCCAACCTTCACCGTTGAACTGGATGAAGAGACCGGCCAGACCGTTATCGGCGGCATGGGCGAGCTTCACCTCGACGTTCTGGTTGACCGCATGAAGCGCGAGTTCAAGGTTGAGGCAAACATCGGTAACCCGCAGGTTGCATACCGTGAGACCATCCGCAAGAAGGTTGAGTCCATGGAATACACCCACAAGAAGCAGACCGGTGGTTCCGGCCAGTTCGCAAAGGTTATCTGCACCATCGAGCCGTACAACCCGGACCCAGAGACCCTGGAAGAGGGCGAGTCCGCAACCTACGCATTCGAGAATGCCGTTACCGGTGGCCGCGTTCCGAAGGAATACATTCCTTCCGTCGACGCTGGTATCCAGGACGCTATGCAGTACGGCTACCTGGCAGGCTTCCCGATGGTTAACATCAAGGCCACCCTGGAAGACGGCCAGTACCACGACGTCGACTCCTCCGAGATGGCCTTCAAGCTGGCCGGCTCCCAGGTCTTCAAGGAAGCAATGGCCAAGGCTAAGCCGGTTCTGCTCGAGCCGATGATGGCCGTTGAGGTTGTCACCCCTGAGGAATACATGGGTACCGTAAACGGTGACATCTCCTCCCGCCGTGGCCAGGTCTTCGCTATGGAAGACCGCTCCGGTGCGAAGGTCGTTAAGGCTAAAGTGCCGCTGTCCGAGATGTTCGGTTACATCGGTGACCTGCGTTCTTCCACCGCAGGCCGCGCAAACTTCACCATGGTCTTCGATTCCTACGCAGAGGTGCCTTCCTCCGTGGCACAGGAGATCATCGAGGAGCGCACCGGCGCCGCTAACTAAGCATTAGCCCCCGTCTCCTCCGCGGTTTAGTCGGGCTGGTAATCTTCGCCAGTAGATGCCAGACCCGCCGCGGGGCGGGACAACTGGGCCAGGGTAGCGGCGGGCTGAGTTTGCAGCTTAGGCATCTAAGTTGTGAATTGAGCCGGCCGTTACCCTCCCAGGATCCTTTTAAAAAGATTCTTGTCGAGGGAAATGGCCGCGATTTTTCGCGGGGTTACCTCCTATAACGGCGGTTTGAAAAATCCGCGACATAAATCTAGGATCGTGTAACTGGCACGTAAAGAAAGCGTCATTAGCGCTTTGCCCCACATACTGTGGGTCGGGTGCCAATGACAACTGTCAACCACGTGGCTGCGAAGGTCGTAGCCACCATATAGTCCAGGAGGACATACAGTGGCAAAGGAGAAGTTCGAGCGTACGAAGCCGCATGTGAACATCGGCACCATCGGACACGTCGACCACGGCAAGACCACCACCACCGCAGCGATCACCAAGGTTCTGGCTGACCAGTACCCTGAGGAGAACGAGGCATTCGCGTTCGACATGATCGACAAGGCTCCTGAGGAGAAGGAGCGCGGTATTACCATCAACATCTCCCACGTTGAGTACTCCACCCCGAAGCGCCACTACGCACACGTTGACGCTCCGGGCCACGCCGACTACATCAAGAACATGATTACCGGCGCTGCTCAGATGGATGGCGCTATCCTGGTTGTTGCTGCAACCGATGGCCCGATGCCGCAGACCCGTGAGCACGTTCTGCTTGCTCGCCAGGTTGGCGTTCCTTACATCCTCGTTGCGCTGAACAAGTGCGACATGGTTGATGATGAGGAAATCATCGAGCTCGTTGAGATGGAGATCCGTGAGCTGCTCGCAGAGCAGGACTACGATGAGGAAGCTCCTATCACCCACATTTCCGCTTTGAAGGCTCTTGAGGGCGATGACAAGTGGGTACAGTCCGTTGTTGACCTGATGGAAGCTTGCGACAACTCCATCCCGGATCCGCAGCGCGCTACCGACCAGCCGTTCCTGATGCCTATCGAGGACATCTTCACCATTACCGGCCGCGGTACCGTTGTTACCGGCCGTGTTGAGCGTGGCCGTCTGGAAGTCAACGAGGACGTTGAGATCATCGGTATCCAGGACAAGTCCCAGAACACCACCGTTACCGGTATTGAGATGTTCCGCAAGATGATGGACTACACCGAGGCTGGCGACAACTGTGGTCTGCTTCTGCGTGGTACCAAGCGTGAGGACGTTGAACGTGGCCAGGTTGTTATCAAGCCGGGCGCTTACACCCCGCACACCAAGTTCGAGGGTTCCGTCTACGTCCTGAAGAAGGACGAGGGCGGCCGCCACACCCCGTTCATGAACAACTACCGTCCGCAGTTCTACTTCCGTACCACGGACGTTACTGGTGTTGTTCACCTGCCAGAGGGCACCGAGATGGTTATGCCTGGCGACAACGTTGAGATGTCCGTTGAGCTCATCCAGCCGGTCGCTATGGACGAGGGCCTGCGCTTCGCTATCCGCGAGGGCTCCCGCACCGTCGGCGCTGGCCGCGTTACCAAGGTTATCGAGTAATCGATACCCCGTAACCGCTCAGTAGAGCTTTAAAGAGTCCGCTCCACCTTCGGGTGGGGCGGATTTTTTGATCTATATTTAATGCGCGGCCCATAGGGTGTTTCTGCCGTCCGTACGATTCTGCTGGGCTGCGATGGGCCCAAGAGCCGTGGACCGGTATAGTCTGTAGGGATATGGACGACCCCACCCGCATCGAGCCCACTCTTGAGTCCCTCCGCCGCGCCTGGGAGGGCCAGCCTAACCTCAGCCTTCCCACCTTCTTTGCCATGCTTGCCAATCAAGGCATCGGCTGGGGCGCCACCGACGACGAACTCGTTGCGGAATTGGAGCGCCAGGCGGGCGTGCATCCGCCCTTGCTTCCCTTGGAGGGCGGCCGCATTGCGGCGGGGGAATGGCTTGTGCTTGCCGATGCCCCCACCTACCGCATCACCGCCACCCCCAACCACATCATCGTGCGCTGCCCGGATACCCAGCCCGTGGTGTGGGCCTATGAGTCTATTCGCTCTACGGGTCCTGGCCGCCCATTTACCATTCGGGATACCGAGGGCTTTGAACACCGCTTTGGCGTGGTCTCTAGTCTTATGCGGCTAAGCGCTGAGTGCCCAGACCTTAATGGCCTGAAGCGGCAGGATTTGGGTGATTTCGTGTTCATCCTTCGCTTCGCAGCGGCCATCGGTGTGCTCGATCATGGGCTGCACCTATTTGCCAAAGAAAACCGGCGCGTAACTCGCCAGGACTACTCTTGGCAGCGCATAGAAAAATGCCGCCCCGGCGAGGACCTGGAAATGATCCTCGGGGGCGGCGAGTCGGCCCGCCTTGGGCCTGTTCAGGAAATCTTGGTGGCGGAGACTCCTAACCCGTTATTCGGATAGGTCCTTCATCGGACCTACCTTGCTGAACTGCAGCTTGTAAATGGTGTCCAAATCGGCGTCTGGAAACGCTGCGCGAAAATCGCGCTCATTGGTTTCAACGGCGCCAGTAAGGCGCTCCACCGGGGTGTCCGGATTCGCCGTCACCGTGTACTGCAGCGTGGGCCGCGCGCGGTCATAAGCCACGAGGCGCTCTACATGGTCCACGCCCTTGACTCCATCCAAATCTTGGGCCACGGCACCGGCGATAGCGTTCATCGACGTCGTGATAGAGCCCTTGTCATTGGAAGAAGCGGACTCCACGTTATTGAAGCGGCGGTGGCGCAGGTTGGCCACCACAATCCACAGCCCCAGAATAAGTAGCAGTGCGGAGCCACCGGCCAGGGCCCATACCCACCAGTCATTGTCCGCCAAGCTCTTCCACGTATCGTGGTCCACCCACAGGGCTAAGTACTTGGCAAATTCCACGTTGAAGTGGATCAAGATGGGCCACACGCCCAAAGCGATGAGGATGATTCCCAGCAGGCCTAGCAGGATGCGGTCAAAGGTAGCAAGTTTTCTAGACATTGTTATCCAACTCCGGGATCTTCTCTACAACCACGGTGACCTGCGGCGGGTTCTTGAGGTGAGCCAGGCAGCGCGTAACCGCCGTCTCCACCCGGCTCTGCAGCTCCGCATCGTCCGTATCGCCATTGACGGTGACCTTGGCAGTCTTACTATCCGCGGAGGTCTGCGCCGAGGCCACGCCCGGAACGCGGCGAGCAGTGGCCGAAGAGAGGCGGGCGATATCCACCGGTCGCATCCACATGGACGCGGTATCGGAGGCGAGTTGCATGTGCGTGGTGCGGCGGGTCTTCATTGCCGCGAAGAGGAAAATCAGGCCTAAGACAATGGAGGCAACGCCGGCCCAGATCATCCAGGTCTGCAGCTCTTCATTAGCAATGAGATTAAGTACTGGCTGTACCCAGGACTGGGCATCGGAGCCGGAGCCCACCAGCCACGTCTCGCGCACGCCGACGACGCCCGCGGCGAGCAGTAAGAGCCCAAGGATTACGGCCCAAGTACGCGCCGCCGGAGACGCCTTCGGCTGCTGCCCAAAGTGTGCAGGCATGTGCTGATCAGCCATTATTGCCTCCTTGTGGGCGATACGGGTTAATGGAAATGGCGCGCAAGGGCTCGGGCCGTGGCACATCGACGTGCAACGGCCGGGGATTTGCCGGCGTGACCTCAATGCGCTTGAGCGGTTGTGGCCGCGGGGCCTTTACCGTGCGCGCAGGGGCAGACTTGGGGGCCTCGACGCGGCGCGGAGTCCACTCGTGGCGAATCTCAATCTCGCGCAGCGGCTGCGGCCGAGGAGTTGCTACCTGAACCTTTCGTGCCAGCGGACGAACCTGCCCACTAGGGATCAACCTGGCTGGGCGAGGTGCAGCCACGCTGTGCACGCGAACCGGCTTGGGTTCCCTAATCGACCGCACCGTGTGGTCGCTTGGGGACGTCACCTCACGCAGCTGGTGGTCTGGGAGGTCAGCGGAAATGTTGCGTACCTCAGTCTCGCGCGGGATATCCACGGACTGCACGGCGACGCCGGCGGCCGGCGCAGCGATGGTGCGCACCGGTGCCTCCTGTGGTGTGGCAATGCTGCGTACATTCACCGACTCAGCGGTGACCGGCTGCCATACCGGCGAGGGCGTGATGCGTGGCGCGACGGCAGCAGCGACCTGGCGCTGCTCCACCTCTGCGGCAGTCACTCGATTGCCCGGAACGGAACCGCCGACGGTGACATTGACGCGCGTTGTGGAATAACCGGTGTGTGCCGCGATGGCCTCAGAGATGGCGGCACGAGTATGTTCCGCCACCGTGGTGACCGGCGAAGGCCACACCACGCCAATGGTGGCGTTGACGGCCGCTACCTCGCGCTCCGAGTCCATTTGGACCGAGACCCGTGGAAAACCGCGGCCGCCGATGCCCGCTAGCTTGGCCTCTATAGCCTTGGTGCCGGGCACGCTAGCAATCGCGGCGGTAACGATGCGTTCCATGGTCCGCAGCGAGATACGCGTGTGGCCCTGAGTGGAACTATCTGTCATTAACCTTGGCCTTTCTCCTTACCAATGAGGCCATTCCACACAGAAGTGAGATCGATACGGCCATCAAAGTGTGCTCCCACAATGCCGCCGATTGCGGCAAGGAGTACGGCGAGCAAGGTAGGACCCCAGCCTAGGTACAAAAAGAAGGCAAGAATAAGGCCGGAAATGATGCCCAAAGTGGTGTAATTCTTCATATCTATTCCTTCGATGGAGCAGCGGATAAGCCATCTACGGCGTCAGAAAACTCAACGTCAATGCGCTGCAGTTCGGGACAAGCCCCACGGGCGGCGGACCGAATATCTTCTGCCAAGGCATACAGATCCGGCGCGGCGCTGATATCAACGCGAATGTTGATCTGCAGGTGGCGATCATCGCGCGGGTCGGGTCGCCGCATGCCGACGATGCGTTCGCCCGGTAGGTACAAACTCACCGAACCGAACGAACCGCCGTCGAGCGCGGCGACACCGCGTACCTTCTGGACTGCCTCTGCAATAGCGCGGGCGTGGCTTACCTCGAGCTCAAAACGTGCTCGGGGCTCAGGCATTGGGCTTAAGCCTGACCCTGGTTCAAAGCAGCCTGGTCCTCAGCCTCGGACTCTTCTTTCGGCAGCTTAACGTCGTGAACAACAACGTTGACGCGCTCGACGCTCAGGCCGGTCATGCGCTCTACCGCATTCATGATGTTGCGGCGGATGGCCTCGGCGAGCTCGTGGATGGCCACGCCGTACTCAGCAGTGATGGCAATCTCGATGCGAGCGGTACCGTCCGCTACCTCTACGTCCACACCCTGGCGGACGTCCTCAGAAGCACCGAAGGACTCGCGGATATTGCCGATCATGCGGGCTCCGCCGCCACCCAGGGAATCCACGCCGGAAACCTCGCGGGCAGCGATGCCGGCAATCTTGGACACCACGACATCATCGATGGTGGTGGTGCCGTACTGGGTCTCCAGGTTGTTATTGACCTCGCGCTCCTCGGAAGCAGGAACCTGGTTGTCAGAGTTTTGTGCAGGGGTCTTGTTTTCAGACATGGGCGAGTGAGCCTTTCTCTATAGGGTGATGCATGAACACGATTTTCAACTATCTAGGCAGGACAAAGAGTCCACAGCCACTGCCTCCGAGCTTAGATACTTCTCGGCTGAGTGTGGGGTGCGAGGCAACAAAATTTTCCAAAACGTGATTTTTGGCACGGTTTAATAGGCGGCTTGAAAAACCGCAGCCCAACATGCTTAAATACAAAGGTTGCTTTAACAGGGCAGCGAGAACCGAGGTTCGGTGATGGCGGCGGACGTCGCCAAGCGTGAGCCTCGTGGAGACGCTGAGCTGGTAAAGCGAACATGACACCTTCGTTGTCGCCATGTTTCAGGGAAACCTAAAGCATTGACTGGAAGGTCATCCAATCGGGCTAGGTCCGCGTTAGAGCAGTGACACCCCGAGAAGATGGACCGGAGAAGGGGCATGGCAAATAAACAGCGGCAGTAGACGAATTGGACACTCACCACGTGTAATGCGTGAAAACCGTCCTCTTCACAATACTTTGACTACGGGTCTTGTACCCCGTCGAGAGTACTGCGTTCTGGCACTTGCCATGTACCGCAACTCTTGGTCGTCATGACAGTCAGACCACTGGCGTTGTGTCAGGCCCCAAGCCCGGACAACGTTATAGAGAAATCGAGAAGCAATTTCCCACCGCTTCACGCCCCGGAAACGCCGGGAATGTGAAAGTGGGGAAGCGAGGAAGAGGATAAGCGTGGCGGGACAAAAAATCCGCATTCGGCTGAAGGCCTATGACCACGAGGCTATCGACGCTTCTGCAAAGAAGATCGTCGAGACCGTTACCCGTACCGGTGCTCGTGTAGTTGGCCCAGTGCCGCTCCCAACCGAGAAGAACGTATACGCAGTTATTCGTTCTCCGCACAAGTACAAGGACTCTCGCGAGCACTTCGAGATGCGCACTCACAAGCGCCTGATCGATATTCTCGACCCAACCCCGAAGACCGTTGATGCTCTTATGCGCATCGATCTTCCGGCAAGCGTCGACGTGAACATCCAGTAAGCGACTTTGGTGGAGAACAAATAATGAGTGAAAACGAGATCAAGGGCATTCTGGGCAAGAAGCTCGGCATGACCCAGGTCTTCGACGAGGACAACCGCGTTGTGCCGGTTACCGTCGTCGAGGCAGGGCCATGCGTTGTCACCCAGATTCGCACCCCCGAAACCGATGGCTACAGCGCCATCCAGATCGCCTTTGGCGAAATCGACCCACGCAAGGCAAACAAGCCGGTTGGTGGTCACTTCAAGAAGGCTGGCGTAACCCCGCGCCGTCACGTTGCGGAAATCCGCATGGACGACACCTCTGCCTACGAGGTTGGCCAAGAGGTCAAGGTTGACATCTTCGAGGGCATCTCCTTCGTTGACGTCACCGGCAAGACCAAGGGCCACGGTTACGCTGGTGGCATGAAGCGCCACGGCTTCGCAGGCCAGGGCGCAGCTCACGGTAACCAGGCCGCTCACCGCCGCGTTGGCGGCATCGGCGGCGCCGCTACCCCGGGCCGCGTCTTCAAGGGTAAGCGCATGGCTGGCCGTATGGGCCAGGACCGCGTGACCACCCAAAACCTGAAGATTCAGAAAATCGATGCCGAGTCCAACCTGCTGCTCATCAAGGGTGCTATCCCCGGTGCGCGCGGCGGCCTCGTCACCGTTAAGACCGCAGTGAAGGGCGGTGCACACGCATGAGCAACCTCAAGCTAGACGTCCACACTTCCGAGGGTAAGACCAACGGCTCTGTAGACCTGCCAGCTGAAATCTTTGACACCGAGGCATCCATTGCTTTGATGCACCAGGTTGTTAACGCTCAGCTTGCTGCTGCACGCCAGGGCACCCACGCAACCAAGACCCGCGGCGACGTCCGCGGTGGTGGTCGCAAGCCTTTCCGTCAGAAGGGCACCGGCCGTGCACGCCAGGGCTCCATCCGCGCACCGCACTACACTGGTGGCGGCACCGTCCATGGCCCACAGCCACGCGACTACGCACAGCGCACCCCTAAGAAGATGATCAAGGCTGCTCTCTTCGGTGCACTGTCCGACCGTGCTCGCAACGAGCGCATCCACGTCATCGAAGAGCTCGTACCGGGCCAGAAGCCGTCCACCAAGTCGGCCAAGGCCTTCCTCGAGTCCCTGACCGAGCGCAAGAACGTGCTGCTGGTCATCGGCCGCGAGGACATCAATGCTCGTCGTAGCGCTAATAACCTGCCTAACGTCCAGATTTTGGACGCTGGCCAGCTCAACACCTACGACGTTCTCTACTCCGATGACGTTGTGTTCTCCGTTGAGGCGCTACACACCTTCATCAACCGCGCAACCGGCGCGGATAAGGAGGAGAACTAATGGCTAAGATTTCTAACCCACGCGATATCATCATCGCCCCGGTTGTATCCGAGAAGTCCTACGGTCTGATGGAGCAGAACGTATACACGTTCTACGTCTCCACGGACTCCAACAAGTCCCAGATTAAAGATGCCGTAGAGCAGATCTTTGACGTTAAGGTCGACTCTGTGAACACCGTGAACCGTGCAGGTAAGCGTAAGCGCACCCGCACCGGTTACGGCCAGCGTAAGTCCACCAAGCGTGCATACGTGACGCTCCGTGAAGGCAGCGACTCCATCGACATCTTCGGCGGCGGCGCTTAAGCGCCACCGGAGAGCCGAAAGGAAAAGGAAGAATTATGGCTATTCGCAAGTACAAGCCGACAACTCCGGGTCGCCGCGCATCCTCCGTTTCTGAGTTTGACGAGATCACTCGTTCTACTCCGGAGAAGTCCCTGCTGCGCCCGCTGAGCAAGACTGGTGGCCGTAACAACTACGGCCGCATCACCACCCGCCACATCGGCGGTGGCCACAAGCGCCGTTACCGTCTGATCGATTTCCGTCGTAACGACAAGGACGGCATTCCGGCAAAGGTCGCTCACATCGAGTACGACCCGAACCGCACCGCAAACATCGCACTGCTTCACTACGTTGATGGCGAGAAGCGCTACATCATCGCCCCGAAGGGCCTGAAGCAGGGCACCATCGTCGAGTCCGGTCCAAACGCAGATATCAAGGTTGGCAACAACCTGCCGCTGCGCAATATCCCGACCGGTTCCATCATCCACGCTGTTGAGCTCAAGCCGGGCGCCGGCGCTAAGCTGGCTCGCTCCGCTGGTGCTTCCATCCAGCTGCTGGGTAAGGAAGGCAAGTACGCAGTCCTGCGTATGCCGTCTTCTGAAATCCGCCGTGTGGACATCCGCTGCCGCGCCACTGTTGGTGAGGTCGGCAACGCTGAGCAGATGAACATCCGCTGGGGCAAGGCCGGCCGCATGCGCTGGAA
The DNA here is from genome assembly GCF_032821655.1 of Corynebacterium sp. CTNIH16. Taxonomy (NCBI): domain Bacteria; kingdom Bacillati; phylum Actinomycetota; class Actinomycetes; order Mycobacteriales; family Corynebacteriaceae; genus Corynebacterium; species Corynebacterium sp. CTNIH16. The sequence goes on along the minus strand of NZ_JAVBIG010000002.1, from coordinate 318,310 downwards.
GGGCGTACGCCCGACCGTCCGCGGTGTCGTTATGAACCCGGTTGACCACCCACACGGTGGTGGTGAGGGTAAGACCTCGGGTGGTCGCCACCCTGTGTCCCCATGGGGTCACAAGGAGGGTCGCACCCGCAACCCGAACCGTTACTCCAACAACATGATCGTGCGCCGTCGTCGCCCGAACAAGAAGCGCTAAGAGGAGGTAAACAATGCCACGCAGCCTTAAGAAGGGCCCGTTCGTCGATGAGCACCTCCTCAACAAGGTGGATGCTCAGAACGATGCAGGCACCAAGCAGGTCATCAAGACCTGGTCTCGCCGCTCGACCATTCTCCCCGATTTCATCGGTCACACCTTCGCCGTCCACGACGGTCGCAAGCACGTGCCGGTTTTCATCGAGGATTCCATGGTCGGTCACAAGCTGGGCGAGTTTGCACCAACCAAGACCTTTAAGGGTCACGTCAAGGATGACAAGAAGGGACGTCGATAAGCGATGAGTGAGACCATCACCTCCGCATCCGCCACGGCCCGCTACGTCCGCGTCACCCCGATGAAGGCACGTCGCGTGCTCGATCTGGTCCGCGGCAAGTCCGTAAGCGAAGCCCTGGCTATCCTGAAGTACGCACCGCAGGGTGCCTCCAAGCCAGTTGCCAAGGTCGTTGCTTCTGCAGCCGCTAACGCTGAGAACAACTTCGGCCTCGACCCACGCACCCTGGTCATCTCCGAGGCTTATGCCAACGAGGGCCCGACCATGCGTCGTTTCCAGCCGCGTGCACAGGGTCGTGCATTCATGATTCGTAAGCGCACCAGCCACATCACCGTGGTTGTCGAAAGCCAGCAGGAAGGGGCCAAGTAATGGGCCAGAAGATCCATCCTCACGGCCTACGTTTGGGCATCACTTCCGACTGGAAGACCCACTGGTTCGCCGATAAGGACTACGCGAACTACGTAGCCGAAGACATCAAGATTCGTAACTACCTCAACAAGGGCCTCCAGCGCGCCGGCATTGCCGACGTCGTTATCGAGCGCACCCGCGACCGCGTCCGCGTGGACATTCACACCGCCCGCCCGGGCATCGTGATTGGCCGCCGCGGTGCTGAGGCTGACCGCATCCGCCGCTCGCTGGAAAAGCTCACCGGCAAGATGGTTGCCCTCAACATCCTCGAGGTCAAGCAGGTAGACGCAAACGCAACCCTGGTTGCTCACTCCATCGCGGAGCAGCTGGTTAACCGTGTCGCATTCCGCCGTGCAATGCGCAAGGCTATCCAGTCCGCTATGCGCCAGCCACAGGTTAAGGGCATCAAGATCCTGCTGTCCGGCCGCTTGGGCGGTGCAGAAATGTCCCGCGTTGAGCGCTACCACGAGGGTCGCGTTCCGCTGCACACTCTTCGCGCCGAAATCGACTACGGCACCGCAGAGGCTCACACCACCTTCGGCCGCATCGGCATCAAGGTGTGGATCTACAAGGGTGACGTCGTCGGTGGCGTACGCGAGTCCGAACTGAACGCTCCGGCACAGGGCCGTGGCCGTGACCGTAATGGTCGCTCCCGCCGCGGTGGCCAGCGCCGCCAGCGTGCACAGCAGAAGCAGGAGGGCTAATCCATGCTGATTCCTAAGCGTGTTAAGTACCGCCGTCAGCACCGCCCGAACCGTCGCGGCGTGTCCAAGGGCGGTAACCGCATCAACTTCGGCGATTACGCTATCCAGGCTCTCGAGCCGGCGTACATCACCAACCGTCAGATTGAGGCCGCACGTATTGCCATCAACCGCCACGTTAAGCGTGGTGGCAAGGTGTGGATCAACATCTTCCCGGACCGTCCGTTGACCCAGAAGCCGCTCGGCGTTCGTATGGGTTCCGGTAAGGGCCCGGTCGAGAAGTGGGTGGCTAACGTTAAGCCAGGCCGCGTACTTTTCGAGATGAGCTATCCGAACGATGCCGTTGCAATTGAGGCTCTGCGCCGCGCTGGCCAGAAGCTTCCTTGCAAGGTCCGTATCATCAAGAAGGAGGACCAGTTCTAATGGCAACCGGTACCCCCGCCCACGAGTTCCGTGAGCTCGACAACGCTGAGCTGCAGTCCCGTCTGAAGGATGCGAAGGAAGAACTGTTCAACCTCCGCTTCCAGAAGGCCACCGGCCAGCTGACCAACAACCGCCGCATCGGCACGGTTAAGCGCGACATTGCCCGCATCTACACCGTTCTGCGCGAGCGCGAGCTGGGCCTGTCCGTTGCTCCGGGAGCTGAGGCTTAATCATGAGTGAGGCTAACGTGACTGATTCCAAGAAGGCACCTACTCCGAAGAAGGAGAAGGTCAAGGGCGCTCCTAAGGTTCGCACCGGCTATGTAGTATCCGACAAGATGAACAAGACCATCGTTGTCGAGCTGGAAGACCGCAAGCAGCACGCCCTGTACGGCAAGATCATGCGCTCTAACAAGAAGGTTAAGGTGCATGATGAGGAAGAAACCGCAGGCATCGGCGATCTCGTACGCATCGCTGAGACCCGCCCGCTGTCCAAGGACAAGCACTTCCGTCTCGTTGAGATCATCGAGAAGGCTAAGTAAAAACTAGCCAGCGCAGCCCCTGCTCCGAATCTTAGGGTTCGGGGCGGGGGCCTTCGCCGTTTTAGGACTTCTTTACGGCCGGGCCCTGCCATAAAACCAGTAGGGAACCCATGTGACGTCGTTGGTATCTAGGCCCCATTCATTCACCGCGAGGCCTCGCACGCTTTTTGCTAGCCTCCCCTCGCCAGAAGCCCATACGTACCCTGGCCCCGGCGCACCGGCATAGTCTGTTCTCAGGGCGGCAACGACAGCCTCCGCCTCCCCGTGCGGTTGGGTATGAATAATCCGCAGGCTGTGTACGCTCGCCTCCCATCTAGCTGCGAGGCCTGGTTCTACCTCGTCGTTGCTGGTAACCACGGCCATAACGTCGGTGGTCCGAAGCATTTCCGGGTTATGGTCTTCTTGGTAGGCCAAAATGTGCCGCAGCGCGGGCAGGGCGGATGCGTCGGCGACTAGAAGTTGTGGTTTCTCGGTTGGCCGCCACAGGTCGTTGCAGGTGAAGAATCCCGCTGTATCCCCGGCTTGTGCGCGGCGAATCCACCGCGAGCCAGGTCCTGAATCACCGTGTGCCACCACGTCGACATCGACCGTGGCCTCCTCCGAGTGGAGCGCGCGGATGGTGTACCAGCGCAGGTCCGGCCGCCTCTCCTCGTCGATCGCGCTCACAGCCGAGCGGAGGTTTATGCCGTCGACGGGGAAGGGGGTAAATTCTTGTTCAGCTCGGGGCATGACGAGTCCAAAGAATTCATCGGGACCGGAGAGGGTGTATGTCCGGAAAGCCTCGGCGTAGAACGTGAGCCGGTGCAAGCGCGGACGGATCCGTTTATTGGCGGTCAAAGTAACGGGGATGAGTTCGTGCGCAGACATTGGGGCCGATTGTAGAGAAGGTTCATGTGTCTAATAAATTACTATTTTAGCTTAGCCTTGCCTAATCGACCCCATGCGTTATAGGGTAAGTAAGGTTATTTTCCTCCTTTATTGAAAGGCTTAACCTCATGAAGATTTTCGGCCGTCGCACCATGGGCGCAGTAGCAATGCTTTCCGCCGGAGCCTTAGCTTTAGGCGGTTGCTCGCGTGGTGAGGGCGATGAAACAGCTCAGGCGACCGACGCTGCCAGCGAGCAGCGCGTGGCTAGCCTGGGTCTAGGTGATGCCGACACGCTGCTTGCCTTGGGGATCACTCCCGTAACGGTGGCGCCGTGGGGTGCTGAGGGCGATGGCGACCCTTCGGGCGTCGGCCCCTGGGCAGAGGAACTTTTGGGCGAGGCAAAGCCTGAGGTGATTTATAATACCGCAACCGGATTTACGGCGGATACCTTTGAGCAGGTCACCGCGGCTGACCCCACCCAGATCATTGCGGTGAACCAGGCGGTGGATGCACGCACGAAGGGATCCCTGGAAGAAATCGCGCCTACCACCGTCAAGCCGAACGGCTATGAAGACTGGCAGGTGCCCTGGGAAAAGCAGGTAGAGACCATCGCGGAGGCGGTGGGCAAAGAAGACGAAGGCGATAAGCTTATCGATGACACCGAAAAGGCCTTCGAGGAATTCCGCCACGAGCACGCGGAATTGCAGGATAAGTCTGCGGCCATCGTTATGCCTTATGACGGCAAAATTGGTCTATACACCGAGGAGGATGGGCGTGGACAATTTATCGAGGACCTTGGCATGGAGATCCCCGATGCATTGCAGGGCGATGGAGGCAGCTTCTTCGTCGACATTGCCCCAGAAAACTACGCGAAGCTTAACCAGGTTGATTACCTCTTTGTCCTGGACTACAACGGCTCCTCCGATGCCTTGAAGAAAGATAAGACCTTCCAAGGCCTCGACATTGTCAAGAATGATCGCGTGCGCTACTTGGATACGGATACCGGCAATGCCATGAGTATGCCGAACCCGGTGACCATCCCCTGGGCAGTAGATAAATTTGAAGAGAAGCTGTAATTGTCAACAACCACGATGGACGGCCAACAAATCCAGTCGGATTCCGCAGCAGATAGTCCTACGACCACCGGTACCCCCACACCGGTAGTGGCGCGGGCACAGAGTCATAAGATGCTCCTTGTCGCCTTCATCCTCGCCAGCCTGGTGTTGGCGGTGGCGTCTTTGGCGGTCGGATCCCGCTCGATTCCGCCCGGGGAGGTTATCGCTGTCCTGCACGGGGCAGGGGAGCAGGATATCCGCGATATCGTGTGGAACCTGCGCCTGCCGCGCACCTTTTTGGCTTATTTCGCCGGCGCGGCCCTTGCTGTGGCCGGTGTGCTGGCGCAATCGTGGACCAGAAATCCGCTAGCGGATCCAGGATTTATTGGCGTTACCGCAGGCGCGTCCTTCTTCGTTGCCTTAGGCACGGCTATTGGCATTGCGACCTCCATCAGTATGCGGACCGCCCTCGCGCTCGTTGGCGCGGGTATTACTACGCTGCTGGTTTTAGCCGTATCGCGGCGGTTTGAGGATCCCCTGACGCTCATTCTGGTGGGCGCCGGCGTCTCCGCAGCCTTGGGATCGGGCGCGACGATTATCGGTCTATATTCCACGGACGTCCTCGATAGCATGCGGCGGTGGACTATCGGCTCGACCTTTGGCCGCGGCCCAGAAGATGTCGCGATCGCGGGCATAGGGCTTGTTATTGGTGTAGCGTGTGCGGCGATGGTCGCTAGACCCCTCGACCTTTTGGCCATGGGGGAGGAGTCCTCCCTTGCCTTGGGTGGGTCCCCCACCACCGCGCGGGTGGGCGCGGCGCTCAGCGTCGTGGTGTTGGCCGGCAGCGCAACGGCAGCAACGGGCCCCATTGCCTTCGTCGGTTTTGCCATTCCCCACATCGTGCGGCGGGTGGTGGGCCCTAGCGTTGCCACCTTGCTTATGCCCTCCGCGCTCTTGGGCGGTTGTGCCGTGCTTGCCGCTGATATCACCGGCCGCCTCATTGCGGGTAACTCGGAGCTGGAGATGTCGATCGTCCTCGCGATAGTGGGCGCACCTTTCCTCATTTGGGGTGCTCACCGCGGCGTGGGCAGAGCATGGGGGCAATAGCGCATGACCGCAATCAGCACTATTTTAAAAGCTCAACAACGCCGCCGGCACGTGCGCGTGCTCGCTTCCACGCTGGCATTCATCCTCATCGCCCTTAGTGCGTACCTAGTGTTACTGGGGCAAGGTCCCATGGCATTGAGTCCGTGGCAGGTCATCGATGTCCTCACCGGAGGCGGCAGCAAGAACCACATCAGGGTGGTGTGGGACTTGCGCCTGCCGGTTGCCATCGCCACCGTCATCGTGGGCGCCGCCCTCGGCCTGGCCGGTTCTTGGACGCAAACCATGGCTCGCAACCCGCTGGCCTCCCCGGATATTTTAGGCGTTACCGGCGGGGCGTCGGTGCTGGTGGTCTTGGGCACCGTGCATTCGCGCCCCAGCTTCGCCGAGGGTATCCCGGAGTTTTGGTGGCGGGCATGCTTGGCGATGATCGGCGCCCTCCTCGTTGTCATCCTCCTCGCTGTTCTGGGTGGCATCGGTACGAGCAACCGCATCGTCATCGTCGGTATTGCCTTATCGCTGATGTTTCAAGCCATCGTCGCGTATTTAATGCGCAGCGCCCAGATCCTGCGCGCTGCGGAGGCGCAAACTTGGCTCGCAGGATCGACTGGATTCGTGCGCATGGAGGTCATTCTCCCCCTCCTGGTGGCACTAGCACCGTTTCTCGCCATAGGAATCTGGTGCTCGAGGGAGTTGCCGCTGCTTGCCCATGATGATTCCTCCGCAACCACCCTGGGGGTGAACATCTCCCGCCAGCGCGCCCTCCTGCTTATTGCGGCAACCGGTATCAGCGCCGTGGTGGTCTCGGTAGTGGGGCCCATTGGGTTTATCGCGCTGTTGGCACCGCACCTAGCGCGGATGGTGGCGCGCACCCCCACGCCATCGCCGCTGGCATCAGCGGCCGCGGGTGCCGCATTGCTGACCGTGTGTGCTGTGATCGCTGGTGCTATCCCGGTAAATGCACCGGTGGGTGCGGTTTCCTCGGTCACCGGCGGCTGCGCCTTGGTGATATTGGTGTGGAATGCGGCCGGGCGCAGCTAAACGTTGTGCCGCGGCACAGCAGGGGAACGGATAAGCACGGCGCCAGATGGTGCTAGACAGTCAGACGTGGATGAAGGAAAAGAAATGAAGGATAATCGGCCTAATCAGCCTAAACAGACCACGACCCCGAAGCCTCGGTGCAGCCTCCACGCCACCGGCATTCATGCGGGATATAAGGATGGCGGGGATATCCTTGCCGGCGTTGATCTGCACGCCCGCGCCGGCGAAGTCACCACGCTCATTGGGCCCAATGGCTGCGGCAAGTCCACGCTGCTGAAAACTCTCTCGAAAATCCTTGCCCCGCGGCAGGGCAGCGTCATGGTCGGGGAAGCTGACCTACACGCCATGTCCGCGAAGGATGCCGCGCAGCAGGTGGCGCTGCTGCCACAGCACCCCGTGGCCCCCGATGGGCTGCGGGTGGGTGAGTTGGTCGCGCGCGGGCGTCATCCCTATCAGGGGAGGATGCGCGGCCTTTCCGCTACGGACCGGGAGATCATCGCGCAGGCCTGCGAGGCTACCGAAATTGTGGACTTCCTCGATCGTGATATCGCTTCGCTATCGGGCGGGCAGCGCCAGCGTGTCTGGCTGGCGTTGGCCCTGGCACAAAATACGCCCGTGCTGCTTCTCGATGAACCCACGACCTTCCTCGACCCTGCCCATGCCATGCGCATGCTGGAGTTGGCCCGCGCACAGGCGCAGGCGGGAAAGACAGTGGTTGTAGTCCTACACGATCTCATGCTGGCGGGCCACTATTCTGATTCCATGGTGGTGATGAAAGCCGGCGATATCATCGCTCGCGGGGCGCCGAAACAAGCTCTGTCGCCGAAGGTATTGGCGCAGGCCTATGGCATCGAGGCTGAGGCCTGGGAGGATCCGCTTGGCGATGCCCCCATCATCGTTCCCCGCCGCGTCGTAGCGGCGCATTAGTGGAGACCTGCCAATAGTGGCTGTGTGCCAGCCGCTTTACTTGACCTTTCGTTGTACATCTAGAAACGAAATTGCCACTACAAAAAGATTGAGCACGCTTCCCGCGCCGAGCAAAAAGGTGCCGATTCGATAGGAGCCTGTGCCTACGGCGGCCATATTGCCGTAGATATAGACCCAGATGCCCCAGCCGATGAGCAGAACGACGCCGGCAAGACCAGAGAGCAGGCGGAGGCTACGAGGGGAGGTAGGGGCGAAGAATTTATAGGCGGCGTCGACAAGCGTGCAAGCTGCAAGTCCCAGACTCAGCCCGCCGGTCAACCAGACAGGGAGTAGGGCGGCGGTACCAAAGACTACCGGCAGGATGAAGGCGAGAAACGCGAGGAGAAAGAGTGCGGCGTGCAGCCACAGGGTGCGCTTGATGTAAGTCATAGCGAAGACTCTACTTCCTCGCGCCGCGGTGGGTTGGCGCCCTTCCGGGAGACGGTGATTCCTGCAGCGGCCGCGGCGAAGGAAAGCAGTTCCTTCCACTCTGCAGCGCCCAGTTGGGCGAGCGCGGAGGAGTCGAGCCCCCGCTCGTCAATTTGGGTCAGTAATGCGGCCATGATGGTATCACCGGCGCCGATGGTATCGGTCACGGGAACCTGTGCGGCCGGCACGTTTAGCTTGGTCTCACCGGCCTGCACGCTAAGCCCCTCCCCGCCGCGGGTAACTACTACAACGGGTACCTGGGAGATGAGGTCGTCGCCCAAGAACTCGACCTCTTCATCAGAAAGCTTCAGCAAGATGACGTGAGGGAGCAGGTCCGCCAAGAACGCGCGGTGCTCTGGGGTGGCGTAGAACGGCCGGATATTCGGATCCAGGGCGACCAACGTGCCTTGGGCGGCAAAATCCTTCAGCAGTTGCGCATAGCGGGAGGCACCAGGTTCAAGGGCGAGGGAGACCGTGCCGAAGCACGCGATATCGGCCGGCACTAAACGTGGTTCGACCAAGCGGTCGGCCGTGCCCTCGATATAGAAGTTATAGGAGGCCGAGCCGTCCTCATGGATGGTGGTTACCGCCAAATTGGTGGGCTCATCGCCGCGCTGCAGGTGAGTGGTGGTGACGCCCTCGGCCTCGAGGCGGGTAACGAGCTCCTGCCCAAAACCATCGGTGGAAATGCGGGATTGGAATTCCACATCGGCGCCCAGTCGCGCCGCCGCGATGGCCACGTTAAATGGCCCGCCGCCCAGCGCCGGGGTGTGGTCGTTCAAGCTGCCAGGGGCCACCGGAACGAGGTCCACGAGGCCTTCACCGCACACATGAATAGTCATATTTTCATAGTATCGGTGATATGAAGGGCGATGAGGTCAAGCGGGGCGATGTTCTTGCCGAATTCGATATCGACGCCATCAAGGCCGCCGGCCTTCCGGTAATCACCCCGGTGGTGGTCTCCAACTCCAAGAAGACCGGCCCCGTTATTCCTACCGAGGCCTTCCGCCCCGGAGAGCTCATTGGCTCCGGCACCGAAATCTTCACCGTGGATCCCAAGCCCGCCGTAGTACCGGTACAGACAGCCTCGCCGGCTTCCGACTCCGCGTCTTAATACGCAGCCTTTAGAAGTCAACGGCGGGCTCTCGGGCCATCACATTAGGTCCATAGTGATCAGGCTGATCTGAGGAAAACTACTCCTCAGATCGGCCTTTTCTACCTCAATTAAGCCTGATCAGATCGGCCTTAACTCGGATGGGCTCTTGACCCTGCGTGACCGCAGTTTTAGTCAGGCATACAAAAAGCTGCGCCGGCCGGACCGAAGCCCGACCGGCACAGCCAGTCTCAATTCAGTTTCCGACTTGGTAGGAAGGCTCTTGCTTAAGCGAAGAACTTGCGGCGTGCGATGAATGCGCCAGCAGCAACCATCGCAGCTACAGCCAGTGCAGCCAGAGCCTGTGCAACGGAGTTGGAGCCCGTCTCAGCGGACATACCGCGTGCGGAGTCTGCGGACTCGCCAGCAGCTGGGGCAGATGGAGCGGAAGGGGCGTCAGCCTGAGCAGCGTCGCCCTCAGCGAGCTGACCGCCCTGGGCGATAACTTCGTCCTTGTTAGCGTTCAGCATCTGCTCGGAAGCAGCCTTCTCCTCAGCGGTCGGCTGCTGGTTCTTGCGTGCCTCGTCCTTGACGTAGGTCTTGCCATCCTGGGACAGGTACCAGGTGATGCCACCGATGATCAATGCAGCTGGCAGTGCCAACCAAGCCAGCTTCTTCTTGTCGAAGCCTGGCTTCGGATCCTCAGACGGGAACGCCTTTGCGTAAGCGTCACGCATCTCGTCGGTGATCTCTTCGTTTACCAGAGCTGGGTCGTTAACGTAGATAGCCGGATCCTTCAGGCTCTGGTACCACTCATTGCCCTCTGCGTCCTGCTTGGTAGCTGGAGCTGGGATATCGCTGGTGTCCTGAGCAGAAGTCTCGGTTTCTTCCTCGCCCTCCGAGGCAGGAGTGGTGGCGCCTTCTTCACCTTCGGGAGCGGCGGATTCATCAGAAGCCGGTGTCTCCGCAGTTTCGGTGGTGTAGTTGTCGGTGCGTGGCGCCAGGTTGTTCTCGAAGTCCTCCTCGTTCGTAAACTGGTTGGATTCGGTCTCCTGCGCCTGAGCAACAGCTGCGCCGCCAAAGGCGAGCGCGCCGGTCAGAACAGCAGCGGTCAGGGTCTGTGGCAAACGCTTCATGTGTTTCTCCTTCGGGAAATATAGGTACGCGCCAAAAAGCAGATGTCTTTCTTGACGCAAACCACATTAGTCACATCGCTCCCAACTGTCACCTCAAAAACGTGAATTAACTGGAATTTTCATGTGTCGCACGTGTGGAGGTTGAGAAAAATTAGAACATGCGTGCCCGGAAAGTTGCACCGTCGGGCTTGGAAGTGCGAACTAAAGTCCCAGATAGAGCGATTAAATGCGACGGGCGAGGAGAGTTACCTATTCGAAACAAGGCTTTATGGGGGGTATCCGGGGGTAATGTAGGGAATTTTTTGGGGTTGGAGAGGGCGTTGGCAAGCAAAAGGCAGTGTTTTGGTAATGGTGTGCGCGTGTGGTTGAATGTATAGGTTGCAAAAGCTGGTCGGCCCGTAGCGGTGCGTTTCCGAACCGCCGGTCCGAGACCCTTCGGCACAGTCCGTTGTAAAGGCTTGAGCATCGCAAGTTTGTAGACCGCGTGTGGCAAGGACGGAAATCTTACCGCACATCAATCCAGGTCAGGAGACCCATAGTGATTCAGCAAGAATCGCGTCTGCGCGTCGCCGACAACTCTGGTGCACGTGAACTGCTGTGCATCCGCGTTCTCGGCGGCTCTGTCCGACGCTCCGCTGGCATCGGCGACGTCATCGTCGCGACTGTCAAGGACGCTGTCCCAGGTGGCAACGTCAAAGAAGGCGACATTGTAAAGGCAGTTATCGTCCGTGCGAAGAAGGAAACCCGTCGTCCAGACGGCTCCTACATTCGCTTTGACGAGAACGCTGCAGTTGTTCTCAAGGGCGATAGCGAGCCTCGTGGTACCCGTATCTTCGGACCGGTTGCTCGCGAACTTCGTGACAAGCGTTTCATGAAGATCGTTTCTCTCGCACCGGAGGTGATCTAGTCTTATGAAGATCCATAAGGGAGATATGGTGATCGTCATTTCGGGCCCAGATAAGGGCGCGAAGGGCAAGGTCATCGAGGCATACCCAAAGCGTGAAAAGGTCCTCGTAGAGGGCGTTAACCGCATCAAGAAGCACGTCGCAAACTCTGCTGCCGAGCGTGGCGCCGAGTCCGGCGGAATCGTTACCCAGGAAGCTCCGATCCACGTGTCTAACGTTGCGATCGTTGACTCCGAAGGCAACCCGACCCGCGTGGGCTACCGTTTCGACGAGAACGGCAAGAAGGTCCGTATCGCGCGTAGCAACGGGAAGGACATCTAAAAATGAGCGAGAACTACACCCCGCGTCTGAAGACTCGCTACCGCGAGGAAATCCGCAAGACCCTGAATGACGAGTTCAACTACGACAACGTCATGCAGATCCCTGGTGTCACCAAGGTTGTTGTCAACATGGGTGTTGGCGAAGCCGCACGTGACTCCAAGGTCATCAACGGCGCACTCGAGGATCTGACCGCTATTACCGGTCAGAAGCCGCAGCTGCGTCGCGCTAAGAAGTCCATCGCGAACTTCAAGCTCCGCGAGGGCATGCCTATCGGTGCACGCGTTACCCTGCGCGGCGACCGCATGTGGGAGTTCCTGGACCGCCTGCTGACCATCGCGCTGCCACGTATTCGTGACTTCCGCGGTCTGTCTGATCAGCAGTTCGACGGCCACGGCAACTACACCTTCGGCCTGTCCGAGCAGTCCATGTTCTACGAGATCGACATCGACAAGATCGATCGCCCTCGTGGTATGGACATCACCGTCGTTACCACCGCTACTAACGACGACGAGGGCCGCAAGCTCCTGCGCGAGCTCGGCTTCCCGTTCAAGTAAATAGAGCGCTAAGAAATCCCAACTCCCCGGAAGGGGCGTTGGGATTTTCTAGTTTTATCCAGCGCCTCGAATTCCCACGGTTGAAGACGCTGGCTTCTGCGGGTGTCGCTTAGGCGCTTTCGGTCTCTGTGTGCGTGGTGCCCTCATACTGCCAGCCGACGACCGCGTTACGCACTGCCGGCTCCAAAGGGTTGGCAGGTTGAATGCAACTGATGGTGAGAAGGCGGCCGGGCATGGGGCCTTCGCCCCAAATAGAGGCGTCGTCAGAAAGCCCCTGTTTATCTGGGTCGTGTAAGTCGGTAGCCGTATAGATGAGCCAGTTCTGGCCGGAGTTCTGTGTGCGCACGTAGAGCTTGTCGCCCAGATGAACCTTGTGCTCATTCGCGGAACCATCGTAGAGGTTATTGAAAACGCCTGGCACGCCCGCACCGGTATGGCCGGCAATGACCACGATGTCCTGGGACGTCGTGCCCGGCAGAGAATAAGGGCGGTCTTCGGCAATGTAGGTGCAGGCCTTATTCATGGAGTCCGGATTGATGGCACCGTTGACTACGCGGCAGGAGCCGTCTTGAAAATCGGCATGAACCTCAATAGCTGGGATGAAGAGCTCGACTGCAGGTGAAGGGTCGATGGCAGGTGCCTCTTCTGCAGTGACTTCATTGGTCTCTAGACCCTCTGGTGGGCTGACCACCCGGTTAATCGTGCTGGCGAGTAACACCGTGGCAACGATGCCGATAACCACGCGAAGGATGCCGGAGGACTTCCATACCTTTTTGATCCGCTCCCACAGCGTGGGTTTGCGGCGGTGTCGGGGAAGTGAGGTGTCCTCAATGCGGCGCGGTGGGCGGCGGCGCTGTTGTTGGCGGGTGCGCGTTTCGGTCTGGCGCCATTGGCGATCAGCATCTGTGCGGTCGGATCGCGATGGAACGCTGCGGCGCCCGTTAGCGGGAAGCCGATTCGGTTCCCTCCGCGGCCGGTAGTGGGAATCCATGCGACCTCCGAAGAGAAAATACGGGTAATAGGAAAGTTCTAGCTTACAACGTAGTGTTATGCATACCCGGAATTGACGCGGAATCAGGTGGTCAGGATAAGATTAGAAGGGTTTAATACTCTTTGATTAATGAGGTAGAAATGTCTCTCAATGATGCCGCCAAGGCGGCGGCCGTCAAGAAGGTCACCTTATTAGATGAATCCTTCGCTCGCTTTGCAGTTCGCGCTACCTTGGCGGGTGTGTACCTGTGTATCGGTACCGCCTTTGCCGGTGTGGTAGGCCAGGCCGTCAACGGCGTTGCGCCGGGAATGGGCTCCGTGGCTTTTGCCCTATTTTTCGGCGTAGGCCTGTTCGCCATTCTGCTCTTGGGCGCCGATCTGGCTACCGGCAACATGATGTACATGGTCTATGCCGCCAGCAATAAGCACGTGGCGTGGGGCAAGGCCCTGTACCTGCTGCTCATCACCACCATTTTCAACCTGGTCGGCGCGATCATCTTTGCCGCGATTATGGCGATGTCTGCCAAGTTCGCCGACCTAGATCCCTCGCACCTTCTGGTAACGGTTTCTGAAGGCAAGCTCATCAAGTCCCCGCAAGGAATGCTGGTAGAGGCCATTGCCGCGAACTTTGTGGTCAACATGGGCATCGTCGGTGCCATCTTCGCTAAGGATGCGGCTTCGAAGTTCTTTGTCATCATTCCGATCATTGGCGCTTTCGTGGCGTTAGGCCTAGAGCACGTTATCGCGAACTTTTGCCTGTTTAGCATCACGCTGTTCGCTTCCGATCCGGTGCCTGCAACTCTGACCGCAGGCAACGTGGCTCTCAATTGGATCCTGGTCTGGATTGGCAACTTTATTGGTGGCGGACTCTTGGTTGGCGGGGTTTATGCTTGGCTCAACCGCGGACCGGAGGCCTACCGCGACTAAGATGACGTCGTGGATGGTGCTGGTAAGTCTGACGAGAGAAAAGAGGCGCCGCGGCTAGTTCTGAAAACTGGCCGCGGCGCCTTCGCTGCTTCTAGAGGTTAGTCAATGTCTTTGACTACATCCGGGTTATTGTCCAACCATTCTTGTACAGCATCCGGCTCTTCGCCTTCATCGTACTGATTGACCACGGTGTCCTCTAAGGAACCGTATTGCTCATCATCTAGCTTCAGATCTCCCAACCACTCAGCAACATCTGGGAAATCATTGCTGAAATCACTGCGAGCCAGCCAGTGCAAGGACTCCGGATCGCCGAGGGAGCCCTTCGGATCCTCCAAGTCCTTCACCGGGAACTTAGAATTGGCCCAGAATGGCCGCCACAGTGTTACTACTATGTCATCTTCATTATCCACGGCGGTCTGCAGCTCGGAAAGCATAGCTGGTGTGGAAGAGGTCGAGAGGTTGTATCCGTCTTCATCCAAGCCATAGTCCTTGATGGCCTTCTTGGAAGCTTCGGTCAGACCAGCGCCCGGCTCAATGCCTACAACCGTTCCATCAAAGTCAGCGGACTTGCCTTTCAGATCCTCGATGGAGTTGATCTCTTCCATGTATTCCGGTACAGCCCACGTCAGGATAGCGTTGTCATAGTAGCTTCCTAGGTCCTCAATATCATCCGAGTACTTGTCCATGTACTGTTCGTGCGTCTTTTCAGACCATGCAGAGGGATAGATATCAATGTCGCCATTGGCCAAGCCAGCGTAGAGAACAGCGGCGTCGGTAAGCTCTTCATGCTTTACTTCGTAGCCGGCAGCTTCAAGCTTGTTCTCCAGCAGGTAGGCGGTGGATAGGCCGTCAGTCCATGAAGGCAAGTAGCCCATGGTGATGGTTCCCTTATCGCCGCCAGAACCTTCAGAATCGGAGTCGCTGGAACATGCGGCCGCTGTAAAGGCCAGGGAAGCAGCTGAGAGAGCTGCAATTGTTTTACGGAGAGTCATGAAAATGTCCTTTCTTGAGTTGAGAGGGGGTCTAAGCTTGGTGCTGTTTCTTCTTGCGCAGCAAGGAAAGTAGCGAAGAAGGATAGTGAGAGGGGTTTCCCAACGCGGCCGTTAGGCGGTCTAAGAACACAGCGAGGATAACCACTGCAAGGCCAGCCTCGACGCCTTGAGCCACATCCAGGGTGGAAATGGCGGAGGTAACCTCTTTGCCCAAACCGTCTGCGCCCACCATGCCAGCAATTACGGCCATGGATAGCGAGAGCATAATGACCTGGTTGATACCGGCCATGATGGTGGGGATGGCTAAAGGCAGCTGAATGCCGCGCAGGATTTGTCCGGAAGACGCGCCATAAGAGCGGCCGGCTTCAACAGTTTCCTCATCCACTTGCCGGATACCCAGCTCGGTCATGCGAACCCCTGGTGGCAAGGCAAAGATGATGGTGGAAAAGACGCCGGGTACCACACCGATGGAAAAGAAAGTTACTGCCGGGATGAGGTATACGAAGGCGGGCATGGTCTGCATGAAGTCCATAATGGGTCGCACGATGGCACTCACGGTGTGAGACTTAGCAGCCCAAATACCCAGTGGGATAGCGATGACTACGGCGGTTAGGGTGGAAACGAGCACCAATGACATGGTCTCCAGCATCGTTTCCCATTGGCGCATGCCAATTACCAAGACGAACCCCAGCAAAGAGCCAATAGCCAGACTCCAAGAGCGGAAAAACCAAGCGATAAGCACGAAAATTCCGAGCATTACCAGGACAGGTACCGAGGTCAACGCCTCTGAAAATCCCTCCACGAGGAATTCCATCACGGCGCTAAAAGCATCAAAGAGCCATGTTGCATTGTCCGTGAGCCAATCGATGCCGTCATTGGTCCAGTCACCAATAGGAATGCGGGGGATGAAATTGTCATCCATTTAGGCGTTCACCTCTTTCGACTCGGTGGAGGCCGCCGCCAGCAGCGTCACTCGCGGAATAACGCCGCGGAAGCGATTGTCGTTATCCACAACCACGATCGGCGTTGGGGTATCCGCCGCGAGGTGGAAGAGCTCGTGAATGGGGGTGTCCTGCTTGACGGCGTGCATGGTGTTGCTTCGATCGATGGGCAACTCCTCAACGCCTTCGCGTACCGCACGGGTGATATCGTCTTCCCATACGACGCCGGCTGGGTGGCGCTCGCGGTCTAGAACCACCATCCACGGATTCTGTGTCTCGCGAAGCAACTTCTGCGCGGCGAGTGGCCCGTGGCCGGTACCCAAGGTTTCCTTGGGTTGTTCTGCAATATTGTCGGCCACCAGAACGCGGGATCGATCCACATCTTGGACGAAGTTGGCGACGAAATTGTTCGCCGGGTTCTGCAGGATCTCTTCGGCAGTGCCGATCTGGACAATGCGGCCATCTCTCATCATCGCGATGCGATCGCCAATGCGCATGGCCTCGTTCAAATCGTGAGTAATGAAAAGGATGGTTTTATTGAGCTTAGTTTGCAGTTCCATGAGCTGGTCCTGCATCTCCTTACGGATAAGGGGGTCAAGCGCGGAGAAAGCCTCGTCCATAAGGAGTACCTCTGTGTCTGCAGCTAGGGCGCGGGCTAGGCCTACGCGTTGTTGCATGCCTCCGGAGAGCTCGCCCGGTAAATAATCTCCCCAGCCGTTGAGTCCGACCATGTCTAGGGCTTCGTGGGCCTTTGTCGTCCGTTCTTTGCGGGGAATTCCTTTGACCTCTAGGCCGTATGCAGCATTTTCCGCAACAGTTCGATGAGGAAGAAGTGCGAAGTGCTGGAAGACCATGGAAATTTTATCGCGACGGACGTGGCGTAGCTCGGCTTCTGACATCTCAGTCAGGGAGGTTCCGTCGATTTCGAGGGAACCGGCGGTGGCCGGCAAAAGCCCGTTAACCATGCGGATAAGAGTGGACTTTCCGCAGCCGGACAGGCCCATCACCACAAAGATTTCCCCAGGCTCGATATCAAAGGACGCATCAATTACGGCGGCAGTATTGCCCTGCTTCATAAGCTCTTCGCGGCTGGTGCCATTTTTCAGAGCCGTAACTGCCTTGTCGGGTTTATCACCAAAGACTTTGTAGAGTCCTCGCGCTGAAATTCCTGCCATACAGTCCTCCTGAAATTGCGCAGAAAAAATTTAAAGGAGGAACCCGCGGCCGGGTGGTGGAGACAATAAATGCCGCTAGATTTTATGCGACGATGAATTGATCACGAGTTTCTCCACCTACCTACGATGTCACGATTCGTATTGACAGCCAATCTGAAAGCGGTTCACAGGTGGAATTTAACTTAAGGTTTGGATTGGGAGAAATAGACTGTCGCTGAAGCTGTAGGGGCTAAAGCGCTGGTAATAGAGCAGCATAAGAGTTCTAGATTTGGACAGGCAATCCTTAGAGGTGGTCAGTGTAACAAGTGCATAAAAAGTGGAAACTTTGTAGATGCATGACACTGGCTACCCACGAACGTGGCTATGAAGTAGTGGTATTTAGAGAGGTGAGCTCGCCGGAATACATGTTAAAGCGGTCGCCGCGGGCAAAGCCTACGAGCGCCATGCCGGTTTCGCGGGCCGTTTTTACCGCTAGGGAGGAGGCGGCGCTGACAGCAACGAGCATGCCGAATCCGGCCATAGCGGCTTTTTGGACGAGCTCAAAGCTGGCGCGCGAACTCATGACCAGAATGAGGTCGTCCGCGGGAAGTCGGTTCTCTAGTAGTAAGTGGCCAATGACCTTATCGGCGGCATTGTGCCGGCCGATATCTTCGCGGATGACCACCGGTTCTCCGTCTAGGGTGAAGACGCCAGCGGCATGGATGCCGCCGGTCTTTTTAAACTGCTTCTGCTCAGCCCGGAGCTTGTCTGGCAGCTTGGCGACGACATGGGGATCCACCGGCACCCGGGGAATCCGGTAGCGGGTCTGTTTGGTCAATGCCTCGATAGAGGAGGTGCCGCAAACGCCGCAGGCAGAGGTTGTGGTGGTCAGACGCAGATCGCTGAGGTCGAGCACATTCTTTTTTGTTAGTTCGACGTCGAGCAAATTGTAGGTATTCATGCCATCGACGGTGGCGCCGGCGCAGTAGCGGGCCTCGGCGACGTCGCCAAGCGAGGCAATATGGCCCTCCGAATGTAAGAAACCGTGCGCCAACTCCACGTCATGGCCGGGAGTGCGCATGGTGGTGGTAATGGTCTGACCACCCACGCGGATTTCGAGCGGTTCCTCGCCGGCGACCGTATCGGCGCGGGTATCGACCTGCAGGCCATTTCCCAGGCGGACCTTGGTGACGGCAAAAGTGGAGTTCTTGCGGCCGGCCATTATTGCAACACCTGCTTCAGGGCATTGATATTGCCGCGGGCTTCCTCTACGTCGCTGGAGGCTAGGCCCACGAGGAAAGCAGTAAGTGGGGCCGCGGGGCGGGAGCGATTATGCGCGACGTCTTTGGTGAGGTCCAGGATCTCGCGGGTGAGTGCGGTTGCCTCCTGCGGATCAAGGCCGAGGAGACGGGCGGCTTCTTCGAGCCACTCGTGTGCGGATTGGATGGGGTCCTCGTGTGTTTGGCTCATCACCATCTCCTTATTTACGTTCGTGCTGGTCTCGACTCTAATGAAGGTGCCAGACTATTTGGAAAACCGCAGGTTATGGCGTAGTATGGTACTTCGTGCTTGCGCCGAGGTTTCGGCGTGCCTCAATCATTGCGAATTTTGGCGCGCTGAGCTGCAGAAAGCGCCGAGCCGATGCAAGAACTGAACATCAACTTTGTTGTAGGCCCCTCGCCGTAGATAGCGGACCGTTGTCTGAATCAAAGGGTGGCGAGCGCCTTACGGTATTGACCGTAGGGAGCGTGAGTAGCCCGAAATCACACGGAGAACGCTTTGGTGAGCACGGGAACCGCAACGAGAAAGGTACACGGTCACTCATATGACTATGACTGATCCTATTGCCGACATGTTGTCGCGCGTGCGCAACGCAAGTAATGCGCACCATGACACCGTGTCGATGCCTACCTCCAAGCTGAAGGCAAACATTGCCGACATCTTGAAGCAGGAAGGCTACATCGCTGACTACACCGTCGAGGGCCACACCCTGTCCCTCGAGCTGAAGTACAACAACCGCGAGCGCTCCCTGTCTGGCCTGCGTCGCGTGTCTAAGCCGGGTCTGCGTGTGTACGCAAAGTCCACCGAACTGCCACAGGTCTTGGGCGGCCTGGGCGTGGCTATCATTTCCACGTCCCACGGCGTGCTGACTGACCGTCAGGCTGAGGAGAAGGGCGTAGGCGGAGAAGTTCTCGCCTACGTCTGGTAAAGGGAGGTTTGACACATGTCTCGAGTCGGTCTAGCACCAATCGCCGTACCGAACGGCGTCGAAATCAAGATCAACGGCCAAGACGTTGAGGTAAAGGGCCCTAAGGGCACCCAGAGCGTTAACATTCCAGAGCCTATCGCCATCAACCTGGAAGACGGCGTCCTGTCCGTCTCCCGCCCTGATGACCACCGCAAGCACCGTGCTCTGCACGGTCTGTCCCGTTCCCTGCTGAACAACGCCGTTGTTGGCGTGACCGAGGGCTACACCATCAAGATGGAAATCTTCGGTGTTGGCTACCGTGTTCAGCAGAAGGGTAAGGACCTGGAATTCAGCCTGGGCTACTCCCACCCGATCCTCATCGAGGCTCCGGAGGGAATTACCTTCGCAGTGGACGGCGCAACCAAGCTGTCCATTACCGGTATTGACAAGCAACTAGTCGGACAGATCGCCGCTAATATCCGCCGTCTGCGTAAGGACGATCCTTACAAGGGCAAGGGTATTCGCTACGAGGGCGAGCAGATCCGTCGCAAGGTCGGAAAGACGGGTAAGTAAGCAATGGCAAACACTGAAAACACCAAGCGCACTCCAGTCGGCAAGGACATTTCCTCTCGTCGTCGCGAAGCACGCGCACGCCGTCACTTCCGTATCCGTAAGACTCTGCGTGGCACCCCTGAGGCACCGCGTCTGGTTCTTCACCGCTCCTCCCGTCACATGCACGTGCAGGTCATCGATGACCTGGCAGGCCACACCTTGGTCTCCGCATCCTCCATGGAGGCGGACGTTCGTGCACTCGAGGGCGATAAGAAGGCCAAGGCTGCCAAGGTAGGCGAGTTGGTTGCCGAGCGCGCTAAGGCCGCTGGCATCGAGCACGTCGTATTTGACCGCGCAGGCTACAAGTACCACGGCCGCGTCGCTGCGCTGGCTGACGCCGCACGTGAAGGTGGTCTGAAGTTCTAATGATCATCGTCAACGGAAACATCAACGGAAGGAACGCCTAATGTCGGACCGTGAACAGCGTGACGGCGGACGCTCCGCCGAGAACAACAAGAACAACCGCGGTGGCAACGGCCGCCGCAACGATCGTCGTAACCACCAGGACAACGAGCGCGATAAGTACATCGAGCGCGTTGTGACCATCAACCGCGTCTCCAAGACCGTTAAGGGTGGCCGCAATATGTCCTTCACCGCCCTCGTCGTCGTTGGTGACGGCCAGGGTCAGGTTGGCGTTGGCTACGGCAAGGCCAAGGAAGTCCCGGCCGCAATCCAGAAGGGCGCTGAAGAGGCTCGCAAGAACTTCTTCCGCGTTCCGATGATTGCCGGCACCATCACCCACCCGGTTGAGGGTCGCGACGCAGCGGGCATCGTCATGATGAAGCCTGCCGCACCTGGTACCGGTGTTATCGCTGGTGGTGCTGCTCGTCCAGTGCTCGAATGCGCTGGCGTGCAGGACATCCTGTCGAAGTCCCTGGGCTCCGACAATGCACTCAACGTCGTCCGCGCTACCGTGGACGGCCTCAAGCAGCTGGTTCGCCCTGAAGAGGTTGCCGCACGTCGTGGCAAGTCCCTCGAAGAGGTCACCCCGGCCCGTATGCTGCGCAAGCGCGCAGGTCAGGAGGCATAAACAATGGCTCTGAAGATTACACAGGTAAAGGGCCTGGTGGGCACCAATCCGAACCACCGCAAGAACATTGAGGCTCTTGGTCTCAAGCGCATCGGTCAGTCCGTAGTGAAGCAGGACACCCCGATCGTTCGCGGTATGGTTCACAAGGTTCGCCACCTGGTCACCGTCGAAGAAGTGGCAGGGGAGTAAACCATGGCTGATATCATCAAGCTGCACGACCTGCGCCCAACCGCAGGAGCAAATAAGCCTAAGACCCGCGTTGGCCGCGGTGAGGCTTCCAAGGGTAAGACCGCTGGTCGCGGTACCAAGGGTACCGGTGCTCGTAAGCAGGTTTCCGCTGCTTTCGAGGGTGGCCAGATGCCGATCCACATGCGTCTGCCTAAGTTGAAGGGCTTCAAGAACCCGAACCATGTTGAGTACCAGGTAGTTAACGTTGCTGACTTGGCTGAGAAGTTCGCAGATGGCGGCGACATCACCGTTGCTGACATCGCAGCTGCTGGCCTGGTCCGCGCTAATAAGCCGGTCAAGGTTCTGGGCAACGGCGACATCAACGTTAAGTTGAACGTCACCGCTGACAAGTTCTCCAAGTCTGCTGTTGAGAAGATCGAGGCTGCTGGCGGTTCCGCCAACACCAAGTAATCTCTTCTAGGTAGATTTCATCCCCCTCTCCGCGCAAGCGGGGCAGGGGGATTTTTGC
Organism: Corynebacterium sp. CTNIH16; assembly: GCF_032821655.1. Lineage (NCBI taxonomy): Bacteria > Bacillati > Actinomycetota > Actinomycetes > Mycobacteriales > Corynebacteriaceae > Corynebacterium > Corynebacterium sp. CTNIH16. Next base: position 296,753 of record NZ_JAVBIG010000002.1, on the reverse strand, counting down.
AGTTTTTGCAGGGGTGGATTATGCGGGCGCTGGCATGAAGTCTGGCGGGATGACCTATGCCAGCAATTGGCGTAGGAAATCGTTGACAGGAAACCTTTATTGATAAATTAGGTTCGCGGTATGGCTATTTATATTCAGTACTGTTAGAGTAATCCTTAGTTGAAAATCATCTAACGTTAAGGAGACTCTTATGTCGTCTATTTCTTCCCTGCTCGCTACTGCAATCGCGGCCATCATGCCGTTCGCTGGTTCCACCGGACCCGTTGATGCCCAAGACCAGCTCTCCCAGCCGGAGCCTGCTGAGACCGCACAGACTGCGCCGGCGGAGGCTGGCGATCAGAATGCTCAAGACCAACAGCCGGGTGCACATGCTGAAAAGGGCCGTATCACCGGTGACAAGGAAGATGTCATCAATGGAGCTGCAGAAGGTAATGAAGAGGTTGACCCTGGTTTCAACGGTGGCAACCTGCACAGCGGCAAGCTAGCCGTACAACGAGAGCTGGCCCTAGCTACCCAGGAGGCCGGCCACGAGTTCATGAACATCGAGTTCAAGGATGAGCACTCCGCACACCTGACCTTCCCGGAGACCTATAATCCGGACAAGGATGAGGCGGCCGTGCAGCGGGTCATGGACGCGCTGAAGATCAACGGGTACGACAACATCACCGCTGCATACTAAAGCGCTGACGTCCCGATTTAGGGTACAAGAAAAGGGTGGGACGCTCGTGGGGAGCGTCCCACCCTTATATGGTTTCCATACCGGTCTAGGGGCCGGGAGGGGGCTAGGCCTCGTCTACGGTCTTTTCGTATAGGCCGGGGAAGCGGTCATCCGGATCGGTGACTGTCTTAATGGCGGCGGGAAGGCTGCCGCCGTAGAGCTCTTCGAACTTTTGCCGGGAATAAAAGGCCTCGGAGTAGAGGGACTTGTGCCCGCCAAGCTCGTTGACCTTGGATTCAATGACGCGGTTGAAAGCACCATTATTCGGGGCAGAAGGGTCGACGTGGTCGCCTTCTACGCCGGACCAAAAGCCAACGTTGACCCAGGTCTGCCCGGGGCGAAGCGGGTAGAGCGGCCAGGGGTCGCTCGAGTTAGAGGCGATGTCGCCGGTGCCTACTAGCTCGTTCACGCCATCGCGAAGTCGGATTGGACAGAGCCACACCGGCTGGATATCGGAAGCATTAAAGAACCAATGGAGGAATTCCGGCAGGTTTTCTGGAGTGACCTCGATATCTTGGACCACGCGTTCAGCACGTGGCTTGCCGTGGGGCTTTTTGATGAAGTTATATTCCAGCTCGTACTTGCGGTCGAGGCGGACTAGCTTCCAATAGAAGGAGCTGCGGCGCAATTCGCGCGGCCACACTTTGCGCACCTTCGGGTTCTGCGCACCAAAGGCGCGCGAGCACCAGAACCAGTCGGTATCCCAGCGCCAGATATAGTCGCGGATAGTGAGGCGATCGCGGCGGATGCCAGAGGCGTGCTGGAGGCTGCGGTAGTAAATCTTGTCCCGCGTGTAGTCGGAGGTTGGTCCCTCCTCATCGGTAAAGCGGGCGAAGACGAGGTAGGCCTCGTCCTCGGAGAAGACCACGCCATCGACGCCATGGACGGGCTCGCCGCGGTGGGTGTGGGAAGAGGTGACGTCGGCAAGCACGCGGCTCGCTTCCTCCACGGTGTGGAAACGCTCCTCGCGCAGCTCTACATAGGCGGGCACGGGTTCCAGCTCAATCTTGAGGCGCACCGCGTAGCCCAGCGAGCCATAAGAGTTAGGGAAGAGGCGGAAGAGATCCACATTCTCCTCGCGGGAGCAGGTCAGGATCTCACCCGTGCCGGTAAGCACGTCCATCTCCAGCACGGACTCGTGTGGGAGACCGTTACGGAAGCTGGTGGATTCCACGCCCATGCCAGTAACCGCACCGCCCAATGTAATGGTCTTAAGCTGCGGTACTACGAAGGGCATGAGGCCATGGGCCAGGGTGGCATCCACGAGGTCCTCATAGGTGCACATGCCCTGCACATCGGCCGTGCGGGCTATCGGGTCGACCTCGATGACGCCGCCGAGGCCCGAAACATCTAGGCCCGCTTGCTCCTCGCTGCGGCCGCGGAAAAGGTTAGAGGTCTTCTTAGCCAGGCGCACGCGCTTTCCGGCCGGGACAGCACGGAAGCTCGCCAGCAGCTTGTCGACGCCCTCCTGGTGCGCCGTCCATCCCACCGGCTCAATGGGCATGGCATCTACCGGCCGCGGCTGGGCAGCGGCGAGGCGTTGGCGCAGATTATCAATGAGAGTCATAGCACCCCTCCTTAAAAGCGGCTATCTTCCCACCAGCGGCGCTCAGGCACACCGGCGCGGGAGCCGGCCTCGCCCAGCTTGACGCCGAGGAAGTGATAAAGGTTGATGATATTTCGCTCAAAGCCCCATTCGGATCCGGCCATATAAATGCCGTACAGGCGGGCGGTGGGCAGGCCCACGGTGGCGCAGGCCTCATCCCAATTTTCCTTCAGGTTCTCGCACCAATCGTGCAGCGTGCGCATGTAATCAAAGCGCAGAGACTCGGTGTGGATGACCTCGAAGCCGTTATCCTGCATGGCTTTGGTGACGTTGCCGGAACCGGTGAGCTCGCCGTCGGGGAAGATATAGCGGTCAATGAAGCCGCCCTTAGGAGTCTTGTGATTATCCGGGTAGGTGATGTTGTGGTTGAGCATCAGGCCGCCGACCTTCAATTTGCCGTGGAGGAACTTGAAGAAGTCGTTGTAGTTCTTCACACCAATGTGCTCGATAATGCCGATGGCGGAGATAGCATCGAAGCCCTCTTCGGTGATATCGCGGTAGTCCATGAAGCGGACTTCCGCCAAGTCTTGGAGGCCTTCCTCCTCAATCTTGCGCTGGCCCCACTCGGCCTGTTCCTTGGACAAGGTGACGCCGATGGACTTCACGCCGCGGCGTGCCGCGTAGCGCACCATACCGCCCCAGCCGCAGCCCACATCCAAGTGGCGGTCGCCCTCCTTGAGGCGGAGTTTATCAAAGATGAGGCGGTACTTATTCTCCTGCGCTTCCTCTAGCGTGGCGTCCGGGGAGGGGTAGTAGGCGCAGGTATAGGTCATGGAATCGCCCAAGAAGAGCTCGTAGAAATCATTGCCCACGTCGTAGTGGTCAGAAATGACATCGGCATCGCGCTGTTTCGAGTGCTTGGATAGGCCGTCATGTAGCTTGCGGCGTAGCCATGAAGCGCGCTCCACCTCGGGGACCGGCTGGATCTGGAAGGCGCCCATGGATGCGAGGGAACGAACAACGTGGGCCAGGGTCTTGGCGTCCGGCTTGTGGAATTTGTCATACATGGCATGCAGTGCGTCAAAAATGCCATAGGGGTGGGCCGGGTGGTCGCCATGCACCGTGATGCCGTCCGTGACATATGCACGCGCAAAACCCACATCGCCGGGATGGGTGGCAATAAAAGAGAGGCCCTCAAGGCTATTAATAGTCACCTTGTACTGGGAGTCTTCCGGTCCGGTCGCGGACCCGTCGAAGGCCTCCCAGCGGAAGGGGTTGGGGCTAGGGACAAAAACGTCGATGATCTCAGCAACGGTCATCGGCGTGAATTTCTTGCTCATAAGTACTTCTTTCGAAACATTAGGTTCACACCAATAACGGCCTCGTGGCGCAGGGACCCGCGAGGTCGGAGACTAAAAAGGGAATTGCGCGCTGGCAATACCCCCATGGTAAACCCCGGATACAAAACGCGCGAAAGGACAAGCAATCATGGTCACACTATTGGGGCTTAATGTGGCTATGTGGGGTAAGGCTGGTAGGGTGATGGGGTCATAAGTGTTCAACCGTCCCTGAAGGAAACCTGAATTTCCCCTAAGCTTTCTGGCTCAGGGTGTGGTTTCCTAGGGGTAGATGAGTTTCCACCTCCGTGTGTGAACGCGAAACCCTCCCTAGATTTCGCGTTCGGCAGCGGTAGGCCAGGAGGATTTTGTAGTGTCCGCCATTGTCCAGGCTTTTAAGGATGCCGATCTACGTAAGAAGATCATCTTCACCATTGTGATGATCATCGCGTACCGCGTCGGTGCACAGATCCCGTCTCCGGGTGTTGACTATGCGTCTATTGCTGGCCGCTTGCGCCAGCTGACCGAGCAGTCCGGAGACCTATACTCCGTCATCAACCTCTTCTCGGGTGGTGCGTTGCTGCAGCTGTCGATCTTCGCCATCGGCATCATGCCGTACATTACGGCGTCGATTATTGTGCAGCTGCTGACCGTGGTCATTCCTCGCTTTGAGGAATTGAAGAAGGAAGGCCAGTCCGGTCAGGCCAAGATGACCCAGTACACCCGCTACCTGACCCTCGCGTTGGCGCTGCTGCAATCCTCCGGCATCGTCGCGCTGGCAGACCGCGAGCAGCTGCTGGGCCAGGGTGTACCGGTCTTGGCAGAAGACCGTAACTTCTTCACCCTCATCGTCCTGGTGATTACCATGACCTCCGGTGCCGTACTGGTGATGTGGATGGGTGAGCTCATCACTGAAAAGGGCATTGGCAACGGCATGTCCCTGCTCATCTTTGCCGGTATCGCAACCCGCCTGCCAACCGATGGTGTAAGCATCCTGCAGAACAATGGTGGACTCGTCTTCGCCATGGTTGTAGCCGGCTTGGTCATCCTGGTTGTTGGCATTACCTTCATCGAACAGGGCCAGCGTCGCATTCCGGTCCAGTACGCTAAGCGCATGGTCGGCCGTCGCCAGTACGGTGGTTCCTCTACCTACCTGCCGCTAAAGGTCAACCAGGCCGGAGTTATCCCGGTCATCTTCGCTTCCTCCCTTATCTACATGCCGGTTCTCATTACCCAGATTGTGAACTCTGGCTCCCCCGGCACCCCTGATAACTGGTGGCAGCGCAACGTCATCGCGCACCTGCAGGCACCTTCCTCCTGGCAATACATTGTGCTTTACTTCGTCCTGACCATCTTCTTCGCTTACTTCTATGTCTCGGTTCAGTACGACCCGGCAGAGCAGGCGGATAATATGAAGAAGTACGGCGGTTTCATCCCGGGTATTCGCCCGGGCCGCCCGACTGCGGAGTACCTTGGTTATGTGATGAACCGTCTGCTGTGCGTGGGCGCCCTGTACTTGGCACTTATCGCCATCCTGCCGAATATCCTCTTGGACCTCGGCGTAGGCAGATCCTCCGCCAGCGGCACGTCCGCCTTTGGTGGTACGGCCATCCTGATTATGGTCTCCGTCGCCTTGACTACGGTCAAGCAGATCGAGTCCCAGCTACTGCAATCCAACTACGAAGGACTACTTAAGTAATGCGTCTTGTACTTCTAGGACCTCCCGGTGCCGGCAAGGGCACCCAGGCAGCTATCCTCAGCGAGAAGCTGAACGTTCCGCACATCTCCACCGGCGACCTGTTCCGCGCCAATATCGGCGAAGGCACCCCGCTGGGTGTAGAGGCAAAGTCCTACATCGATGCAGGCAAGCTGGTACCTACCGACGTCACCGCCCGCATGGTCGAGGACCGCCTTAACCAAGATGACGCCAAGAATGGCTTCCTGTTGGACGGCTTCCCGCGTACCACCGAGCAGGCAGACATCCTGGAGGAGCTGCTGGCCAAGAAGGGTGAGAAGCTCGACGGAGTTCTCAACTTCGAGGTCTCCGAGGACGTTGTGGTTGAGCGCATGATGGCCCGTGGCCGCGCCGACGACAACGAGGAGACCATCCGCACCCGCCTCGGTGTCTACCGCGAGGAAACCTTCCCGCTTATCGAGCACTACGGCGATGCCATCATCTCCATTAAGGCCGAAGGCACCGTGGAGGAAATCAATGCCCGTGCGATGGAAGCACTGGGTAAGTAAGCATGGCTTTTCGACGCCGCAGTAAGCGCATCCCCGCTCGCACCCCGGGCGAGCTAGACGCCATGCAGGCCGCCGGCGAAATTGTTGGCAAGGCACTGCAGGAAGTCCGCGCTGCTGCGGCGTCTGGCGTATCTACTCTCGAGCTGGATGCGGTGGCTGAGCAGACCATTCGCGATGCCGGCGCCTATCCCACCTTCAAGGGGTACGAAGGATTTCCGGGCTCCATCTGTGCTTCCGTTAATGACGTCATCGTGCACGGCATTCCGGATAAGGAAACCATCCTGGCAGAAGGCGACTTGGTGTCCATCGATTGCGGTGCCACGCTCGATGGTTGGGTAGGCGATAGCGCTTGGTCCTTCGCAGTGGGTGAACTCGATGCTGATGTCGCGGCCCTCAACACGGCCACCGAGTATGTCCTTATGGAGGGCATGCAGGCTATGGTTCCGGGCAATCTGCTTACCGACGTCTCCCATGCCCTCGAGCAAGCCACCCGAAGAGCCGAGCAGAAGTTCGGCGTGGATCTATTCATCGTGGATGGTTACGGCGGTCACGGCATCGGGCGCACCATGCACGAGGATCCTTACCTGGCTAATGAGGGCCGCCCAGGTCGCGGCCCTCTGATCCAAGAAGGTTCCGTCCTAGCTATTGAACCCATGCTAACTTTGGGCACAGAGGACTCTGCCGTGCTAGAGGATGACTGGACGGTCGTTACCCTCGATGGCTCTTTCGCCGCTCACTGGGAGCATACGGTCGCCGCGACCGGCGATGGGCCCCGTATTCTTACCCGCCGCTACTGACATTTATTCCCCGATATTGCCTGTTGCACTAGGCATATTCCCCTGAAAGGTTTATACTCACAGCCATGTCTAAATTTAGCTTCCGCAAGATCCGTGCCACGGTTGCAGCGCCCGCAGTCGCTGGCGTGATGGCCTTGAGCACCACCATTGCGGCTCCTGCCGCTACTGCCCAGGAGATTCCGAACCTGGATCAGCTCAGCTCCAAGGCAAACTCCGACCTCGCTCAGCTCTCTTCCCAGTCCGGCCTAGACAACCTCACCGCCGAGGCAAAGAAGCAGCTGGATAACTTCTACGGCCAGAGCCGGGAGCAGGCCTGGAATACCCGCAACCAGATTCTGGACCAGGCAGAGAAGTTCTCCCCAGAGCTGGCGCCTAACGTCCAGACCGCAGTGGACGGCGCCGTAGAGTTCCTCTTCCCAGGCTTGATTGCACAGAAGAATGAGGAAGCACGTAAGGCCCGCGAGGCCGCTGCTCGCGCCAACGCTGAGCGCGTTGCTGCTGAGAAGGCTCGTTCTGAGGCTGCAGCACGCAAGGCAGAAGCACAGCGCCGCGCCAACCAGTTCGACCGTGGCCCGTGCCCGGCTGACGCGAAGGTTTGCGTTGACCTTGACGGTCGCCGCACCTGGCTGCAGGACGGCGGCAAGGTTTCTTATGTCTCCCCGGCTATGTCTGCTGGCATGCGTGGTCAGGAAACCCCGCGTGGCACGTTCTATGTTGGCCGCAAGGTAGAGCATGACATTTCCCGCGAGTTCAATAACGCGCCGATGCCGTACTCCATTTACTTCACCAACAACGGTCACGCCTTCCACCTGGATGACCCAGCCGTTGATTCCAATGGCTGCGTTCACCTGCCGCCAGAGGCTGCAAAGCGCTACTGGGATAATGTGCAGGTTGGCGATAAGGTCTTTATCTACTAAGGCCCGCGCTTAAGCGAAAGCCTCATCCCCCGAACTGAGCTCCCGAGGAGGAGAATTGGTTTGGGGGATTTTGCTGGCTTAGGGTGAGGGGCGGGCGAGCTAGCGGGGCGTCGGAAAGCGCAGCGGTTTGGAAAACGTGTCGCTGCAGCGTATGCTGTTAAGTCGGTGTATAGCGTCAGCGAGGCTGGCGCGGATACGCCACCGCAGTAGACAACAAACATGCAGGTGACGGCGCACTTGGCCGTCGCCAGAAAAGTAGAGGTTATGGCTAAGGAAGGCGCAATCGAGGTAGAAGGCCGCATTATCGAGCCTTTGCCCAACGCAATGTTCCGTGTCGAGCTCGACAATGGACACAAGGTTCTTGCACACATTTCTGGCAAGATGCGTCAGCACTACATTCGCATCCTCCCAGAGGACCGCGTGGTTGTAGAGCTGTCTCCTTATGACCTGACCCGCGGACGCATCGTCTACCGCTACAAGTAAAGACAGTAAGCCTCCTCACCCAAGGGTGAACCCATAGGTTCACTCTGTCCACCTCAGGCTACGGTGGCCTGAGCCCGCACTGGTAAGCAACCCAAGGATTCCCGGCACGGTCCGGGCGAAGCGTTGCATGGAGCGGGACGGATGGGGAGAAAACCGCCGTAACAACCCGAAAGGACACGCCATATGGCACGTCTAGCTGGTGTTGACCTCCCCCGCAATAAGCGCATGGAGGTCGCTCTCACCTACATCTACGGCATCGGTCCAACCCGTGCCAAGGAACTGCTAGAAAAGACTGGCATTTCTCCTGACCTGCGCACTGACAACCTGGATGATGACCAGCTGTCGGCGCTCCGTGACGCAATTGAGGCTACCTGGAAGGTTGAGGGTGACCTCCGCCGTCAGGTTCAGGCTGATATCCGCCGCAAGATTGAAATCGGTAGCTACAAGGGTCTGCGCCACCGCCGTGGCCTGCCTGTACGTGGCCAGCGCACCAAGACCAATGCGCGCACTCGTAAGGGTCCGAAGAAGACGATCGCAGGAAAGAAGAAGTAATTCATGCCTCCAAAGACTCGTTCCGGCGCGCGCCGTTCCGGCCGTCGCGTCGTAAAGAAGAATGTGGCCCTCGGCCACGCATACATCAAGTCCACCTTCAATAACACCATCGTCTCGATCACCGATCAGACGGGTGCTGTTATCTCTTGGGCATCCTCCGGCCACGTTGGCTTCAAGGGTTCCCGTAAGTCCACTCCGTTCGCCGCTCAGATGGCAGCTGAGAACGCTGCTCGCAAGGCAATGGATCATGGCATGAAGAAGGTTGACGTATTCGTCAAGGGTCCGGGCTCGGGCCGCGAGACCGCCATCCGTTCCCTGCAGGCTGCAGGCCTCGAGGTTTCCTCGATCACGGATGCAACCCCACAGCCGCACAACGGCTGCCGTCCGACCAAGCGCCGCAAGGTTTAAGGGAAAGGAAGAGGTAAGAAAATGGCTCGTTACACTGGCCCCGCTACCCGCGTATCCCGCCGTCTTCGCGTCGACTTGGTCGGCGGCGATATGGCATTCGAGCGCCGCCCGTACCCACCGGGACAGGCTGGCCGCAACCGCATCAAGGAATCTGAGTACCTGCTGCAGCTCCAGGAGAAGCAGAAGGCAAAGTACACCTACGGTGTGCTGGAGCGTCAGTTCCGTCGCTACTACGCAGAGGCTAACCGCCTCCCGGGCAAGACCGGCGATAACCTGGTTATCCTGCTCGAGTCCCGCTTGGATAACGTAGTTTACCGTGCAGGTCTGGCACGCACCCGCCGCCAGGCTCGCCAGCTTGTTTCCCACGGTCACTTCACCGTGAACGGCAAGAACATCAACGTTCCTTCCTACAAGGTCACCCAGTACGACATCATCGATGTCCGTGACCGCTCCAAGAAGATGGAATGGTTCGAAGATGCTCAGGACGCCCTCATCGATGCCAACGTACCGGCATGGCTGCAGGTTGTTCCTGATACCCTGCGCATCCTCGTGCACCAGCTGCCCGAGCGCGCTCAGATCGACATTCCGCTGCAGGAGCAGCTCATCGTCGAGCTTTACTCGAAGTAAACTGTTATACCGCACGGCCTGTAATGGCCTGGCGGATAACCAGGAATCTTCAATCCCGAAGATTTTTACCCCTCTACCGGCGTCAAATAGCGGGCGCCGAAAAGGAGAATTTCAATGCTCATTTCCCAGCGTCCTCAGCTCACCGAGGAATTCATCGACTCGTCTCGTTCCAAGTTCGTCATCGAACCGCTCGAGCCGGGCTTTGGCTACACCCTCGGTAACTCGCTGCGTCGTACCCTGCTGTCCTCCATTCCGGGTGCAGCGGTAACCTCCATCAAGATCGATGGTGTTCTCCACGAGTTCACCACCATCAACGGTGTGAAGGAAGACGTTTCCGAGATCATCTTGAACATCAAGAGCATGGTGCTTTCTTCCGACTCCGATGAGCCGGTTGTTATGTACCTGAGCAAGGAAGGCCCGGGCGATGTCACCGCGGGCGATATCCAGCCGCCGGCTGGCGTGGAGATCCACAACCCGGATCTGCATATCGCTTCCCTGAATGACACCGCTAAGCTGGACATTGAGCTCGTCGTCGAGCGCGGCCGTGGCTATGTCCCAGCCGCTCCCACCTCCGGTGAGATCGGCCGTATCCCGGTCGACCAGATTTACTCCCCGGTCCTCAAGGTCTCCTACAAGGTCGAGGCAACTCGTGTTGAGCAGCGCACCGACTTTGACAAGCTGACCATCGACGTCGAAACCAAGAACTCGATTTCTGCCCGCGATGCCCTGGCTTCCGCCGGCGGCACCTTGGTCGAGCTCTTCGGCCTGGCTCGCGAGCTGAACAACGCTGCCGAAGGCATTGAGATCGGACCCTCCCCGCAGGAGAGCGAGTACATCGCTGCCTACGGCATGCCGATCGAGGACCTGAACTTCTCCGTCCGCTCTTATAACTGCCTGAAGCGTCAGGAGATTCACACCGTGGGCGAGCTCGCTGAATGCACCGAGTCCGACCTGCTGGATATCCGCAACTTCGGCCAGAAGTCGATCAATGAGGTAAAGATCAAGCTGGCTAACCTGGGCCTGGCTCTCAAGGACACCCCTGAGGATTTCGACCCAACCCAGCTCGAGGGTTACGACGCAGAAACCGGTGACTTCAAGGATCCGGCTGCTGAGGATTCCGAGTAAAGAACCCCGCTGACTTGCGGCAATGACCTAATTGCCGCGCGCTCAACTTTTACCGCATACGAGGAGTACACAATGCCAACCCCTAAGAAGGGTGCCCGTCTCGGCGGCTCCGCCAAGCAGCAGGCTCACATGCTGAGCAACTTGGCAGCCAGCCTGATCGAGCACGGCGCTATCAAGACCACTGATGCCAAGGCGAAGGTTCTTCGCCCGTACATCGAAAAGATCATCACCAAGGCTAAGTCCGGTACCGTTGCTGACCGCCGCGCAGTCCTGAAGCTCATCCCACGCAAGGATGTTGTTTCTTACCTGTTCGACGAGGTTGCGCCGAAGTTTGAGAACCGTGAGGGTGGCTACACCCGCACCATCAAGCTGGACAACCGCACCGGTGACAACGCCCCGATGTCCCAGATCTCCCTCGTTCTCGAGGAGACCGTGACCTCTGAGGCTAACCGCGCTACCCGCGCTGCCGCATCCAAGGCCGCTGAGGCTGAGGAAGCTAAGGCAGACGAGGCTGCTGAGACCGAGGCACCTGCCGAGGAGACCGCAGCTGAGGAGTCCGAGGAGAAGTAATTTCCCTTCGGCCCTAGCGCCTCGCCGCCGTCTTTCCCGTCTGTGGGAGGGGCGGCGGCTTTGTCATGTCCGCACCCCACTAGGGCTCAACGCACGAACGACCCAGCGCCGGCGGGCAGTAAACACTCCGGTAGCATGAAGCCCACTATGACAGATGCAGCATCGACTTCCCCCGAAGGGCCGGCGGACGGGTTCGTTCGCCTGCGCTTGGACTTGGCTTATGACGGCACGGACTTTCATGGCTGGGCCAAGCAGAAGGGCGGTCTGCGCACGGTGCAGGGGGTTCTGGAAGAAAAGCTGGCGATGATTGCGCGCACGGAGGTGGCGCTGACGGTCGCTGGCCGGACGGATGCCGGTGTTCACGCTCGTGGCCAGGTGGCGCACGTCGACGTTCCCACAGACATGCTGGCGCAGCGCTCGGTGGCGGGGGAGCCGGCGAAGCTGGTTCGTCGGTTAGCAAAGCTTCTGCCAGAAGACGTTCGGGTACACGGGTGCGAGTTCGCACCCGCGGGCTTTGATGCGCGGTTTTCGGCGCTGCGGCGGCACTACGTCTACCGGATTACCACCAACCCGCGCGGCGCGCTGCCGACCCGGGCGCGGGATACGGCCGAGTGGATTAAGCCGGTGGATATCGATGCCATGCAAGAAGCCGCCACCGCCCTGGTGGGCCTGCATGATTTTGCGGCTTTTTGTAAAGCCAAGCCGAATGCCACGACCATCCGTGAATTGCAGGAATTTTCTTGGCGCGACGTCTCTACGCCCGAAGAACCGGAGCTTTTTGAGGCCCGCGTAAGCGCCGATGCGTTCTGCTGGTCGATGGTGCGCTCGTTGGTGGGCTGTTGCCTGCGCGTGGGGGAGGGGCGGCGCGATGCCGACTTCGCCGCGGGACTGCTGCAGGAGACGAAGCGCTCTTCCAGCATCCCCGTGGCCCCGGCCAAGGGACTCTCCCTCGTCGCCGTTGATTACCCGGCCGCGGATCAACTGGCGGCACGCGCCGAGGTCACCCGCGAAAGGCGCAGCGCCGACTAGCGCCCAAGTGGCAGCGGTCGCTTCCCTGGGATAGCCTGTGTGCTGGGTGTACACAGACTTTTCGGGGGAAAATCATGGCACGTCCGCTGCCTACTACCAAGGCCCAGGTATCGGGCCATAAATTCTTGCGTCGCCGCGTCGAGCATGGGCTCGTATTAGGCGATATCCGCATGATTCACGATCCATTGGCTAGGCGCCGCAAAGCGCTCCTTTTCGGTGGGGTCGGCGTCGCCTTCCTTGCGGTGGGGTCCGGTATGTTGGCATGGCTGCAGCCGAGCCCGCAGCCGGGTGATGCGCCGATTGTGCGCTCGGAGCAGGGCCAGCTCTTTGTGGATGTCAACGACACCTACCACCCGGTATTCAACCTGGCGTCGGCGCGCATTATCGCCGGGCAGGCGGCCGAGGCGCAGACCATTGGGGATGAGCACCTGCAAGAAGCGCTACTGGGCTCACCGGTGGGTATCTCGGATGCCCCTGGGTACCTCGCGGCAGCAGGCGAGACTCCCCAGCAGCGTTGGGCAGCGTGTTTAGCCGGCAAGGATGAGGCGCCGACTACAGAAAACCCAACCAGCATCGGCGGCCACCAGGTTGCGTCGCAGGAGGTTATTGTTCTCGCCGAGCCCGAGCAGAAAACCCTCGGTGAGGAGCGCGCCGCACTGGTGGAATCCGAGGGCGCGCAGTGGTTTATCACAGAGGAAGGCCGCGTGGCGTTGCCAGAATCCTCCAGCACCGAAGGGCGAGTCGTGCGCCGGGCGCTGGGCGTGGACGATAGTACCCACACCTGGCCCGTGCCGCCCGAGCTGCTCAATGCCTTTGCGGAGCTGCCGCCGCTGAACTTCCCGGCCAATCCGCCCGAGGTTGTCGATACTGGGCAGAGCCTGTGGGCGCGTACGCCCGAGGGCGTAGCGGAGCTCACGCCTACGCAGGCGGAGATGCTCACAGGCGTGGGTGCCAAGGAGACGACAGCCACGCCGCAGGAGATTGCCGCGCTTGCCGACGCCCCTTTAAACCTCAACCTTCCCTCCACGTCCTTCCGCTTCTTAAGCCCGGACGATGGCTGGATGTGTGCCGGTAACGAGGGCGGCGGGGTAGTGGTACCTGCCCAAGCAGGCACCATCGCCTTGGCAGGTAAGTCGGTGGCCCATCGCTTTGGTGGGCTCGACGCCGGTGGCGTAGGCGTAGACAGCGGCCATGGCTATCACGTGGTCTCACCCACGGGGCAGCGGCACGAGGTCAAGGACAAAGAGACTTTGGAAGCCCTTGGCACCGGCGTGGGCGCGCAGGTGCCGTGGGAGATCCTGCGCTTGCTGCCGGAAGGCTCCGCGCTGAACCGTGAGCAGGCGCTGCAGGTTAGCTCTTAGGCCGTAGCCCGCGCCACACGGCCCACGCAGCAAGCGCAAGCGTTAATCCACCTAGCACCCAGGCACTGCGTGTGGGGGCGCGGGAGTCGCCTTCGTCAGCGGGGCGGATGGTCATAGCCCGGGTATCGACGTCCGCGCCCGCTTCCACGTGGGTGAGCACAGTGAGCGGGTCGATGAAGCCGTGTCCCGGTTCTGCGGCGTCCTCCAAGCGTTTACGGAGGGCGGCCGGGCTATCGTCGGGAAAGCGCTGTGCCAAGAGGGCAGCGGTGCCGCTGACCACCGGCGCGGCAAAGGAGGTGCCATGGAACTGCGCCGTTCCGTCCGTGCCCTCCTTACCATCGGCCCATCCACCCGCGGGGTTGAGCGCTAGCGGAATGAAACCTTGCGCAGCAAGCTGGGGTCCGTCGGCTGAATTCAGTGAGTAGTCAGCGAGTTCGTGTGAATCCGCTAGGGCGCTTACAGAGAGCACCGTTGGCGAATCCGCCGGAAAGACGCGGTCACCCATCTCGCAGCTGCCAGAGGACGCATTGCCCGAGGCAGCGATCACCACGGCGCCGGAGTCTTCCGCATGCGCCAAAGCGCGTTCCAATCGGGAAGTATCGACCTGCGCGGCCACATCTGGCGGAACGCAGGAAACAACCGAAATGTTAATGATGCGGGCACCGGCATCGGCAGCGTCATCGATGGCGCGGGCCAAGGTGTCCAGCGAGCCGGTGGTACTGTCCTCGGCTTCCTGGCGGTAGTGCGCGCTGGTCTGGCGCACAGCGTAAATCTCTGCTCGCGGAGCGATACCGATATCGTGACCGGCGATGACACCGGCCACGACGGTGCCGTGCAGGTCGCAATCGTGATGCGGCTCTGGGTCCTCGGGCGCGACAAGGTCCGCGCCACTGCTGAGATGCCGCAGTTGATCGTGACGGGCCACGCCAGTATCGATAACGGCTACTTTGACGCCTTCCCCGGTAGCAAAGGAATGTAGGCGGGCCCGGTAGTCTAACTGCTCCTGGCTTGGCTGGGGCGAAAGCGGTGAGGAATGCGCGGCGGCGCATTCGCGGTCCGGTTCGCGCGCGGCCGCGTAGGGGGCAGCAGTCAGTCCTGCAGCGAATGCAACTACTAAAGCGGTGGGCAGTACGCGCATTATCCAAGCCCCCTAATGAGCACGAAGACACCGGCTAGGTGTGCGGCCAGCGGCAAACTAGCGGCAATGGCGAGGGATTCTATGCGCTCAAACCACGCGATGGTGGTGGGCTCGAGCTCGGCCACCTTGGGTGCCCATAGCGGGGCGCTCAGCATGGCGAGGAGAACCAGGCAGGCAACAAGGATCGGCCCCCAGGCATCGGTAAGGCCGGAATCCGCTACCGTGTGGGCAGCGCACAAGCATGTAGCGAGACAGGCGGTCATCGCCAGCAGCATCAGGGCCCAGCTAGCTATCACACGACCGTGCCGGGCAGCATGCATGACGACGGCACCCGCGGTGGTCACGCAGAGTGCTTGGACGAAGCCCACGCCGGTGTGCTCGGCACCAAAGAGCACCGCAACGTACTCGGAGAGAGAATCGGGCGCGCCGCTAGTCGGCGCCAAGGCCGGACCACTGCCCGTCAGTGAGAGGGTGATAAGGGCCGGAATGAGACAGAGCGACAGCCCAAAGCACATTCCCTCATAGGCGCTGCCGGCGCGCCGGGCGCGGATATCGATATCCGGCTGGAAGGCATCAGAAACCGCGAGGTCTTGGCCGGCCGTGGGCAACTGCGGGACTTTGAGCCCAGCGGTGGCAACGGTCAGCGCAGGAGCTGCGGCCAGCAGGATAATGCCGGCGATCACCACGCAAGCGGCTGCCGCCGTACCGTGGCTGCCCTGGAGCCCCGTCCCTGGTCCGGGCAGCAGATAGCCCAAAGCCGCGACCAACAACAGCACTGAGACGGTGAGTGCCACGGCAGTAGTGCGAACCGTGCTTAACCCGGTGACGTGGCAGGCAAGCAGCACGATGAGGAGGGCGACGCAGGCGGTGAGTGCGGCAAAGGGGGCTTCGCTAAGCGAGGGCGAAATCACCACCCAGCCACACGCCATGCCGGCTACCAGGCTAAGGTGCACCAGTGATAGGGCACGGGTCCACAAGGCAAGCAACAGGGCTCCAGCGGTCAACGCCGCCCACGCAGCTAGGGGAAGGGTGCTAACCCACACTAGTGCGAAGGCGGCAAGCAGCCCTGCCCAAGCCCAGATGGTGGGAAGGGCGGCGGTAGTATCCTCTTCAGCCGCGGCGGCGAGCGATTCCGCCGCATCCCGAATCACCGGTGCAGACCGGCGCTCGCGCGGACTAATAACAAGAATTGAGCCTTCCGTGAGCGCAGTGGCAGCCAATGGGGCGGTGAGATCGATGGCGCGGCCGGAGGCTGTACTGGCGCGCCAGGGTTCAGAAATGGTGGGCGCATCGACCAAGTCAGTGATCTCCGCCAAAAGCTCGCCCACGCTGGAGCTTAGCGGTAACGCCACGTCCGCCTCCTTGTGGAAAGCGCCGGCATGAATGCGAACGGTAAGGCGCAGATGATGCGCCGTTGCAGTAGTCATGATGCCCCCCGAAAAATGTATGGATTGTGGGCGTCCCCCTTGCCCAATGCCACATATTGTGGCTTACTAGTGGCGACGTGTCCACCGCAGCGCGGGGAATCTTGGCAGGGGGCCAAGGGCGCTTGGCGCGTGGCTCGGGGGAGGTTATTTAGGCATGCTTGGGATCGGGGATACCCGCGTCATTGAGCCGTTGACCATGCCACTGCGGGATGCTGCGCCGCCGCTGCCCACCGGCAGCATCGAGGCCGAGGAAGTCCCGGAGGCGGTGCGCCCGCAGCCGGTGCCGCTGGTGCGGCTGCTGCTTCCGGTGGTGATGATTGCGGCTATGCTCGGCATGGTCGCCCTCATGGTGTTAGGCGCTGGGGAATCCCGGCAGATTAGCCCGATGGCCTTGATGTTTCCATTGATGATGCTGGCGAGCATGGCCATGATGTTTGGGCCTAATAACAGCGGGCAGGATCCGGATGAAACCCGGCGCACTTACCTGCGCCACATCAAAGCCTTGCGAGAAAAGGCGCTGCGCAATGCCTCGGCGCAGCGTGCACATGAAATTTATCGCCACCCGGCACCGGTGGAACTCAGCACTCTAGTCGGCTCGCGCCGCATGTGGGAGCGTGGCCCGGATGACTCGGACGCCCTCGAGGTACGCGTGGGAACTGGACCAACGACTTTGTGCACCCCCATCAACGTGCCGGATTCGGGCGCCACGGAAGACCTGGACCCGGTGTGTGCGGTGAGCATGCGCCAGACCATTAAGGCAGTGGGCACCGTTCCCGATATGCCGGTGGTTATCCAACTGCAGGCCTTTCGCTTCTTGTCCGTGTCCGGAATGGCGTCGACTCGGGGCGAAGAGCCCGCAGATCCCTCCCGCGATATGGTGCGCGCAATGGTGCTGCAGATGGCGTTGGCGCATGGCCCGGAAACCTGCGGTATTGAGGCCATCGGTGGCCAGTGGGAGTGGCTGAAGTGGCTGCCCCATGCGCGCACGCCGGAAAAGGCGCGCTTTCGCATCCTCATAGTCGATGGCGTGCTGACCACGGGAACCGAAGACTTCTTCCACGATGACTCCTATACCACCATCATTGAGATTGGTGGGGCGCCGTCTTCGGCGCTGGGGGTACGCGCCGAGCACGAAGGGCTAAGCCTCGTGGCAGGGGAGCAGCTGCAGGTGGTCACCGCGGCAGGGGTGGAAGACCTTGGGGCTCCCGATGGGATGAGTGTGGCCGGCGCGACGTTGCTCGCGCGTAGTATGTCTTCCTACCGCCGCCCCGATAGTACTTCTGGCCGGCGCGGCAGTGACCTTATGGGCCTTCTCGGCTATCGCGATGTGGAAGAGCTAGCGGCTAGCGGCATGTGGCATGGCCGGGAGGGCTCGGCGCGTCTCATGGTGCCCATCGGCATCGATACGGTGGGCCAGCCCGTCACGGTGGATCTCAAGGAATCTGCCCACGGTGGTATGGGTCCGCACGGCCTGTGCATCGGCGCGACTGGCAGCGGAAATAGGGAATGTGGGTTTGGGGTACGATAGGACGTATGAGAGTGACTACATCACAGCGTGCGGCGATTTACGCACGTATTTCGTTGGATAAGCAGGAAGAAGCCGGTGTGAAACGGCAAATTCACCTCGCCACTAAGCACGCTGAGGCTGACGAGGCTAAGGTGGTCGCCACCTACGTGGACAACAACATCTCCGCCTTCTCTGGCGACCCTCGCCCTGATTACAACAAGCTTATTCACGCCATCGAGAACCGCGAGATTGACGTTGTTTACGTCTACGCACTCGACAGGCTGACCCGTCGCACCAAAGACACACTGGCGCTCTTTGAGTTGTGCGAGAAGCACAACGTCACCGTCAAAGCGAACCGTGGCTACAACATTGACCCTTCAGACCCTGCATCGCGGCTCACTATCGTGATTCTTGGTCTGATTGCTGAGCAGGAGTCTATTGATCGTGCTGCACGTATCCGAGCTGCCTACGAAGACCGGGCCCGGACAGGGCGGCCTAAGACAGGCGGGCGGCGTATGTTCGGCTACGAGGCTGACGCTGAGACCATCATCGACGAAGAGGCCAAGGCTATTCTCGACGCCGCCGCGATGGTCATTGCTGGAAAGACTCTGCGCGAAACCGTGCGCGAGGTCTTTCATGCACGCAGTCTTACTGCGACTTCAGGCAGGCCTATGTCGGCGCCAACGCTGCGAGACATTTTACTCAACCCACGCGTGCGCGGCTTGAGTACGTTCAACCCAACTGACCCGGATACGGGGAAACGTCTTGTTAAAGATCGCAAAATCATTGGTAAAGGCAACTGGCCTGCGATTATCGACGAGGTTACAGGTGAAAAGCTCGATGCAATCTTGCGCGACCCGTCGCGGCGGATCTCACATAGCGGTAACGCACCGCGCTATTTTCTCGCTTCTGTCCTGACCTGCACCTGCGGAGAGCCGATGTATTCGCGTAGTCGGCGGAACAAGGATGGTAAACCTCGTCGTTTCTATACCTGCAAGCGCTCTGAGCCGGGCGGTACCCATGTCTCTATCGGTGCTGAGGTTGATGATCTTATCGAAGCTGTCATTCTTAAACGTATGGAGCAACCTGACGCCGTGGATGCGTTGCGTAAGGCCTTGGCGCCAGAGAACAACACCCTTACCGAACGACTCCTAGAACTTTCAGGACGGCGAAACGCGTTGTTGGCCAAGCGTGAGCAGATTGAAAATTCTGCTATCGATGAAGAGATTGGCATGCCAACATTCGTGCGAATGTCAAAGAAAATTGAAGCTCAGATTGCAGGTATTGATGGAAAAATGCGTGAACTAACGACCAGTCATGCTGCTGACCCCCTTGCTGTAGAACTTGCCGACGTGCCGGACTTTGCCAAGTGGTGGGGCAGTGCCTCTGTTGAGGATAAGCGACGGCTGACTCGGCTGCTAATGGAAATTCGCATCCTGCCTGGCAAGCCTGGCGCTAAGAAATTCGACCCGCACCGCGTGAAGATCACCTGGCTACAATAGCTGTCTGTAAAGCGCTTCTACGAGGCAGTGCTGCGAGAGCTGGCAGCCAATCTGTCCACGTTCCTCGGGGGGCGACACCGCTCAACCGTAGCGTTTGGGAAAATTAGACACGACTCTCGCAGCCTCGCATGTCGAGCGCTGGAAAGAATATCTTAACTGTCCGATATCGTTAATTTTTTAATTGGGTTACGCTGCTACCGTCCACCGCGCCCAGGGCAGCACCGTGGACTGTACCCGTGCGGTCATTGACCATCACGTCGATAGGGCCGGGCTGTATGTGGCGCTTACACGCGGCAAAATCGCCAACCACGTCTATGCTGTGACCGAACACCAGCTAGGTGAGCTGGCCGAGGAAGGCCACTACCACTACCAAGGCATAGACCAGGCCCCAAGTGCTAGGGACGTCTTCGATAAGGCAATCTCGCGTGATACCACCCCGAAGGCCGCACGTGAGGTGATCGCTGAAGTCGTAGACGAGCAAACCTCACCTGATCGCATGATGGGCCTGTGGCTTATGGGTAAAGATGAAGCCACCAATGACTTCATCGACTCCTACCTTCCCGACTGGATCGACACCCTGCCCGGCACCCTCGTCCGAAAGATTGAAACCAGCGATGATCGCAGAATGCTGATAGATTTTTCGGCGATATTACGAATTTCTCTCGCATAGTTCGGGTACCTTAAAGGGACTCCCACTCTATGCGGGAGATATTTGGTGTTTTGTAGGCGCTTGACGGTTCTGTCGCCAAAACATGGCGGACGTATGCCCGCGCAATCGGCAGTGACGTGCTCGAGGCGTGTGGTGCCCCAGCTGTAGAAGTTTATCGGGGTTATCCGCGGGCCGTTGTTGAGACAGATTCCGTTGTGCTGCGTGCACCAGCTTAGCGAGTATGCCAGCGTCGCGGGCCAGTGGGGAAGTGGAAGGTAATTCTGTCAGTATTGCTTGCAGGTGTTTGGCTGCGCTGTTGGCGGCGTCTAGTGCGTACTCGTAGTCTCCAGTATCCCCGTGCGCCCCAATAAACAAGGCACACAGGTGCGTGTCTTGGGCTTCATGCACAATGCCAGCCACCCCTTTGCCCCTTATCCTTCGACCAACGACAACGCGTGCTAAACCCCGACATTAGACGTATTCTTTATGAATGAGTTATGGCAAAAATACACCTAGCGAAGAAAGCACGCCAAAAGACGCTTCTCCGAAAGCACAAGATGCACCAGATAGGGACCCCTCTATAGAGAAGCATACCGAACAGGAAAAAGAGGTCACCCAAAGCACAAGTTCTGCTTCGCCTGCTCGCTTCGAATGGCTCCGCGACTTTTGGAGAGGGATCACTAATAAGCAATGGCTCCGCGACAATGGAATATCAATCTTTGTCTCCCTGCTTTCCTCCGTAGTGGTGGGAGGCTTTTTAACATGGGTGCAAATTACTGATTCTAGAATCCAGGCAGACACAGCGATTCGTGCTGCTAATACTCAAGCAGCTACAGCAGAGCGACTCGAAAATCTGCGATACGTTCGCGATCGGGCTCAAGCTGCGACGTCAGCTAACCTATCGCCCCATTGTCTAACAGCTGACGGGACCATATTTACCCCTGGTACGCCCACTACGAAATCTTCCACAGATAAACCAGACCCTTCCATTCCTGAACTTCCTTTTAAAGACTTTGACCTAAAGGAACAAAATTTGAGTGGTCTTTGGCTTAATTGTGCAAACTTTAGTGGAGCAAACCTCGAGGGGGCAGACTTAAGCAACGCAGTTTTAATAAAAGCGAAGTTTGACGACGCGAATCTAAAAAACGCGAATCTACAAGGTGCAATCCTTGAACTAGCACAATTAGGGGGTGCCGATTTGCGTGGTGCGGATCTAAGCAACGCGGACCTATCGGGAACTCCTACAGACCTTTCAATTCTTGAAACTGCAACTTTGCACGAGACCATTCTTCCAGAGGATAACTTGGCGTTGACTCCACAACAGAAACAACGCTTACAAGATTTAGGTGCGACTTTCACTAAGGAGGAAGACCCCGAACCATAGTATAAAAGTCCGATTAGGTACACCCCTCGAATCGTAAAGGACAATCATGAAAAACTACGCCAACCTTTTTGAGTACACTGCACAGCCAGCAGACAGTCAACGCATCCTTGAAATTGAAAGCAAGCTTGGCAAAAAGCTACCTGATGATTACAAGATGCTGCTTTCAGAAACTGGAGGCGGCATCCTCAACCTTAAAAAGTGCTTCCTTACAGATATTTCCCTGCCTGATGGGGACACCTTGGAGGTCGTTGTTGAAGATATCTTCGGCAACGGCACAGCAAGCAATGGCACTCATGTTGATTTGATTGACTATGCAACCTTCCTTATGGATGAGTGGGAGATTCCCGAAGAAGTCCTTCTCTTGGCTGCTAGCGAAGACGGAATGCATCAATGCTTTGTCATTAATTACGGCTTGCCGGATTTCCCAGAAGGCGCCGTATTGTACGTGGATACCGATCCCGATGGACCCATCATGCCCGTTGCAGAATCAGTCGACGCATTCTTGTCTAAGCTAAGTCCCTACCCAGACCAAGAAGAAACGGTTGAAGATGCAGAGCCGGATAACATCGGGATCAATGGTGTTCGATATGGCTCACTTTCTGAACCTCTCCGAAAGGCGATATTTGCTACTCCAACGCCAGGAATCGAAAAGCTTTTAAAGCAGGCCACAGAGCTCATCACCAAAGATTTAAATCCAATAATCACCGAGAATAGCCCTGAAAGTCGAACCTTTTACGACGTTGTGTACTGGATTGTTCAGCATATTGAGCCCCAACACGATCCTAAAACATTTGCCGACGGAGGCCGGGAAGGACAAATACTAACCTTCCCAGAACTCATGAAGAACTCATTTATAGTTCCTGGTCAGAAATACGAACTCGGCTACACGCTCGCATCCTTAATCATGTGGTGGGATCGCAGAGTCAAAGAAGGAGTTCTCAAAGAAACCGACAACGGTTTCATCCTCGACGAGGATTACGCCGGTAGCGTCTTCGATCGGCTTCGCCAAGGAGAGATCCAAAACTAGCTTTTCCAGAATTGTTGTCCCTGCGCCCAGCATTTGAAAGCAATCGCCCAAAGTAGAGGACACCATTACTAAACAATGGGGTACACCCTATTAATAAAACGGAAGACTCCGTACTAAACGCAACTTACTGCGCTTTATTGGGTCAAGATCCGGATTCTCATTCCGAAATTATTGCCCCCACATTGAGTGCTTAATAAGCAACCTCTTAAAAGTGGAACACCATTACTGGACATTAGGGTACAGCGCGACAAACTGGAAACCGCTAGTAAGAAACGCGCAAAAGCTGCGAGGAGTGTCCGGCTGACTATCGCGGGTGTTTATTCAAGCAGAAGCGGAGATAGGTGGGTGGCTGACTATTCAGAGCGAGATGAAAGAGTTTGGAGTCTTGAGGCAGACTATTAATCGCGCGTTAAAGGCAGCGGGGATCTCCCCTAGGGGACGCAGGCGAAAGCCGGATTAAACGTATCAGGACGTTATTCGAGGAGCTTGCTGTAGTGCGGGCGAGCTTTCATCACATGGATTAATAGTTCGTCCCCATCGGAGGCAACAACAACGACGGTTTCCAGCAGTCGAGCATGGGTATCAAAACCGAGGCGGAGTTCCCTCCACTGGCCAGGGTTATCGTCAAGAGGCTCTATCCACAGCGGATAGGAAGCTGCATGGATTCCATCGGCTTCTGCGATACCGTGCTTAGTGGCAGATTTGGCTGCTTTCATGCCGCCGTGAGCGTGCTGATTGCTTGGCGAACAAGCTCAGATCGGGTGAGATTCTTTTTCGTAGCTAGGCGATCTAGAGCGCTAAGTTCATCGACAGTGAGGCGTACAGCAACGACCTGAGCAGGCTCCGCTCCGCGACCGGGGCGTCCGCGTCCGCGCTTTTTCAACGCTTCTGGATCGTAGCCTTCTTCTGCTTCGGAAACCCACGTGTCGAGTTGATCTTGAGTGATGTTCACAGGCATGAAAATATCGTATAACGAAAATTGTTTACTGTCGATACATTCCGTATTAACACTCGGCGGAAGTCAAACTCCCACAGGAGTGACGTAAGGGGCGATCCCGGAGTAGGGGGTCACGCCATAAGCAATATACGGTTCTTCTTCCGTTAGGCAGTTAGGTAACCTCTCACTTGAAGGAGACTGGTCAGTGAGGGTTTCTTATAGGCTTTGGGAGTTTTGGCGGTATTTGTTTATCGATGTGCTGTTTCATTTCCGAACCTAAACTTCTGTTAATGGGGAATACTGCCAGCTACACGGATGTGTGTGGCCTGACAGTTTCGTTGAATTCGTCGTAGACTGAGCAGGCCTCATACGTCTCATCAATACCTAATTAAGTAGGAGCAAAATGAGTTCTTATAAAGACATCACGACTTTCTCCACTCCCATGCTCGTCAAGTCTCTGGATACGTTGGAGATTTCTGCGGGAGAGGACAACGGCAAGTGGGGCTCCCAATTTCCGCAAGGTGTTGCCATCTTCGTTCCCGAGGGTGAGTATTTTACTGTTCGCATTGAGTCTTTTGGAACAATCCCGTCGGACAAGAAGCTGGTGGCAATGAACGCTATTAATGCGACGAATGACAACCTGGCTTTCGGCAAAGTGGTTCCTAATCTTATCGAGGGACGCCGGACGATTGTCTTCCGCAATCGCTTCAACTTCACCCAAGGTGTGTCCCAATTCCAGCTGGATACGCTCATCGACGCCAGCTTGCATGTCGGGTTCGATGCGTTGGGAAAGATTGAAGAACTTTTTGAAGGAACGGAGTAAGACCATGGGATTGTTTGGGAAGAAGAAGCCAGCGTTGCGTGAAGCATCCGTCGAATCTATTGGGGAGGCGCTTTCTACTCAGGGGCTTGACTGCTCGCAGTTGTCGACTGGTGGGTTGTTGACTCAGGTCAATGGGGTTCCTATCTACATCGTTGATCAGGACACGAATATTGGTATTGGTGGGATGATCCAGGCGCGTCAGTCCGAAGCGGCGGATCTTAATTGGATTAGCGACTTTAATAATCGTGCGTTTTGGCCTGTTGTCTTCCGTGCGGACCAGCAGACTGCGAGTGTTATCCACGCTGAGCATCGAATCATTAAGTACCTTGAGTACTCCGAAGCACAGTTGCGTGACGAAGCTTTGCTTGGAGCCCAGATTGTTGCGGAAACCTTGCTGCGCTATAGCGAAGAGCATCCGCAGTAGATCGCTAGCTAATAAGACTTTCGACATAAGCACACAAGTGCGATGAGTTTTTGAAGACCGGATGCGGCGATTAATCCGTTACGAGTAGTTCTAGTTATAGGTTTGGGGCTGCTGCGGAAGTCGCGGGGCGCGACTTCTTTGCCCCGTGTGATTGCCACGTCCTGGTGCTCGTTTGCGCGTGAGCGCTTTTTGTTACGCATACTGATACGCGAATGCGCCGGCGAATTGCCTGATACAAACGCCCTGCTATCTGCTCACAAGTGTTCACGCCCCTGACCACGATCTATGGTCGCTGGCGTGCCCAGATTCATGGTACAAGGGTTTAGTAATAAGCAATAGACGGCTTAATAGCACGTATTAACCAACGTGATGCCGACTACTTCCTTGATTCAGAAACGGGGCAAAAGGCGCTAAAGACAACAAGCCGTGGACGCCCCGATCTTAATATTGTCCACGAGGATGGTGTATCAATTAAAACGGAGTTCGACCGCCCGCCTGCGTCTAGAGCGCCGCACCATGCACAGCAGCAGTTGGATGCGAATCCGGATGCGGTTATTTGGCTGCTTACACTAGACAAGCTTGATGAGTCCTCTGAACTTTGGAAAGTCATCAAAGCCAATCGAGACGGAGTAGACAACTATGTCGCTTCGCTCAGGGAAGGGATTTAAAGATGAGTGTGTACCTGCGTCGAGATATTGATTATCTGCTAGCCCCGTATTCTTATGATCAGTTGTTTTTGAAGCTGCCTTTTGATTATGCGGTTGAGGCTGCCGCACGGTCACGTGTTTTCCACACGCCTTTAGAAACAGCTAATAGTTACTGGTCGCAGCAGTATGTGGACATTGATACCACCGTCGATGATCTTCCTCATGCGCTGCGTCTTGGGGTGCACGATCCGCAGTTTCCTCGTCGTTGGGCAGCAGTTTTGGAAACCACGAATCCTGATTGGGTGTGGTTTATCTGCGATGACTCGAGCAACAATCACGACTTTTTCGCAACCGTTAGGTATAACGGTTCTATTCCTTTTGTTCCCGGTATGACGGAGCTACGTATCGTGGATGAGCCAGATGAACGCAAAATCGTCAAAGGGTGGAATTACCGCTCAGGCAACAAGTGCCTCATCATCGGCACCTACGATATGGATGCCGCTATCGGCAAACGCGCCCCTGCCGCTGAAATCCGAGGATACGACACTTTTATTGTAGGAATCGGGGAAGGAGAAACCCGGTTCCAGGCTTTTACCGACTGGCCTGACGGCGAAGACTTCGCCTTTCCCGGACTGGAAAGACTCAAAACCAAAAAGGGTCCACTACGCAAGCGGTTTACTACCGATGATCTCTTCGAGTGTGCACAGCTTTTTGGGCTCGATCCCTTCAACAGACAGTTCCTCACTGGGCGTGCAACACTTATCAATAGTGGATACCCTTTGCCTAAAAAGTACGGGCCATGCGCTTTATTTGAACGTCGTGAACACACCTGGGACCGCGAACACGAAGGGAACTAAAGACAATGACGAAGTATTTCTACACCCATTCCATAGCACCGGTATCCCATGCTGTGGCGCTTCTTCGGTTTCCACTATCTACCGTGGTTGAAGAATTTCAGCAGTGGGCATCAGGAATAGAAAGTCGGTATACAAAGCCTTATTTTTATCTTCAAAGCCAGACAATCGAATGTATGGTTCATACGAACAAGGTATCTGCTGGCAGGAATCAGCTTGCAGAGTTACTTAAACCGCAAAACCACATTACACAGTTTGTATTCGTCCCCACCGAGTCAGAATGGACTGCAGTGTTTAGCCCCTGCTGCTTTACCAAAGAGCCAAAGATGCCGTGGATTTCTGAATTTGCCTACCTTTTGGCGCGCAAGAAAGAAATTGAGTCACAAGTTCCTTACTTCATCGAAATTATGCATACGCCGTGGGTAGATACCGACGATGTAGCCTTTTTCCATCGCGCAAGCTATGGAGAAATAGAGTTTATGATGTGCGCGCTTCCCTCCGAATTACCCGATGACCCTTTAGGCCGATTTGATTGCTGCTTCTACAGATCTTTTAGCAGCCATAAACAGTTAAAAGCTGATGGTACGCTGCACCGTTCCATGTCGTACCTCGAGGATCAAAGTGAATCTTTCAAGGATTACGGTTTTGATTTTGACTCCCTGCCCAAGGTCACTGAGTTTCCGCAAGAAACGTTTACACAAGAACACGCGCAGATTATGTGGTCTCAGTTTGGGGAGAAACAGATAGAAGCCATCCTCGCACCACTAGGTGTGTCACCATATGATGACGCTTTCTATGGGACGGACGGCTATTTGGCACGTCTAACACCAGCATGCGTTGTCGACCCACACACTAATGAGTTAACAGCAGCTCCCGACTTCGATCCCCCTGCGCGTATCCCGCTAGAAAAATACCAATTTTTCCAGGGGCTCCACGACGGCCCTCTCCGTTCCTGGTCGTCAACGCCTATTGCAGAATAGTAGTCAGACGAAACACAACCTGAGGCATCTCAAAACGGCGCTCCAGACTCCAAACACGCGGAAGCATCGCTGTAACAAGCCCCGAACTTCTTACCGAGCCGAAGGCACAAACGGCTACACCACTACACGGGACTTGACCTCTGTATCGGAAACAGTCGAGCGGCAGACAATCTAGCGATGAAGCCAAACTACGCCACACTTGTGGCCTAGACTGCAAAGAATAGAGCCCTCGTCTAAGTTGAATCTTCTAAAAGGCAGGGTCGAGAAGATAAACATCTTGCGTCAAGGAGTTGTAGAAAATGAAGTTTACTTTTGATGTTCCTGAACCGTTGCAGCTGTCTGTACCTGTTTCATATTACGAAAATCTTCTGTCTGATTACCGATACCTAGATATTTCTTATCTCGGGATAGGCAGCACGGGCCAAATTTTTGGCAAATGTGAGATCGGGGGAATCGACTACGACATTAAGGGCTTTGAAAACGACGGATTGATTACCTCAATAGAAATCTTGGACGCGCGGGAGTCAGATAGCTTCCTTGATATCCCACTGTCATTGTCGAGCCGAAAGTTTGTAAAAGCCCTAAAAGATGTGGGGATCGAATTTGAACACGACCGTGACGGCATAACCATTCCCCACGACAATGGAACAATTGCTTTGTCGTACCAATTCGGCAAAGTTGTAGCTATTTACTGGGGGTAGCTAGCCAATATCAATCACACGAGTGTGAAGTCTGACTTACGCGACAGCCTAACCGAAGGCCTTGACGTATTAAACAACTGACGAAGAAGGAAGTGCATCGAGAAAATGAATATTGAAGGTCCCTGCCCCTTGCCTGTAAAACCTGGAATGACGGTGAACCAGGCTACTAAAGCATGCTACGACTCTGACCTGACTGCTGATACGTATGAAGAACAATTTGAAGGCTGGGTCGATATCGAAACACTAGAACCCGGTGATCCTGGCCGCAAGATTGTGTGCTGCGTGGAAGACGGTAAATGCGTCACCGTTGAAATGAAGTACATGGAGCTGCCAATCACGGATACTTTCTATGGTGTTGACCTTAATCGTCGCCCCGCCGAGACCGCGCAGGAGAGCACTGAACGAGTCGCACAAGAGCTACAACGCCAAGGCATCCGCACCGAGATAAATGATTTCCTCATCCTCCTGCCTGACCACTTAGTCGCACTCGAAGTCGACGAAGGCGTTGCGTGGTTTGATCCTGAATATTGGAGTCTCGAGGACTTTCTTGAAACGTCGTTCCTTGCCTAGCGAAAAGTAATCCTTAGGTGTTAGCGAACGAAGCGTCAGCAGCATGCTTTAACGGAAAATATTTAGGGCACACCCTATTGTTACGTACGTTTATGCCGGTAAGGTACATGTAAAATAAGATAGATTTGGGCATTATTTTACACTTGTATAGTGGGGTCTAGGCCGTATCTATACAGAAAGTGGTGATTGTGGTGTCGACGGCTAGTGGTTCTGGTTCGCGTGGGCAGCGGGTGGGGTATATCCGCGTTTCAACGGTGGAGCAAAATAATCAGCGCCAGAAAGAACTACTGTCCGTGTCTGGAAGTATTGACCGGTTCTTTGAGGATAAGATTTCCGGACGCACTAAGACCGAGCGCCCTGGGCTTAGGGAGTGTATGGCCTATGTGCGTGACGGTGACGAACTCGTCGTCTCGTCGATTGATCGCCTCGCCCGCTCGCTAACCGATCTGCGCGGTATTGTCGACGAACTCGTCGACAAGGGCGTAACCGTTACCTTCCTGCACGAGCATCTCACTTTTACAAAAGACACCGCGGATCCGCGTGCGGATCTTATGCTGGGTATTTTGGGTTCGTTTGCGGAGTTTGAGCGGGCCATTATCCGCGAGCGCCAGGCGGAGGGTATTGCGTTGGCGAAAAAGGCCGGCAAGTACAAAGGCCGCAAACCCGCCCTTAGCCCAGACCAAGTAACAGAAATTAAGCAGCGCGCACTAGCAGGGGAGTCGAAGGCAGCGCTGGCGCGGGAGTTTGGGGTCACTCGCCCTACGGTGTATCGGGCGCTGAAGAACGCGTAGACGCGACGGAGCGCGGAGGGAATGTATACGCGATACTTTTCGCATCCGACAGTATTTCTACGGATCGTATCTAGCGCGGATATCGGCGGGGCTTAGGCTTCTTCCTGTATCGGAGCAAATTTATAAGTGTTGCTACTGCTATGGCTGATATTCCAGCCGTCCCCCCGCTTCCCCAGCTAATCACTTCAAATTGAGCTAAGAGGGCGACAAGACATATCCCTAAAACTGCGGATAACCCAATTCTGATATAGGAATTCATTGAGCCATTCTCCTTCGTCAGTCCTTACCTTAATACCAATCAACGCATAAAACCGCTGCCTTGATTCAAGAGAGTCACAACTGTTGAAGTCTCACCAGTATACAGCCTAAGATAAATTTTTAAGCTTTGCGTTCTGGTACTTTGCTACGCACCTTAGATACGCGACTCCAAGGGCCCACTAAGCGCGCTCTATATTAACCTCTATCAAAGTCCATTCCACCATTTCGCAGCGGTATAGATGCTTACGTTCTTCCCTGCAACAGAGTCTAAAGCCGCCGAGACGAACTGCTCAGTACATGGGGATTTCCGGACCTTGGCCACGGAAGTTTTCGGTCAAAGCCCCGAACTCGACTTCCCATATATGAAACTCACTCGGCAAGAATGCAGGCTCCTTTTTCTGCCGAGAAACAACATCAGCTTGAGCTGCTTCACGTGTGGTAAATGCGGCCAATATATCTGGGCCTATTTCCTGGTAGCGCACGGAGGAATGTTGCGCATACCCTTCCCTAAAAACGAGATAAACAAGTCTCGGGAAACGACACTTGTTTAGTTCCCCCTTCCAGCCTTGAAGGGGAACTTCTTCAGTCCAACAGGTTATATCTGAAGAATCAACATGCTCGCCCATGGCACGCTCCTGCTCCCTAGTTAAAGCTATTCCGACGAATTCCTCGTCATACGTAGCGTCCGTACGCGCAAAGAGTACAAAGATTCTAGCCTGGTTACTGTTGTTTAAGATTCTACCTATTAAACCTTGCATGCTTCTCTAAACGGTTTAGTGTTAACAGTCGCAGTGTAAGTTTTATCGTCGTCTACGATAGTTCCCGTAGTCGAGGGGCCTAACCCCCGACGTGTCCACTTTCCGGGGGTCAGGCCCACGCGTCTTTCGGCCCAAGGATCCGCTTCAGTCGACCATGGTCGCCTTCCAGGATGTTGTTGAGGTATTTCACCTGCCGGTGTTGCACTGTTGCCGGGCAGATTCCCTCTGACTTCAACTCGGCGATTGCCCTGGCTAGGGGGTGCTTTACCGCCGTTGATCACTCTGGGATACCCGGCTGACGCATTGGATCTGACGGCCTTGGCTAGGAAACGCTTCGCTGCGGCCACGTTCTGCTTCGGAGAGAGGTAATAGTCTAGGGTCTGGCCACCGGCGGTGATCGCCCGATAGAGGTAGCACGACCTGCCGCCGACCCGGATATAGGTCTCATCCACCCGCGAGGAACTGGCCTGCCAGTCAGGTACCTGCCGGTACCACCGTATTTGCTTGTCCAGCTCAGGGACGTATTTCTGGACACAGCGGTAGATCGTGGTGTGATCGACCGGCACGCCCCGCTGAAGTCATCATTTCCTCCAGAGCGCGGTAGCTCACCCCGTAGCGGCAGTACCACCTACTGCCCACAGAATGATGTCACGGGGGAAATGACGACCGGAGAAGATACCCATGGCTGTGATTATTTCACGTCGCTCTTCCTACTGCCCCAACTTTGCAACAGCACCTCTCATCCTGTTCCGACCGGCTTTCGATCGTCCGAAAGGTCACGTCGGTGGCAAAGAACGACTGAAGCCCTCAGGGACGGCTGTCGGGCAATTGAGGGAGATCCCCGCGTCGTTGAGCGCTGCCCGCCCGGCGGGAGTGAGACGCACGGCCCGGGTACGACCCCTGCGGGAAAGCCATTCCTTATCCAGCAGAGTCTTGCAGATTCCCGTGCCGAGAGGGCCGGCGAGGTGGAAGCGGCGTTCGGTGGAATCCATGCACGACCTGCCCGTGTCGAGCATCTTCGGGGGCACACCCCACTGTATGAACAAGCGATGACCTTGATTAGTGACCTGACAGTGCGAGTCGATGAACTCGTGCTCTTCTAGTTGTTCAGCCAGGCGCACCCCGAGCTTACCGGCGAGGTGCTGATAACAGGTGCGGCCTTCACGTAGGTTCGCATTCGCCCGTGACGCGCTGAGGCTGTGAGGAGTGGGCAGGGGCGAGCGGGCGACCACGCCAAGGCTCTCGACCACTCGTGCGATCTCTTCCCCGGCCAGGCGAATGTAGCGGTGCCGGCCCTGCCGAATGTCGTGGACGAGACCGTGGGTGACGAGCACGTCAACATGCTCGCTCGCCGTCGACCGGGCCAGGCCCGCGTACCTGCCCAGTTCACCAACCGTCCAGGCCCGCCCGTCCATGAGCGCAGCACACATGGCCGCCCGCGACGAGTCAGCCAGAGCCGACGCGACTATCGAGATATCCGGGACCGCTTCAGGAAACACGCGCGCAACCATGCCTCCAGTATGCACCCGGAACTGTTCGGTGACGACCGAACAATCGCAGACGTAGCCTGAACTCACCAGATTCATTGCATCAGGAGACGAAGGGAGCGATCGCGATGAACGGGGACCGCCAACGGCTACGCGGGCACTACGATGAGGACTTCTACTGGGAACGCGTTGACCGCAACCTGGGTTGGCTCGGCGACACCACCGAGGAACAGCGTGAACGCCAAGCACGGTTGCGCGATGCCGTGATCGGCATCGTCGGCACCGGGGGCATCGGCGGTGCCGCAGCCGCCCGCCTGGTGCGCATGGGCGCACTCAACCTGAAACTGGCCGATCCCGACCACTTCGACCTGACTAACGTGCAACGCCAGTACGGCGCCGGGCGAGACACGATCGGCCGCAACAAGGCCGAAGTCGTCGCCCAGCAACTCCTCGCGCTCACCGGGGGAGAGACGGCCAGGGAGATCCGGGACATGCACTTCGCCGCGTCCTGGCGCCTGTTCGATCTGGTGCTGCCGACACTGCTGGACCGGTCCTACCGGACCTGGGATCAAGACCTGAGCAAGCGCACCTACTTCGGCCACCCGCCCGCCGAGGCTTCGCTGGAGTCTCGCGTATGACCGCGCATCGGCGCACGGCACTGGTCGCGACCCTCCTCGGTTTCTTCATCGTCATGCTCGATACGACCATCGTCAATGTCGCCCTCGCCGAGATCGGCACTGACCTCGACACGACGGTGGGCTCACTGCAGTGGGTCGTCGACGCTTACACCCTCGTGTTCGCCGCGCTCCTTCTCACAGCTGGGGCCGCATGCGACCGTCTCGGGGCCCGCAGGGTCTACCTCGCTGGCCTGGTGGTCTTTGCTGTGCTCTCGGCCGTGTGCGCCCTCGCTCCCACAGGCGGGTTCCTCGTCGCTGGTCGCGCAGTCCAGGGCGTGGGCGCGGCAGCGATCGTGCCGGGCTCTCTGGCATTGCTGTCGGCTGTGTACGACGATCCGAAGGAACGAGCACGCGCCATCGGGCTGTGGGGCGGCGCAGGAGGTGTTGCCGCCGCGATCGGACCGGTCCTGGGCGGAGCGCTGGTGTCGACGATCGGGTGGCGGGCGGTGTTCTGGGTCAACCTCCCCATCGTCGCTATCGGCTGTCTGCTCACCTTGTGGGCAATTCCCACGCTCACGGGCAGTCGCGCGAGACGGGTGGACCTACCCGGACAGGTGCTCTCCGTGCTCACGCTGGTGGCAGTAACCTATGCAGTCATCACCGCAGGCGAACACGGATGGTCACCCTGGCAGGTAGCCGTGCTGATCGCCGGGGGCGTCTTCCTCGCCCTGTTCATCATCGCAGAGCGACGACACCCGGACCCGATGCTGCCGATGGCCTTGTTCACTCGTGCCCGGTTCTCCGTGGCCGCAATGGTAGGGCTCGCGCTCAACATCAGCTTCTTCGGACAACTCTTCGTGCTCTCCCTCTTCTTCCAGCAGTACCTGGGATACGAGCCGTGGCTGGCAGGCCTCGCGCTGGCACCACAGGCGTGCAGCGCCGTGGTCGCGTCACCGCTGGGCGGCCGTGCCGTCGCCCGGTGGGGCGCGTTCCCCACCATGCTCACCGGCCTGGTAGTCGGCACGATCGGCTTCAGCAGCCTCGTGCTGCTCACCGCAGAAACCCCTTACGTGGTGGTCGCGGTGTTGACCTTCACGGCTGGATTCGGGATGGCCTTCGCGATGCCGGCCGCGACCTCGGCCGCAGTGGCCTCGGCCCCGCCGGAACATGTCGGCATCGCAGGAGGAGTCATCAATGCCGCCCGCCAGACCGGCAGCGTCGTCGGCGTCGCAGTCCTCGGCGGAATGGTCGCCAGTGGAGCGTTCCTCACAGGCTTCCACACAGCCGTCGCGGTCGCCGGTGGAGTCTTCGGTGCCGCAGCGCTCGTAGTTGCTGCCACCATCATCAGTCACCTACAGGAGCCAGTTACACCTGAAGTTTAGAATCATTGTGTGATGAAGCACCATCGGAGGAGGTTGAAGAAGCCGCCAGTCGAACGCGTACTGTGCTCCGAAACTGGTAAACGCGAATACGAGGGTGCTGTTGCATAGTTGGGTGGAGAGCAGTGAAGACTCAGTTTCTCATTCCCTGATGGTCGCTGCGTGTGGGCGTTGTTAGGCCGTCTCGAAGAACCGGTTGACGATCACCGCGTCCGGGTTCGGTTGCCTGTTGGCAAACATCGCGTCTTGCCCTTTCCGCAATGAGTGCATCGCCTCTATCCCTTTCAACGTCCGATATGCAGATGTACGGTTCTTAAACGCGCCTTTCGGCCCGAGGATCCGCTTCAGGCGACCATGGTCGCCTTCCAGGATGTTGTTGAGGTATTTCACCTGCCGGTACCACCGGGTTTGCTTGTCCAGCTCAGGGGCGTATTTCTGGACACAGCGGTAGATCGTGATGTGATCGACCGGCACGCCCCGCTGAAGTCATCATTTCCTCCAGAGCGCGGTAGCTCACTCCGTAGCGGCAGTACCACCTACTGCCCACAGAATGATGTCACGGGGGAAATGACGACCGGAGAAGGTACCCATGGCTGTGATTACATCACGTCGGCCTTCCTACTGCCTCAACTTTGCAACAGCACCAGAGAGAGCATAAAAGAAGCGTAGCGGGTAACCGCTACGCTGTGTTGTGGGGTTTTTACTTTTTTACGGTGCACGTGTTCGAGTTAGTGGTTCGTTTCTTTCCTCGGGTGATTGCGACGATATTCCTCGACCAAGTGAGCAATACCCGGCGCAGCCTGGGACAGCATCCAGGTCATAAGCGCTATAAGAACCCCTATGACGATAAGTGTTAACGCCAACCAGCCCAGTGTTGGGGCAACACCTTCGGCCTCCTGGACGTGACCCCACAAGGCAGACACGCCGTCGGGTATGCCGAGCATACTTAGCAGCCCCTTCCCCAAGGCTCCGACAGCAACGAGTGCAATAGCAACGAAGAGAACACTGGCTGCAATCCACGCGGCAGACATGCAGGCTTTAATAAAGTGCCTGTTAGATGCTGCCATGTCCTCGTTATACTTCTTGCGTTCAGCGCGTATCTCTTCCAGCAGCTTCTCGTTGGACTCCTTCTCTTGGAGCAAAGCGCTGCGGGCCTTGTCAGAGGCTTCTGCTGCCTTGTGCAGGCTTTCGGACTCTTTCGACATTGCCTCAGAGACCGCTACTGCTACCAGTGGCTCCAGGTCAGTAGTCAGGCTCGACGTCATCTGAGCGTTGAGGCTCTGGGCTACTGCTTGACTGGAAGTCTTGTCGAGCTGGATGGGGCTTTGTGCTGCCCGGATTACCTCCCGTTGCAGCTTTACGAGCTGCGACATCTGCTGATTTAGCTCGACTAGAATCCCTTTGACCCCGTCCATGCCGCTGGGCAGTGCCTCGATATTCCGTATCAGGCCGGTGATCATCTGCTGCACTTCCATCATCGCTACCTGGAAGTGACTGCTGCTCACGTAGTTCTTGTTCTCGGCGAGCCTGCCCCTTACGCTTCCTAATTCGGTCTCCACTTTCGCTAATCGCGTCGAGAAGTCGCTGGGCAGACTGTTGATAATCTCCCCCGCGTTCTCCGGCAGGCTCTTCAGTTTCTCCTGTATCGCCTTGATAACCCTCTCCGACTTGTCCAGGCGCGGGCTGACGATCTTCAAGACGCTTTCCGCCTTGCCCTTCGCTGCTGCCTGGGCCATTTGTTTCATCTCGGTCACTGAGACCATAATTAAATCCCTCCTGGGAGTAATAGTTATCTTCTTCTTCCTCCTCGTCATCGAGAAGGCTGGAGCCGTATTTCGCCTCCAGGTCATCGATTGCATCAGCTTGGAGTTCCTCCAGCTGTCGCGCAACGAGAGCTGCCTGAGCTTCGTTAACGCGGTCGGAGATACCTTCCAGCGAGTAGCTGCGGCCTAATTTCGAGCCGGCCTTAGCTGCTTTACGCTTTCGGGTACGCCCTGCCTTCGTGGTGTTCGTAAAATAGGCATCCTCGCCGTCATCGTCGACCAGGGCCACGGTTAACGACTCGCCCTCGGTCTTTGAGTTGGGCTGCACTTTTAGGGACAGGTTGTAGTCGCCAGCAACCTCTATCGCCTTCTCCAGTGGGTCACCAGCATCGGCTACTCGTTCATCAGCACACAGCTCATCTATGCGTTTGCGAGCGAAATCCGCCCAGGTGCTAGCTGTTAATTCATCTACGCCTAAGCCCGTCGAGTCTATGGACTTGCCTTCTTTGTGTGCCCTGCGCTCGGCAGGAAGTAGCGATATTTCCGGCTCTCGCTCCAGGACACGCATCCCCAAATCGCGCATCAACTCATCGTTAATGTTGCGCAACTTAAACCAGTTACGCATATCCCTCGGAGTGGCCTTCTTCGTCTGCGGGTCGTGATTGGCAAAGACGATATGGTTATGGACGCAGCCGCTTTTACTGTCGGTGTGCGTGGCAACGGTAAACGGAACTCCCGTACCTTGTGTCAGCCGCATCGCCAACTCTGAACCGGCTGCATTAGCCCGAGCTACATCCGCCGGGTCATCCTTATCTAGCTCGTCTCTAGCCCACGACTGGATATAAATAATTGCTTGGTCAGTGCGCCCTGCCGGAGCATAACGCTCCATTTCTTCCACACTGGCCTCCATGAAGTCCACTCCCGACCAGCGGCCAGATGTAGCCGACGGCGAAAACGTTTCAGCGTCAGGTTGAACCGTGCATAAGGCATCCGCCCGCACCACGCCCTTGCGGGCGTTGTCTGCCGTTCCGTAGACGGCATACACCGTTGCCGCGCGGAGGTTCTGGCTGTAGTTAATCTTGATTGTGGACAAAGTCCTTCACCTCCTTGCGAAGGGAAGCGACTTCATCAGCGATGCTTTCTACCGACTCGGACACCGGTGCAACCCCGTCGATATTCGCGCGCCGCGCCACCTGGTTCAGATTGACCCCAATCCGACGCAGCTGGTCGTTCATATCGTCCAGACGGCGCAGAGTGTCCGGGGCCAAACGCTTTTGCGTTAATACGCTCTCCTCCTCTGCGAGGATGTAGAGAGCTTCCCGAAACACGACGGCTTTTTGCACACCTGCGACCCGTGCGACCTCCTCGACAAATTTGTCCAAATCCTTGTCGAGGCGCACGGTTGTCCGCGAATATGTCGAGAACTTGTCTCGCATATCCACCTCCTACATTCCATACTTACTGTGGCAGGGTGGCCCCGACTGCTGACGCAGCCAGGGCCACAGTCTGTTAGTGAGGGTCACGCTTCTCCGGTGTCGGCCCCCTGAATCTGCTGCGCATCTTCAGGCGTACTCGCCACCGTCAAAGACGGCCCTCCCTAACAGGCGGCCAGCAAGCCACTCGGGCACCTCCGGTGCCTCGTGGCGCTGGCGAGGGAGATTCTCTCCCTCGACCCTCTGGCCCTACGCTCACTGACCGTAGTAGTCAGTTTGCTCCGGGCCTGCGGGGGATTCCTCCGGCTCTGGGGAGCCTTCGGAATCTGCCTCAGAGGCTTCGTCAGCCTCTTCGTATTCCCCGCCGTGGGAGTCCTCAGAACCCTCCGACTCCTCCGACTCTGTAGAGTCATCGGAGCCTTCATCGGCTTCTTCGTCCTCCGACTCCTCCGGTTCGGTAGAGCCTTCGGAATCGACTTCGGAGCCTTTATCAGCTCCTTCGTCCTCCCCGCGATGAGCGCCCTCGTCCTCCTCGGACGCTTCGCGGGAGGGGGCCACCTGTGCGCCGCATTCCACGAGCAGTTCCCGGACAGAACGGTCGAGAAATGCGGCCCATTTGCTCGACGGTTCATAAACGCAGGCGGCGAGAACTTTGCCTAACCTACGCTCAATTTCCTCGAACTCCGCAGCCAATTCGGCTTCCTCTCGCTTCTGCTTCTCCAGGCGAGCTTCAAACTTTTTTATCGCAGAAGCGGTCTGAGACTTCGTAATCATAGTTCTGGTTCCCATCCTTTATCTGTGTCGTTTTCTTCTGGTTCATTCTGGAAAAGAGGGGCAAATCGCGGGTCTTTAACCGTGACGTTACGGGGCTTGCGCTCGGGCTGGCCCGGGGGATTGCCGTTGGGCTTGCCCTGCATTTTCCTGTCGCGTTCGTCAAGCTCTCGTGATAGCTGGTCTATTTCGGCATCGACCTTTTTCCTCTCCTCCCTAAGCTGCTCCAGGGACACGCCCTCTGCGGGAGCGTGTTGGGCAAGATCCTCGAGAATCTCCTGGACGCGATTAGAACGACGGATGATGTCGGCGCTGTCTAGGCTGACTAAACCTGCGATAAGACCCTTTGCAGATTCCTCGGCTTCGTAGCGTTCCTTCGACCCGCCGCGAGGTGTCCGGGGTGGCTGCGGTGATTGTGGCTCCATGGCCAACTCCTTTCTTTAGGTTGCGGTATTTCGGTGCCATCGGGCACTTGGGTTAAGCACCCGATGGTTCAAGGCTTCCCAGGAGTACTGTTGCCTACGTTGTTAACGTCTCTGTGACGATAAAAGTGCCTAGGGGAGGGCCGCGAGAGAGCTGCATGCAAACCGCCTACTTACACTCAGACCAGTTGTCGCCAGGGCCACCTGAATCCGAGAGCACAGGGACAGAGACCCCACCAGAGGAAGGCAGCTCGACAGCCTTAAAGGCGGCTACCACACACTCCTTAATCCCCTCAGCACGCTCGCGTGGCACCGAGAGAATAATCTCGTCATGGACGAAAATGCGTACCATCTCCAGGACTTCCCTCGGGAGATTGAGAACGCCCTCCAGGAATACGTCTCGGGCCGTGCCTTGACCGTATGCAGCCGGTGCTTGGGTATAAGCCCTATCTCGTGCGACAGCTACACGGCGACCGAAGCCGGTGGAAACCCAGCCACGAGTCTCGGCGCTTTTACGCAGAGACTCTTTGAAGGACTCCAGCTCCGGGAACTCACGATGCAGGCGGTCAAGCTGAGACCGAGCCTCAACAACAGAGATGCCAGCATGGTCGGCAAACGACTTTGGCCCCATGCCGTAGTTTGCCGCATGGCCGAGAGCTTTAGCCTCAGACCTGCGGGACTTATCGCCAAATACACGGACAGCCATCTCTGTATGTGCGTCACGACCAAGCGCGAATAGCTCTGAGTAGCGCTCGTCACCGCTGCCAGCAGCCATGCACCTAGCATCAATCTGGCTCAAATCCACGCTGATAAGAACCTCGTCAGCACTATCCGAGAGGATCATCTCGCGTTGACGGATAAGCCTTTTATCACGAGAACCGAAAACCGTCATACCTGGATCTTTGGTGCTCAAGCGTCCAGTGTTCTGACTGGACTTAATAGACGGGTACACACGGTCACCGTGCAGATACTTTTTAATCGTCGCAGCAGGCGTCGAGGCTTGTAGCAGTGTTTGCATCCTGGTCGCCAGCTCGACTACCTCGGGGGTGCCTGCATGTTGCTTAGCAAGCTCCTGCATCGCCTTACCGCTAATCGAGATTCCACCTTTCTTTGTACGCGGCACTTCGGCACCGAATCGGCCAAAGTAGTCTGCAATAGCCTGCTTGCCATCTACCGAAGCCCATGGCGACGTACCTTCGTCGGGCATACCGACAGTGTCTACTAGCCACTGTCGGATATTGCTTTTCGTCTGTTCTTCCTCCGCGAAAAAAGCCTCGACCTTACCGGTGTCTACACGGATACCTTTCGCTTCCACGACGGATAGAGCGTACGTCTTTTCGTGCTCACGCTGGAGATATTCCTCGCCCACTGCGTCGATGGTCTCAGGCAGAAGCTTGCTGTATACGGCAGTGTTCGCCCGCACGTCCTGGAGCGCGTACTTGACATAGTCAGGGTGATCGGTGGGTATCTTGTCGAAGCCACCAAACTGCTCCGCCTGCGCGTCAAGTACTGTTTTCCCATCTTTGAGCAACTTTCCACCAACGCCGTAACGCGACGCGACAGCATTGAGGTCGTACTTTAAGTTCTTAGCACCACCTGCAGCCAGCCGCGCCATGACGAGAGTGTCATGCACACGGTTAGACTTCACCAGAGCCTCAACATCGAGACCATAAAGACGCTGTAGCGCAGCCAGGTCGTATTGGACGATGTTGTGGCCTACGACCACGCCTGCACGCTCGATTAGAGGTAGCAGCTCACCTGCAATATCGGTTGTAGCTACAGGTTCTGCACCATTGATGGAGTAAGTAGCCAGCCGGACAAAGCCAGGGTCATCCGTCACGTGCAGGTCATCGGCACTGCCGGTCTCCAAGTCGAATACCAGCGTGTCAACACTATCTGTATCCGAAGGCTCAGGTGTTGCAGGCGTAGAAGGCTCTGGCGGCACACTGTTATCGGGACCAGCACCAGGGCCGGGGCCACCACCCCAGTCATCCTCGCACACCACATGAAAAAGCTTCGTGTGGTGCTTTACACCAGCGCTTTCAAGACAGTATCCACCAATCCACGCGCCTTGCAGACGGGAGTAGACACGCCCGAGGCGGCGTGCTGAGACCTCGTCCAAAGAAACCAGACCCTCAGGCAGAGGGACATAGTCGCGGGAGTCAGCGATCTTGCATTCTGCGTCGAAGGCGCGAAAATCGTCGCCCTCCATTGCTTCATAGAGCCACGCTAGGTGCTCAGCGTTTTCCTGCTCAGAAGCGTTATACCGTGCTCGGATCTCCTCCAAGTCTGTCGTGAGATCGGCATACCCGACGTGCTCCAAGGTGCCACCGACCACGTGATACCAGCCCTCGAAAGAGCCGAACGGGCCGGCCACATTAGGCGATGGCCTGCCAGCCACAGCCCATGCACGGATTAGTGTCAGTGCCGCTGCCAGCAGTTCACGCCGGTGAGCACGCACATATCGGCGCAGGTGAGGATGCCGGAAACCGCTGCGAGATTCAGGCCTGGAGCACTTCGGGTCGAGAAGAATAGGAACGACACGGCGGGCCAGGTCGCCGTCAACAGCGATATTATTTCCGGCTGCGTACACGCACAGGTTGTTTTGTACCGAAATCATGCGCGACTCACCAAGGATGCGGTCGGTATAAGACTCGGCTGTCAGCAGGGCAGATAGAGCTTTACTATCCACACCGACGCTACATTCGTCGAGGAAAAGTGTTGCAGCACCAGCAAAAAGCTTCGACGCAATTACCTTTCGCATCTCTGTCTCAGTACCAGGCAAGTCCTGCACCGCAGCAGTCTCGCCTGTTGCGATCAGATGGAAAACATCTGTGAGCAGACCTTTTCCAGAGGATCGGCGCACGGCAGAAATCACGTGCATAGGTGCTGTAGTAAGCATCGGGCGCGCCAAGGGAGTTAGCAGAGCACCGAGAGCACGGGTGCGATCAGCAGGAGTTACCCACGGAAAATCGTAGAGAACATCCTCAAGCAGCACCTTTGCATTCTCCACGTCCTGATCACTTGGTTTATCTGGTACAGAGATGCCGATAAGGGAATCGTCGAGGTCTACATAGACACCCGTGCCCTTGTGGTAACCCGAGCGCGTGATAATTTCGCCAGTCTCTGTAACCAGCGGCGACCGCGTCACGCTGTGCAGCGGCGGCAGACTATCGGTATAGAAAGGAGTGAAAATCACGTCGATATCTTTGTCCATCGGTGCCACGACAGTGGTGGAATCATCAGTTTCACGCACCAAATCGAAAGCAGCAGCAGCCAGACGCCGCCCCGTTGCACGGTCTACCGGCACCAGGACAGCCTGGCCATCACGCCGAGAAATCATTACAGGACGAGAATCCTGGCGAAACAGTGTCACACCTGCATGTTTACTCTCAATTGCCTCCCAAGCTCGATCCCATAGCGTTTCAGGCGGCAAGTCGGTATGAAGCTTCGGACGCGAGTCGTTGCGAGTCTCGTCAGTGTTGCTGCGCTGCTTCTTGCTAGCACGCTTCGGCATCTTGCTGGCAGGCTTAGCCTGCGCCCGGCGAATCCACAGCTCAAGCATCTCAGAGCGCTCGTCATCGTCCACAGTGGCAAGGACATCATCTAACCCTTGCGACCCGTGGCCTGGCATACGCACGAAACGGACAGGGGATGCACCCCACGCCTTACAGTGTTCACCAAGGCCTTGCGCACCGTCGTAGACAGCACGGTTAGAGCCAGCATCAGCATCAGGGATGATGTAGACAGACTGCCCTTTAAGACGGGCAAAAGCAGGGTTAGGCCCGTCCTCGCCACCCATCCATGTCTGAATACCAGGGATGCAGTACACAGCAGTCGTGTCATCAGTCCAGGTCATCGCAGCAAGAGCCTGCTTCGTACCCTCGACCACCAGCACGCGACGTGTGGCACTCGTAATCGGTCGCCGCTCGATAAACGACGGCGAGATATTCGACCCTTCTTTCTTCGGGCAGATGTATTTACGGGGTCGCCCCTCCTCGTCCACCAAAGAACCAGGTTGTGGCTTTACTTGCCACGTCACACCGCGCCCGGCCTCAACCATTGGATAGACCAAAGCCGGAAGGGTGTCGTTTCTATCTGCAATCCAGCGCAACGGCTCAGGCAGCTCGTCACGGGTGGAGGCAGTATAGACACCAGTTGCAGCGATTGTTTCATCGCTAATAGCAGAGGCATGAAGCTCAGCTAGATGGTTTGAATTAAGGTCAATGTCTGGACTTATGACAGTCGAGGCAGTAGAATCAGAGTTGTTCAGATTATGAGAGGCGCTCTCCGGGGCGCTTTTCTTATGTGTCACGCCGCTGCACCCCCAGACAGAACAGTTGTAAGGCGGCAACGTTGCTCCTCACTTAAAGCAGGCGCAACAGCTACAATGGCATCGACGAAATCCTCGACAGTCGCCGGGCGGTGACATGCCGCTAAGTAAGCATCGAGATCGGCGCGGCTTACTCGGTACGTGCCGCCGATAAGGTGTGCTCCAA
Organism: Corynebacterium sp. CTNIH16; assembly: GCF_032821655.1. Classification (NCBI taxonomy): domain Bacteria; kingdom Bacillati; phylum Actinomycetota; class Actinomycetes; order Mycobacteriales; family Corynebacteriaceae; genus Corynebacterium; species Corynebacterium sp. CTNIH16. The sequence continues at coordinate 254,291 of NZ_JAVBIG010000002.1, read as the reverse complement.
GCTCGCCACGCTTAATCCTGTCGCGCAGAACGTCAGCGCTGCCGAGACCCATATCTGTGAGGTCGGCAAGGGTATAGAACGAAAGATGGGGGTCAGCCTTTACGGCGGTAGTTGGGGAAAACAAGATTTACTCCAGACAGCATTAATCGCTATCCGGAGAGGGGTGCTTTCCCGGCTTTATATCTGGGCGGCCTGATTACCGTGCACAGCTCGCCAGCGGGAGACCCGCCATTGCTTTACAGGAGCGCTAACTCCCTACCCAGCCTCTGTCCCCAGCCTGGCTTTCCGTTCCAGGACTTACGCGGATGTATCTTTTATCGTCGGAGAAACGGCATGCTCGTGCCGTCGGGGCTACCCATTTTAAGCATTGTTCTCGGGGTTATCCCTGCCGACTCCCTCGCTTAACGGAAAATCGACACTGATGCCAAGTATAGGGGGCAACCTGTCCGCTGTCAAGAGAAAAGAGCACTTTTTCGGCACAGGTCGCCGCCGTTAGGTGCGGGGTATGTAGGGATTGGTGTGGTATAGATGCCATCCGAGGCTACTCCGGTACTACCAGACGTATTGCGTGTCTTTGGGTGGGGCTTAGGGGGCTTGGATTTTGGCCCTCTATGCAAAACATGAAAAAAATAGAAAGTTAGATACACCAAACCTTTTAAATTTTCCTATTTTCTAGCGCAGGGTTAAAAGTAAGCCCCCTAACCCCCACTCCCAGAGGTTGTAGGTTCGAATCCTGCCCCCGCTACCAAATTCCAATCCCTACCAGACAAAATGCCGGTAGGGATTTTCTTTTATCAAGATAAAATCAAACCAGGTTGCACTAGAGACCAAAAATCACATCCTAGGGTAGAAACCATGCTGTTTATCCGTATTGTAAGTCCATAGGTTTCGTTACCGAATCATCAATTGGGCGGTATATATAAACTTTTGCGTCTCTGCCTCCAGTGCACAATACAGTGGAATATTGAACGTTCTCAGAACAACTCATCGAGTATGAAAACCCGTCTGCCGGTGAGACTACTTCCAACTCGGGTTGTGGGTCGCCGGTAGCTATCCAGTGTTCGATAAAAGCCTCATACACAGCACGCCCAAACTGAGGTGTTGTGTGGTTCACTTCGGCGCTAGGGGCCGTACCTGTATGCCCGTAGGTGTAGTATGGAAAGTCTGCCTTTGAGCGGCCGCTATGAGGCTGAGGATTCTTTTTCTCTTTTTTATTTTTACTGGGTTGATTCGGCGTTGCTGCTGAAATCGAAGTATGAGGGCCTTGCTTATTGGATGGTGGCAAGACACTACTAACTGTGGTCGTAGGTTCATCCGGCGTCGTTGTATCGCCACTTGTTTCGGGTTGCTGTACATTCGTTGATGAAATGGGGGGAGCAGAAAACGAAGGTTCAGGTTTATCACTTTGGTTGGTTGAGCAAGCACTCAATCCGAGGCTAAGAACGGCTGTTAAGCAAAACACATTGGAAGTTGTATTAAGTCTGTTCATCGTTCAATTTCCTTAGTGGTGAGTCCCGAGGTGAAGTAGCGCTTCGATAGTTTGGACAACAGTACGTTGGAAATAGACCTTCTCTTAGTATCTTTACCAAGAAAAATGTTACCTAAGTTCGACGCTGCCCGTCTGTAATATATTTGAAAAATATCCAAGCTCGGGCCTGACCCCCCGACGTGTCCACTGTCTGGGGGTCAGGTCCCTGTTTCGACCATTCCTGTTGAGAAAGGGTACCTAGAGTTGGAAGACGATAAAAACGTAGAGAACTTTGTGGACTGCCGTGAAATCCGCACGGTTTTCAAACCAACTTGGGTGAGCTGGTGGTTCCACAAGATTTTTACGTTCCCGCGCGTTGAGTGCGATGGGATCGTAAGCAATTGTCACTGGGGAAGAGACAAAGCGTTAGTGAGGGATGGTGGGACGGTTACGGTTGGATTTAGTTATCGTATTTTCCATGATACGAAAATTAGATGTAAGAGCTCCCCTATCGAGGTTTCCCTTTCACATGCTAAGTTAGAAGCCAAGGCAGCCATAATTAACAACTCCCCGATGACTGCCGTGCTCTACTAGCATTCGTCTCGAGCCTATCGATGGTTCGGGCGCATACTTCCCGCGACAAGGAGCATATTCTATGAATCGTGCACTATGGTCAGTGTTATTGGCAGGGTTCTCAGGCCTAGCTATGCTTTCGGCTGGGGCTTTTTTGTTTAGCACAGGGGTATCTGCTGCTGATGCAGGTACTGGGCAGCAATCTGGTAGCGCTATCATTCCTTTACTAATAGTGGGAACTGGCACTGTGCTTTTGATTCTTTCCTTTGTTTTCTCTGGGCCTCTATTCGAGAAGAAGCGCCCAAGCGATAATCATTAGTCACTTCCAGTATTAACTTCTCTCATTTTTTGTTGGTCTTAGCGTTGGTCTTCAATCTGGCTTGTACACAGATGAGTGTTCCTAAGGGGAGGCTAATATGTCGTCTCGAAAAGTGTTCGTTCTAGTCTTCGCAGTTGTATATACCGCTATTACCGGTGCCTACAGTGCTAGTAAGTGGATAGATCCTTCTGTCGCTCACGAGGCACTGCATCTTATTCTGTTTGCACTTGTGGTGCTGACAGCGTTAGTAGCGGTATATCTAATAAATAAGAACCAACTGGTGCAGTGTTTTCTAGTCTCAGGAACAGCACTATCACTTATTTATGCAGGCGTTGCTGTGCTTTCGGAAGACTATAGTGGTTTGATTCTTCCTGCGGTGGTAGCTGTTATGTTTCTTCTTTTTCCCCAGGCAAGGCAATGGATAGAGACAAGTTCTGAATTGAGTGAGAGTTAGAGAAATAAACTGCAGAATATTATTTCTATAGAATTAGGCTGATGGAAGAAAAACGACTGTCCTCATTATTTTTTGGCAATGTTGTTCTTGAGTCCCAGGTGTCAGGAACATTCCCAAAAATCTACGCTGATGATATGCACTCGTATTGGATGCGTCCGAGTAGGGACGGCATGCTCTCTGTACCGCTAGATGATCTACGCGGAAACATCAGCTCCGATAGAGCTGAGAAACTCTCCAACAAAATATTTGAATCTGTGTCCGCAGAATTGAACGCTAATTATCCAGGAGGCAAAAGCCAAGCAGTAAAAGAATTGACTGCCTGGCTTTTCCAGGACTCCTAAACATCGCAGGGGAGATGCACTTCCTTAGAAACGTCATACCCTGAATGGTCTCCTGCTTGGATTTCTCCGTCGATACGGTAGTCATGGCCTGACTTAGAGGAACCGCAATCTACTTCCCCTCGAACAAATCCATAGCCGCCCTCAGTGAGATTCTTCTTCGTTTCATCTACAGTTTGGTAGAAAAATCCAGCATGTTCTTCTTGAAGACGATTTGCGGGCAACCCCAGTGGTGGTGCAACAGGTGGGGATCTGGCCCCTTTAGGTAGACACCTGATATCCAGCCGGTTGGGTTGGGAAGAAAGGTAATCTACCACCATGCCTAGGTACTCCGAAGAGAGTGTCTGATGGTTTGTGTGTGGGTGCCTAACCTGCATGAGGAGTTGGACAGTAGAATGACTACTGTGGCACGACGAAATCCGGCTGATAAGGCCAAGATTGATGCGATTGAAAGAGCGTGTCAAGTTGTTTGTGTGTGGGGGTCGGGCCACAATATCAATCTTGGTAGCACGCTGCACCTTTCGATGTCGGAAGCCTCGAGTGCATCGGGGAGGGGCTTTGAGGGCTTGCGTTTCGGCTCTCCAGACCAAATCAGGAAAATTTAGAAACTTCGGTACATAAAATATTTTAAATTTTCGGTTTTCCTAGCGCAGGGTTAAAAGTAAGCCCCTAAGCCCCCACATCAATCAGTATGTCTACCACGCGCAGTATTTCGTCCACTGCCCGTAGACGGGGTTAATGTATCGTACCTATAACCCAGGTTCTGGTAATCCAGTTCAGATGGATTATGTGGACCATCGGCGGCCTGTAGCGTAATCGGGGGTGGTATTTCGTGGTACCTTTAATTGAAGCTTTGGCGATTCTAGGTGGGAGTGTTGGTATCGTGCGTTTCTCTGAGATTTTCGATGTGGAACGCACTAACGAGGAAGATTGGTTCGACCCAGACTTGTCGATAGACACGCCGTTGTTTCTTGACCCTGTCATGTTGCTTCAATCAGGTCAGTATTGGAAAGACGCACATGCAGAGCTCGTGAATCATTTTTCTTTCTGCTACCCATTGGTTGCCAAAAGTACATCTCCTAGATCGAACAGCGCAGTGATTGCGCAGAAGCTGCTCACTTTTCCAGAACCGTCTGAGTTTTGTTTGGGTTATACCGTGGCTGGGACCGCAGGTTCAGGGTCCGGCCGTGGCTTCGCAAGAACATTGACCGATGCGATAGCAATAGCCATCGACGCCGGATTGGAAAAACCCGAGCATATTGAAGAACTAGGCATCCTCAGTGAACGCTTCGGGGCAGATCGAATTTCGGATGCTACCTGCAATGTCCTCAAACACCGGTTTATCGACTATACGCAACGCGTATGTCTACGTCACGATATTCCATTGCAGAATCATAAGGTAAGGAATTCTCGAGTTGATTTGTCTGTTCAACGATGGGTCTCTGAACGAATTTTGCTTCCGACAAACCCTGTTGATGGAAGCCCCGTTATCCTGGTTCCGCAGAGGTTCTTAAACGAGCTACCTACTCTCAATGCTGAGGATTGGTTTGACTCCAACTTGAATGCTGATTTGCGTGCCGAGTTAAACATTGAAATTGGTCAACGGGTTTCGAAATCAGATCTCGTACAGATTGCGCGGAGAAACCCAGACCGTGTGCGCCGCTGGATAGAGAGTCAGGCCTGTCGTGGCGACCTTGACGGGTACGACTTCAGTGGCGATCCGTTGGGGGTAGCTCATTTTGATGGGCCACCCGTCGACTTTGCCACGGCGAATCCGATAAAGGTTGGACGGCGACCGCCTATGAACCAGGATGATCTTTCGGATTTAGTCTCTCACATCCTTACCAAATTCAAGCTATTTATCGAACAGCAGCGAGGTTGGGAACTGTTGTGGAACGAAGATGGGACCGAAAAGCGCGAAGGGGCGGTTCAACTGGCATTTCTTGGTATGGCTCGACACTACCTCGCACAGCACAGCGTAGAGGTAGATCGAGAAGTCGAGTTAGGGCGCGGGCCCGTTGACTTCAAGTTGTCATGCGGCACCGGCGTTAAATTACTGATTGAGATTAAGAAGGTTCATAACGGGAAGTTCTGGAACGGGCTAGAGGCACAGTTGCCCAGTTATTTAGTTTCTGATGAAGCTTCGGAAGGGTGGTTCGTAGCGATCAGGTACCGGGATTCAACAAGCTCTGAGAAACGGGTTAGGGAATTACCGCAACGAGTAAAAGCCCTCAATAAGGGGGCGACGCGGTACAGATTTCTTACTATCGATGCCCGGCCAAAAACTTCTGCATCAAAACTATAGTACGCCCGTTGCCACAACATCCAGGAGTCCAATTGTTTCATGCCGATTTAGAGCACTACTTAGCCATTGTTGAGCGGGTTTATGTTGCGGTGCAGCGGAGTGGAAGGCATAAACGAGAATGTTGACATCAGGAATGATCATCGAGTACCGCCCACACAGCTTCTTTGTTGCTGAGATCAACTAGAGCCGGTCCGCCGCAATCGAAGGAGGGCAGGTTAACGGGGGTGTCTTCGGTACTGATGCGGGCTTCCTTCTTGAGGGCAGCGCGGACCGCCTCTTCGACGTATGAGCTCAAAGTGACATTGTTGGCTTTGGCTTGGACCTTCGTTTCTTCAAGGAGTTTCGGCGGGAGGTTTATCGTCGTGCGCATACCTTTAGGGTAGAAAGCATCAAGTCATCATTCAAGAGGTGCAATGATGTATCTGCCTTCAGGAAGCCGTGAAAGGTTGACTGGTGTCTTAATTCAGTGCGAGCGTCAGGATCAGTACTCCGATGGAGAATGCGAGCATGCCTAAGCAGTTGATCCAGAATGCGCTACCGAGGAAGTGGGCGCGGACATGGGCTGCTGCGGCCGCGCAGAAATAGGCGATGACTCCAATCATGGCTGTGATTCCTACGCCGGGGAACCAGAGGCCGGCAATGAGTCCTACGGCGGCGAGGCACTTGATGACAATGAGCGCCCACCACCAGTCCTTGGGGAGTTTGACGCCGCTGAGGCAGGCTTCGATGAAGGGGACTGGTTTGAGGGAGAGGGCGGCGTCGCCAAGCAGAATGGCTGCTAGTAGAAGGGAGGGCCAGGCTGGGGAAGATTCTAGGATCATTGGGTTACTCCGAATGCGGTGTTGAGGCGTTCGATCGATGAGGCGGCTTGGGATGTGAGGTGCTCGGTGTCGTAGATTCCGGCGGCCCAGCCGATGAGTAAGCCGAGGTAGACGTTGTACAGCAGGTCGGCGTACTCGGCCGCATCGGCGCTGCTGAGCCTGGTGCCGAGTCGCAGGGTGATTTCATCGGTCAGGAGCGTTTTGAGTGCGGTGAGCGCTTCGCCTTGATTGCCTTGTTGGATGAGTGCTGCGCCAAAGGCGCGGGAGAGCTCTTCGTGGCCGGTAAACATCTGGAGGAAAGGTCTCAGGACATCGAGAAGGCTATCGGATTGTCCCCGGATGTCATCGTGGAGTTCTGAAATGTGTTGGCCAATGGTGCGGATGAGCAGCGTTTGTTTGTCGCCGACTCCCATGACGGTTCCCACGCTAACGCCAGCTTCGGATGCGATAGTCCGGATGCTGGTGGTGGCGTAGCCCTGAGTGAGGAAGAGTTCGTAGGCGGTGGCTAGGACCTTGCTGACGGTGCCAGCTTTGGCGGCCGAGCGCGATGAGTGAACGTGTTCAGTGAACATGTTCAAAAGGGTAGCTCTTGATGGTTTCGAGGTCAATGACGCCGAAGTGTTGACAGTTGGCGCTAGGCCAGCGTGGGGAAGACGCGGTCGCGCAGCAGGTGTGCAAGCTCGCGGTCGGGGGCTGCTGGGTTGACCCAGGCGGTGTCGCCGATTTCGGCGGCGGCATGGGGTTCGTCGGCGGTGACGGTGCGGGTGTAGGTGAAGATGGTGCCGACGACGACCTCGCCCGGTTCGTTGGCGGCGGGAGCGTCGAAGGTGCCGAGTTTGTTGAGGCTCTCGGCGTCGAGGGTGAGGCCTACTTCTTCGGCAACTTCGCGCAGGGCGGCGTCGACAAGCGCCTCGCCCGCCTCGGGCTTGCCGCCGGGCAGTTGGTACTTGGTGGAGGACTTCTTGCGCACGGTAAGCACGTGGCCTTGTGGGTTGCGGATGACGACGGCTGCTACTTCAATCATGGCTGCTGATTGTAGGCGGCCTAGAGCAGCGGCAGGAGCACGAGGGCGAGATTGAGTGCGATGACCAGCGCGGCAAGCGTCCAGCCCACGGCCATAGACCAGGGTTTCGCGGCGAACTCACCCATGACGTCCCGGGAGCCGGCATAGCGGAAAAGCGGGATGATGGCGAAGGGGATGCCCAGGGAAAGAAGTGCCTGGCTGACCACCAGTGCCATAGTGGGGTCGACCCCGCAGCCGATGATGACCAGCGCCGGGATGAGCGTGACCAGGCGGCGGACTAGTAGGGGGACCTTGATGTGAAGCAGGCCGTCCATGATTTCGGAGCCGGCGTAGGCGCCCACTGACGTCGAGGCGAGGCCGCTGGCCAGCAGGCCGATGGCGAAGAGAACGCCGGCCAGCGGGCCGAGGTGGCTGGCAATCGCCGTGTGGGCCCCGGAGATGGTCTCTGTGCCGTCCACGCCGTAGAGGGCCGAGCCCGCCAGGACCAGCAGGCCCACGTTGACGAGCCCGGCGATGGACAGCGCCACGGCGATGTCCGCGCGGGTGCCGGCCAGCACGTGGGGGATTTCCAGGTCGGGGTAGCGCTGCTTGGTCAGGGAGGAGTGTAGGTAAATGGCGTGCGGCATGACGGTGGCGCCCAACATGGAGGCGGCCAGCAGGATGCTGTCCTTGCCCTCTAGGCGGGGGATGAGGCCGCCGGCCACGTCGGCGGGGTCGGGCGGGGCGATGGCGAGGCCGGCAAGGAAGCCGATGCAGATGACCAGGAGCAGGCCGATGACAAGCCCCTCGAACCACTGGTTCTTCTTCTGGAAGATGAGGAGAATGATGGAGACCGCGCCGATGATGAGCGCGCCCGCGAACAGGGGGAGGTTGAAGAGGAGTTGCAGGGCAATGGCGCCGCCGATGACTTCGGCGAGGTCGGTGGCCGCGGCGATGAGCTCGGCCTGGGCCCACATGCCTAGGCGCGCGCGGCGGGAGAGACGCTCGCCCATGATTTCCGGCAGGGAGCGGTGGGTGACTAGGCCCAGTTTGGCGGAGTGGTACTGGATGAACATGGCCATGAGGTTGGCCACGACGAGTACCCACACCAGGAGGTAGCCGTAGTGGGAGCCGGCGCTGATGTTGGCGGCTACGTTGCCGGGGTCGACGTAAGCCACTGCAGCAACGAAGGCGGGGCCGGTGAGGCTGATTAAGGTCTTACGCATAGGCATCTCCATACCAAAAGTTCAACTACTTGAAGTCTAGTTTTCATCGCCATATGTTCAAGCCAGTGTCAGTAACTGTTTTCGGTCTGACGGTTTTTATGATGCGTCAGAATCGGGTTCAAATGAACGTGTCCGGGCAACAATGCGTATTAGAAGGTCGGCCAATTGGATTATTTCCGCAGCTTCGACCGGGTCTTCAAATTTTACCGTGCGATGGCTAGCGGGGTTTTTGAATGCGCCAATAGCTCCCGCGAAAAGGTCTGCCATGGCCTGCTGTTCTGCAGGTTCTGCAGACTCATCGCAAAGAGGACCAGCTCCGGGTTTGAAAGCCTTACGCATTAGTTTCACTCCTATGTCCTCATTGGAGTAGCCGGCGGTATTGCGAACTGCCACTTCCACTGCTTTCATAGCGGCGAACGCGGCAGTCTCATAGTCCCCTAGGGCGAAATTGGTTCGGGAAGGATCTAAAGTCACGTCTAGATCTCCGCCAAGCTTCTCATCAGCCCACATTTTGGAAACGCGTGTCGGGTCATTCTTAATTTCCAAACCGCGTTCGGTTAGGCGTTGCCAGTTTCCAGTTAAGGGTTGTCTGATTGAGGGGCCAATCAATGCGTGTGATTCGAGCCAAGCCCAAGCGTCCGAGATTCGCTCCTGAAGATGCCTCAAATCGTGCGGAGGGTTTTGGCCGTATGGAATATCAGCTTTCATCCCCTGGATATAACTGTTGAAGTTTGGCTGATGCTCCATCTGTTCCAACAAACGGAGAGCTAGGTCTCGAATTGGGAGGTTCCGGATTTCTGCATGCGTCAATGCCTGATTCATGGTTTCAACAGTATATTAACTGCTCTATTCAGAATTCTATCGTACTCACTACCCGTGTTCAAGTAAGTCAGAACTGCTGCGCACCCTTGTCACCGCGTTGGCGGCTACCCATAGTCCGGACGAGCTTAACCTCGTGCTCGTGGATTTTAAGGGCGGCGCGACATTCTTAGGATGCGACCGCCTGCCGCATACTTCCGCGGTGATTACCAACCTGGAGGAGGAATCTACGCTGGTAGAGCGCATGTACGATGCCATCTCCGGCGAGATGAACCGACGCCAAGAGCTGCTGCGCACCGCCGGAAACTTTGCCAATGTCAGTGAGTACAACGCTTCTGCCACCGCCGTGCGTGAGCACGGGCCCTTGCCGGCCTTGGTTATCGTCGTCGATGAGTTCTCGGAGCTTTTGGGCCAGCACCCAGACTTCGCGGAACTCTTCGTCGCCGTCGGCCGCTTGGGGCGCAGTCTCCACGTGCACCTGCTTTTGGCCTCCCAAAGGCTCGAAGAAGGCCGCTTGCGGGGGCTAGATTCCCACTTGTCCTACCGAATCGGCCTGAAAACCTTCTCCTCGGCGGAATCCCGCCAAGTATTGGGCGTGACCGATGCGTACCACCTGCCCGGCCAGCCCGGCGCGGGCTACCTCAAATCCGATGCTGAGGCCTTGACCCGCTTCCAAGCTTCCTACGTGTCTGGGCCCCTGCCGCGCCGGGCGCTTGCCGAGGATTCCGGGGACCACCCCGCCCCAACCCGCGGCCGCGTGCAGCTCTTTCATGGCTGGTCCCAGGAAGAGGACAATACTAGCGCTGCGGTGGTTCTCGATGACTCCACCACTGTGCTTACCGAGGTCGTTCGCGCCGCGGCGGAAGAGGCCCACATGCGCGATCAATCGGCGCACCGCATCTGGCTGCCGCCGCTACCGCCGGTCATTGAGCTATCCGCGCTGCCAGGGCTTTCCGGTGTACATGCCGCGGGTGCAGTCTCGCCCGCAGCGGACCAAAGGCAGCTGTGCGCGCCCATCGGCATTATCGATAGGCCGTATTACCAACGCCAGGATGAGCTGATTATTGATTTCACCCAGCACGGCGGACACATGGCACTGTGCGGTGGCCCGCAGTCCGGTAAATCGAGTGCGCTGCGCACGATCGTCTCTGCGCTAGCTCTACGGCATGACCCGCAGAGGGCACGCTTCTACGTCATCGACCTTGGCGGCGGTCAGCTAACGTCCCTAGAGCGCTTGCCCCACGTGGCCGGAGTTGCCGGGCGCGAGGAGGGCGAAAAGGTACGGCGCATCGTCGACGAAGTAGCTGGGTTTATCCGCCGCCCAGAACAGTGCGCAACCTTCCTTGTCATTGATGGCTGGCACCACATTGGTACCTCCAACGCCGAGTTTGAAGACATAGCGGAGAAGGTCACCGAGATCGTCGCCGATGGTGCCTCCGCCCACGTGCATGTCATCATTGCCACTTCGCGGTGGACCACGATGCGCCCGGCTATCCGCGACCTCATTGCCAATCGCCTCGAGCTGCGCCTGGGTGAGGCTTTGGATTCGCTCATCGACCGCAAACTACAGCAAAAGCTCCCCAGCGCACCGGGCCGCGGGCTCACCTTGGCGGGTGAGAATATGCTCTTAGCTCGCACCTCCAACCAGGACATCGCCCACATCTGCCGCGTGCATGCTGCGGCTGACCCAGTTCCACAGCTCAAGATGCTGCCCGCCGTGCTTACCCCGTCCGCCCTCGCGGCTCAAGAGGGCGTGCCCACCGGCGAGATCGCCTGGGGTATCGGCGGGCGCGACCTCGATACGCTGACCTGGAATCCGTCTCGTGAGCCGCACCTTGTGGCAATCGGGGCGCAGGGCTGCGGCAAGTCCACCTTCCTGGCGCAGATCATGCGCGGCATTAGCGACTTTGCGCGGGAAGACGCCCGGCTCGTCGTCATCGACCAGCGCCGAGCCCACCTGGGAACCTTGGACCAGAACATGGTTGCTGCCTACGCTGCGACGCAGTCGAGTGCGCAAGAGACCATTGTCGATACAGTCCGGACCCTGGAATCTCGCCTGCCTGGCCCGGACATTACCCCGGCGCAGCTCGCCGCACGAGATTGGTGGCAGGGCCCAGACATTTACCTAGTCATCGATGATGCGGACCTGCTGAGCGATATTGCCCTCTCGCCGCTATTGGAGTTGCTTCCCCATGCCCGCGACATTGGCCTGCACCTTGTTATCGCTCGCAAGTCCGGCGGCATCGGCCGTGCCCTCTTTGGCCAATTCTTTTCCGCGGTGCGTGATCTGCAGCCGGCGCTGCTGCTTTTTGACGCCGACCGGGACGAAGGAACCATCTTCGGACTCAAGCCCTGCCACCAACCACCCGGCCGCGGTCAGTGGAGCATCCGCGGTGAAAACCTCGGCGTCGCTCAAGCGGTGTACCTAGAAGGAGAGAAGTAAATGACCACCAATCTCAGCGCGAATGCGCCAACCGACACCCCTATCCCTACTGGTGGGGAGACCACCGCCAGCCCCATTACCGTCACCATCCTGGATGCGGCCACCATCTTTGAAGGGCCTGAAACGGTCTACCGTTATGACCTGCCGGGAACCGGCATTGTGGAAGGCTGGGCCTTAGGCCAAGTCATGGATCAGATATCCAAGATGGCGGGATCGTCCTGGCCCGACGTGGAAGCCTGCGTGGTGGCAGACTCTTCCGGCACGGGAATTGCACAGGAAGCTACCACCATCATTTGCCGACAATTGGAAGTCACCGGGGTGCGCCTCTTCGACTCAGAACCAGCCATCTCCTCGCCAGTAGCCCCAGACCCACTCGCTCCGCGTTCACATCCAGTCAGCGAGGCCTCAGAATCGGCACCGCCCACCGCTGGGATGGAGATGCCTGCCTACGACGAGCCAGTAACCTCACGTTGGACCGATCGCCTGCGCGGTTGGCTCGCGGCCATTGATATCTTTCATGTCGCAATCGCGGTGGTCATCATCGCTGTGGCCGGAGCTTCCCTGTGGGCTATCGGTGCCCAGGCTTCCGGCGATGGCGACGCCGCTTCGGATACAGTGCGCCCGCAACCGCGCGCCGCCGCGCCAAGCCGCGAGAACGCAACGGAGTCCGCGCCGGCCTCGCCACAACCGGGAATGCCAGGTGCGTCAGATTCCGGCAGTGACGAATTGAGCCCAGGTGAAAAGCGCTTAGACGTGGAGGGAATGTCAGTAGTCGTCCCCAGTGGGTTCCACACCAAGGTGGAAGATGGCCTGGTCACCGCCACCGGGGAAGACCCGAACCTACGCATCCTGCTGGCGGCGGATGAGATGTTTAACGTGCCGGCGGATGCCTTGTTTAAAGAAATTCACGCGCAGGTTGACGAAGATCCGGCGCTTCGCGATGCCACCGATGAGGCCGGGCGTTTGACCTATACCGAAGACCCTGGGGACGGCTCCTTGGTGGAATGGACCACCTGGGAAGACCGTGGGCACCAGATGTCCGTGGGATGCCATACCCGGCATAACTCCAACGCCGTCCAAAAGGCAGCCTGCCGCATGGCCACGGAAAGCCTGGTCAAAAAATAGTCTCAAAAACTTTCCCCCAGCCGGGAACCGTTTGGCGGAAAGCTCAGTCCAATAAAAGTGAGAAAGCACAGATGCGAAGCACAGCTGCTTTTTCGGGGGAAATACACACAATCTCATCCGCCCTAAGGAGGGGCGCACTCTTATGTCTCAGACTTTCAAGACACAAGCCGATGTCATGATCGCCACCGCCGGCAAAGTCGATAACACCAATGATGAAGTCCAAGGCGAGCTCACCCGTCTGCAGGGCGTCGTCGACTCCGTCCGCGGCAGCTGGGTTGGCCAGGCCCAGGTCTCCTTCGATGACCTGATGCAGCGCTACAACACCTCTGCACAGCAGCTGCGCGAGGCCTTGGCCTCGATCTCCGACAATATCCGCAGCAACGCCCACAACTTCGACAACGTGGAAGCCGAAAACACCCAGGCCTTCTCCAACGTGGGCGGCGGCCTCGCTCTCTAAACCGCACCGCACACTTCACTAGTCCGCAGCCTCAAAGCTATAGATTCACAGAAGGGAATCCACCACCACATGTCCGAGATCAAATACGAATTCGGTGCCATTTCTTCCGCCGCAGCCGATATCAACGCCACCTCTGGTCGCATCAACAGCACTCTGGCAGACCTGAAGGCGCGCCTGCAGCCGATGGTGAGCACCTGGGAAGGCGAGTCCGCCGTGGCTTATAACCAAGCACAGGCTAAGTGGGATAAGGCGTCGCAAGAACTCAACACCGTGCTCGCCACCATCTCCAAGACCGTCTCGCAGGGCAATGATGCAATGAGCGACGTCAATCGTCGCGCCGCCGCAAGCTGGGGCTAAATCCACACCCTGTTCGCACGGTTCTACGCTGTCCCCGTCGGGGCTGCGGTGCCACTGACCACACCCGCGTGGCAGGAGGCGGACGCAGCCGCAGCCTCGACCAAGAAGCCAGCGTGAATACTCCTTTTCTAGTTCTTTTCTCTTGCTATCTCTTCCATTCTTTGAAGTCGCACCTTTCTAGTCCGTACCCACGAGCCGGCACCTCCCGTTTGAGCCGCGGCAGGTGCCGGTTTCGGTGTTTTGGTCTTTGGGCAGGTGAGCAAGTAGGGTAGGAAGCCTATGTGTTCGCTCGTCGGCAAGCAGCTGGCGAAGCGCTCCCTGCAGGTCTCCACCGGCCGCTGTACGGGAGTGAATGGATGCTTAGCGCTGGCCGGCAGTTCCGAGACAGACTTTCAAGGAGTCAAATTGTCTACTTTCCACCCAAAGAGCGGTGACATCACCCGCAAGTGGTACGTCATCGACGCTACTGATGTGGTGCTGGGCAAGCTCGCTTCCACCGTTGCAGACCTGCTGCGCGGCAAGCACAAGCCACAGTTCGCACCGAACGTTGACGCTGGTGACCACGTCATCATCATCAACGCTGACAAGATCCACGTTTCTTCCAACAAGCGCGGCCGCGAGATGCGCTACCGCCACTCCGGTTACCCGGGCGGCCTGAAGTCCATGACCCTGGGTCAGTCTTTGGACGCCAACCCGGTTCGCGTTATCGAGGAATCCGTTGCCGGCATGATGCCGCACAACAAGCTCTCCCGCGCTTCCATCAAGAAGCTGCACGTCTTCGCAGGCGAAGAGCACCCGTACGCCGGCCAGAAGCCGGAAACCTTCGAGTTTAAGCAGGTGGCACAGTAATGTCTGAGCAGAACATCGACAACAACGTAGCCGACGCTGCTGACATCGCTGCAGCAAGCGCCGCTACCGAAGAGTTCACCAACACCATCGGTGATTCCATCGCACCGGCCGAGACCGAAGAGGTCGAGGCTGCCGCTCCGGTACACGAGGGCCCGATCCAGACCGTCGGTCGCCGTAAGCGCGCCGTCGCACGTGTTCGCCTCGTTGCTGGCTCCGGCCAGATTGTGGTTAACGGCCGCGAGTTCGGCGAGTACTTCCCGAACAAGCTGCACCAGCAGGACATCCTCACTCCGCTGACCCTGCTGGAGCGCGAGAACCAGTTCGACCTCAAGGTCACCGTTAACGGCGGCGGCCCAACCGGTCAGGCTGGCGCCCTGCGTCTGGCTATCGCTCGTGCACTGAACATCTACAACCCGGCTGACCGCACCGCCCTGAAGAAGGCTGGTCTGCTCACCCGAGATGCTCGTGCAGTTGAGCGTAAGAAGGCCGGTCTGCACAAGGCACGTCGCGCACCGCAGTACTCCAAGCGTTAATCTCGCTTCTACTGCGCGCGCAAGCGCTACGCAAAGCCGCTGCTTCCTTTGGGAAGTGGCGGCTTTCGTCGTTTTGAGCTTTGGCAGAGGAGACCGACACCTCTGCATCGTAGTACTATATGTGGTACTGATTAATTGTGGGTAGCAGTGTAGAAGAAATCTTGGCCAAAATGAAAAGAAGCCCAGTGAACATAGCCTTTTCGGATCTAGTAAGTGTGTGTGACTATTTTTTGAGCAAGAAGCAGCAAAGGCACGTCGCACAGAACTTATAAGACGCCATGGCGTGGAGATCCCCGAGTGAATATTCAGAACGCGAAAGGAAAAGCGAAAGCTTACCAAGTTCGCCAAGTTCTTAAAGCGGTACAAAAACTACAAACTGAGCAAGAAAGAAAATAAAAGATGGACGTCAGCAAATACACCTATCAAGTCTTCTGGTCTGAAGAGGATAATGAGTTTGTGGCGACGGTTGCCGAGTTTCCTTCACTATCGTGGCCGGATTCTGACCGTAGCTGTGCAGAGCAGGAACTTCTGAAGTTGGTTGCGGAAGTAGTAGAAGATATGCAGGTTTCAGGGGAAGTCATCCCACAACCGTTGGGAGCTCGGTCATATTCGGGAAAATTCAACGTTCGAACCTCTCCGTCGCTGCATCGCAAGCTAGTGATGGAAGCAAGGACGGAAGGAATTTCACTCAACGCCTTGATAAACCAGAAGCTTGCTTCCGCCTAAACCGCCCCAACATGCAACGGGCAGGGCGTACGGTGCATAATTGACTGCATGACTCGACTTTTTGGAACCGATGGCGTTCGCGGCCTCGCGAACAAGAAGCTGACCCCAATTCTGGCCTTGCAACTAGGTCAGGCCGCTGCGGAGGTATTTACCGCCAAGCGTGAATCCTACGAGCGCCAACCGCTGGCCATTATTGGCCGCGACCCACGTGTTTCTGGCGAGATGCTGGATGCGGCGATTGCGTCCGGCCTGGCTTCCCGCGGCGTGGACGTGGTGCGCGTAGGCGTGCTGCCAACGCCGGCGATTGCCTACCTGACGGATGACTATGGTGCGGATTTGGGCGTGATGATTTCCGCCTCCCACAACCCGATGCCAGACAACGGCATCAAGTTCTTCTCCGCAGGTGGCAAGAAGCTGCCGGACGAGGTAGAAGATCAGATTCAGGCCACCATGGAAAACCTCACCGAGGATGGCCCGACTGGCACCAAGCTGGGCCGCATCATCTCGGAGGCCCCAGACGGACGCGAGCGCTACCTCAACCACTTGAAGGAAGTAGTCTCCACCGACCTCAGCGGTATCAAGGTGGTCGTAGATACCGCCAATGGTGCGGCCTCCAAGGTTGCTCCGATCGCCTACGAGGCGGCGGGCGCAGAGGTTATTGCTATCCACAACAAGCCGAATGCTTTCAATATCAATGAGGACTGCGGTTCGACGCACATTGAAAAGGCGCAGGAGGCCGTCGTCGAGCATGGCGCCGATCTGGGCCTGGCGCACGATGGCGACGCTGACCGCTGCCTGGCTGTGGATGCCGAGGGCAATGTTGTTGACGGTGACCAGATTATGGCACTGCTGGCCGTAGGCATGAAGGAAGATAATGACCTGCGCTATAACACCCTGGTAGCAACCGTCATGTCTAACCTGGGCCTGAAGCTAGCCATGCAGGAACAAGGCATTGAGGTGCGTCACACCGCAGTAGGCGACCGCTATGTTCTGGAAGAGCTCAACCGCGGCGATTTCTCCTTGGGCGGCGAGCAGTCTGGCCACGTCGTGTTGCCAGATGATTGCACGACTGGCGACGGCACGCTTACTGGCCTGTCCATCATGGCGCGCATGGCCAAGTCTGGGAAGTCCCTAAAGGAATTAGCATCGGTGATGACCGTGCTGCCGCAGGTGCTCATTAACGTGCCGGTTTCTGATAAGGGTGTCATCATGGACGCCCCCGAAGTACAAGAAGCCATTGCCCAGGCCGAGGAAGAACTCGGCGAAACTGGCCGCGTCCTGTTGCGTCCCTCCGGCACTGAGGAGGTTTTCCGCGTCATGGTGGAGGCCGCCGATAAGGAGCAGGCTCGCAAGGTTGCCGGGAGGCTTTCCGCCATCGTTTCCTCGGTCTAGGACAACCGCCGAGGGCGGAAGAATTTTGGCCTCCTAGGGAACCATTTGGCGCAATCCCCAGTCCAATGAAGGTGAGAACTTTTACCGTATATGGATTTGGGGGAATACACCAGTGTCTGAGGTTTTTCTTCGCCCCTCGGAGGCGATGTCCGCACTACGGCAGGTCGTAGCCGATAACGACGAGCAACGCGATGCCCACCGGGCCGAGGTACCGGATTTTCCGGTGTCCGCGGCTGGACGCAACTTTGGCGGCCACGGTGAGCGCATTCGTGATGTCTTGGCGCGCATCCATGAGCGCGGCGGGCAGAGGTTGGATAATTTATCCGCCACCGCCCACGCCGCCCATGAACAGGTGCGCGCCTTTGCCGATTTTGATGAGTCCTTTGGCAGCTCCTTTGCACGGGGCGGGGAGGCGAACAAGTGAGTACGCTGACCAAATCCTTGCTGGGGGACTATTCCAACGCGATCTCCCAATTCCAATTCGCATGCTTGGGAAGCTACCCGGGCCCCAGTATGCCGATGAACCTCCTGGGGGAGTTAGTCGGTGCGGTCGATGGCATCGCGCCCGAAAACCTGGTGAAAAACACCGTTGCGGCAGTGGGCGGCAATCGCCCGAAGGGAGGCGGTGCTGGACTAGCGGGCTATTTGCAGCAGGATGATTCCGAGGTTGCTCAGGGCGCCATGCGTGAGCACCTGTGCGGCGTGCAGGAAGACCTCGACATTGACCGCCAAAACGCCGCACATCTCACCAGCTCGGCGGAGCAGTGCTCAGGCGCTATTGCCGACGTCGTCGATGTCTCCGACACCGCCCTTACCGAGCTCATCTCTGCGGTCATCCCATTGCTGAATATCTTGTCCATGGTGGCCACCAAGCACCCGCTGGCCCGGTTTATCATCCCGATTCTTTCCACCATCGGCGGGCGCGTTATCGAAGAGACGAATCACAATATCGCTAGCACCTGCCGCGACCGCGATGATGCGATTGAGTCCTGCTATAACGAGTTTGAATCGCGCTGCGAATGCGTCTGTGAGCGTCCGATTCCGGAAGAATGCCCGGCGCCGGCTAAACCTGCAGATGGTGCCTGCCCCGCACCGGTAGAGCAATGCCCGGACACTCCTACTCCCACTAAGCCGATGCCGAAGGAAGAATGCCCACCCCCGCCCTCGCAGCCCACCGAGCCGGCCCAAGTGGAGTGCCCACCAGAGCCCACGCCCATGCCGGAGCCTTACTCAAAACAAGAATCGAGCCACACCACTTCCGCGCCGCCACAGCCGACGTCTCCTTCGCCGCCACCAGCTCCACCAAGGGAATGCCCCGAACCGGAGCCGGAGCGGACTAGCACACCTAGTCCCGAGCCTTCAGCCAAGACGGAAGTGCACACGGAGATCACTGCAGAACACGGTCTCGGCTGCCATTGCCAAGAGTGCATCGAGCAATCATTTACCGAGCGTTCATCGCAGTTCCAGCGTGAAGTAGAGATAACTAGGCCGGCACAGGCGGAGATCATTCCGCCGCAGGAGCCGCCAGAACAGCCACAGCAAGTAGAAGAGCCGTGCCCGGAACCTGAACCTCAGCCAGAGCCGAAACCTAAACCAGACTTGGATACGGAGCCCGCTTCTGAATCGGGCGCAGGCGAGGAAACGCTCTGCCCAGAAAGTACCGCGGAAAGTACCGAAGAATGTGTGGAAACGACCCAAACCAGCTCAGAAGGCTGTGGAATTGAATCCTCCTGCAGCGGCAGCCTCGGCATAGTGGGGGCCGGAATCGCTTTGGTAGGCGTGGGACTCATTGTGGAAGGCGCTGCGCAGTGCCTGGAGATCATGTCGGAGGCGGATTGCCCAGTGCAGGAACCTGAACCGGGCCCCGTTCCTGAGGCGGAGCTTGAGCCAGAACCTGATCCCTGCCCGGAACCTAAACCAGAGCCAGAGCCAGAGCCCAAACCGGAGCCAATTGGTGATGATGGCGTCATGACTCCGCCTCCTGAGCTGTCTCAGGTAGAGGAGCCAACGCCGCCACCAGAGAAGGTGGCACACCTCCCGGCGTCCGGTCCAGCGGAGGCACCGGCACCGCCACCAGCCCCAGCTCCTGAACCAGCACCGGCACCGGCACCACAGCCGGCACCGCAGCAGGAGGCGGCACCCGCGCCAGAAGAACCAACCATTAAGGCACGAAAGGCAGGTCAGTGGTAATGAATAACGACTTCGCAGAATTTGCGCAGGGCTTTCGGGAAAGGACGGCTAAACGCCTGCTGGAATTTGAAAAAACGCTGGCGAAAGCGCAGGACGAGTTAGAAAAGTCCGCGGATAAAGCCATGCAAGAGGCGCGAAGGGAGGAGGGCCAGGTGGGGCGTCGGCAAGCAGCGGCGGTGCCAAGGCCCCGATATGGCGCTGCCCCGGCGCGCTCACGGAACGCGTCGGGGCAGGTGCAATCTGTGCTGCGGCGGGGCTAATACTTAGGCGTCGCGGGTGACGCCTGCGCGCTCGGCCAAGTCCTCGCCTACGAGGCTTCGGACCTTCTTCGCGCTGGCCTCTGGATCCGCAAAGGCGTCATAGGTGGAATCGCCATTGAGGGTGGCTAGCAAGAATCCGGTGACCAAACCGCGGGCGATTTCGGTGGGGCCGGATTGGAATGCGGCGGTGCCGATGGCCAGCTTGCGCAGGCGATCTTCGGTAAAGCCAGCGTGGCTGCCCTTATCGATGGCGCGGAAGCAGACTGGGCCATTCCAGTTATGGGCCAGCTTGGCGGGGTTGCCGGCATTGAAAATATCTTCCTGGCCGGCGCCAATGACCAAGCCCGGGGTATTAATGCGGCGGGCCGCCTGCACCGCAGACGGCGCGGTGATGGAAGGGTAGATCGCGGCGACGGCGGCGACCTTCTGGTTATCCAAGGCGCCAAGCACGGCCGTACCACCGCCCATGCCGTGGCCAATCATGCCGAGCTTGCCCGGGGAGACCGTAATATTTCCGGCGCCCAGCTTGACCCCAGCGGCAATCTGCAGCGCGGATTCCATATCCGCGGCCAGGTTGCGGTGGTTGGGGAAGGGGCCGGTCTCAGAATCGGGGGCTACCACGACGATGCCCCAGCTGGCCAAGTGGCGCAGGGTGGCGTGGTAATCCTTAATCTTGTGCATCCAGTCATGGCCAAAGGCCACGGCGGGCAGGCTTTGGCCCTCCGCGGGGGTATAAACCTTGCCAGTGATTCCGGCATAGTCAAGGTCGCCAACCAAAACTCGGTTGCGACCACGCTTCGACAACGTTGCTAGATGTTTATTCAAATTCGCAGACACGCATTCCAGGATAGATGAAGATCACCCGCTAGGCGGGAAAGGGTGCGGGTTTATCTGAGAAATGTCTGCGCAGTATCCAGCCGAGCCACGGGTGTGGTGGAAAGGCTTTCCTAAGCCCCTCCTAACTTGCACCTGTGCGCGCAGGGGAGTGCAATGTGTGAACAACTACGTACTCTTTTATTTCTGGGAAGGCAGGCTGCGGTACATGACTACCGGCGTCGTTGATGTGGAAGAACTTTCTAACCGCTACGGGATGGAGGTAAAAACCGAGGTTATTGACCGCGTGGCGCATGCCTCCGATGCCTCGCACTACCTGTACACCCCCAAGGCAGTCATCGAGGCTCGCTCCGCCGAGCACGTGGCCGCCATCTTCCGTGCGGGCCGACAGCAGAATGTTCCGGTAACCCTGCGCTCCGGCGGCACGTCCCTTGCCGGCCAGGCCTCTGGCGATGGTTACCTGGTGGACGTGCGCAAGCACTTCCGCGGCATCGAGGTATTGGATGAGGGCAAGCGCGTGCGCGTCCAGCCTGGTGCGACGGTGCGCCAGGTTAATGCTCGGTTGGGCCTGCGCAACCGCAAGCTCGGCCCGGATCCGGCGAGTGAGTCTGCCTGCACCATTGGCGGCGTGGTGGCCAATAACTCTTCCGGCATGGCCTGCGGCACTGAGCTCAATACGTATAACACCCTGGAATCGCTGACCTTCGTGCTGCCCACCGGCACCGTGATTAACACCGCCGATCCGGACGCCGACCGGCAGTTCCAAGAGCAGGAGCCGGAGCTGGTGGACACGCTTATCCGCCTGCAGCGCCGCGTGCGCGATAATCAAGAGTCCGTGGATATTATCCGCCGCCACTTCCAGCTGAAAAACACGATGGGCTATGGCCTCAATTCCTTCCTGGACTTTGATAGCCCGGTCAAACTTTTTGAGCACTTGCTTATCGGGTCGGAAGGAACCCTGGCCTTTATTGCGGAAGCGGTTTTCCGCACCGTGGCGATTTCTAAGCTGACCACCACCACGGTCGCGGTATTTGATGATCTCACCGCTGCCACCAAGTCCCTGCCGGCTCTGCTGGATACCGGGGCGGCCACCTTGGAGCTAATGGACTCCGCCTCTATTCGCGTGGGCCAAGGCTTTGACAAGGTTCCGCAGGCCATCACCGGTTTCGATGTGGACAAGCAGGCCGCACTGCTCATCGAATACCATGCGGATGCAGAAGAGGAGTTGCGCGATAAGGAGGGCAAGGGCTCGCAGCTCTTGCGCGAGCTGCCATTGCAGTCCCCGGCCGCTTTCTCTGCAGACACCGCCGCTCGCAATGCCGCGTGGAACTTCCGCAAGGGCCTCTACGCCCAAGTAGCAGAGGCACGCCCGTCCGGTACGACGGCCCTTTTGGAAGACATCGTGGTACCCGTCGGCGACCTGGCGGATACGTGTTCCTCGCTGCAGGAACTATTTACCCGTTATGGCTATGACGATGCCGTCATTTTCGGCCACGCCAAGGACGGCAATATCCACTTCCTGCTTACGGACCGTTTTGAAGGCGATGACGCCATCGGTCGGTATAACGACTTCAACGAGGGCATGGTGGACTTGGTCCTCTCCGCCGAGGGCAACCTCAAGGCCGAGCACGGCACCGGCCGCGCCATGGCGCCGTATGTGCGCCGCCAATACGGCGACGAACTCTATGCGGTCATGCAGGAACTCAAGCGGGCCTGCGATCCCACCAACACAATGAACCCGGGTGTCATCTTGGATGATGATCCGGATGCGCACATCAAGAACATCAAGCTCAACCCCACCGTGGAAGAGGAAGTGGACCGCTGCGTGGAGTGCGGCTACTGCGAACCGGTCTGCCCGTCGCGCGACCTCACGCTGACCCCACGCCAACGCATTGTGGTGCGCCGCGCCCGCAAGCGCGCGGAAGAGGCGGGCGATAGCCAACTCGTCGCTGAGCTGGATCAGGCCTACGAGTACATGGGTATCGAGACCTGCGCGGTGGATTCCATGTGCCGCACAGCCTGCCCAGTAGGCATCGATACCGGCAAGTTCATCAAGCGCCTGCGCCGCGAGGAGACGCAACCAGCGCAGCAGAAGCTATGGGGCGCGGCCGCCAAGAATTGGCAGGTGGTTAGCCAAGGCGCCGGGCTGGCGCTGACCGGGGCGCACTTGCTTCCCACCGAGCTGGTCAAGAAGGTTACCGACGTGGGCCGTAGCCTCATCGGCACCGATAACCTGCCGCAGTACCAGCCGGAGCTGGGCAAGGGCGGCAAGTCCCGCGGGCGCTTGGCCGGGCGCGTGGGCGACCGCTACGCGCAGACCACCGGCATTTACCTAGCAGCCTGCGTGAACACCATGTTTGGTCCGCAGGGTGGCGGCAAGGGTACTACCGATTCCTTCGTGGCTCTCTTGGAGCGCGCCGGGGTAGCGCTGGAGGTTCCGGCGGGCATCGACAAGCTCTGCTGTGGCACCCCATGGGCTTCTAAGGGCATGCAGGCCGGCCACGATGCAATGGAACAGCGCGTGCGCGATGTCGTCATGGAGGCCACCGATGGTGCGCGCCTGCCGGTCATCGTGGACGCCAGCAGCTGCACCGCCGGATTTAAGGACATGCTGGAGTCGGTAGGCATTACCGTCATCGACGCCATTAGCTTTACGGCCGATACCCTCCTGCCACAGCTTGAGGTTAAGAACCCCGCGGCCTCCGTGACCGTGCACCCCACCTGCTCTGCCTTCCAGCTGGGCATGATGGAGGACGTAGAAAAGGTAGCCCGCGCCGCCGCGGCCGAGGTCCACATTCCTACTGACTGGAATTGCTGTGGTTATGCTGGCGACCGCGGCATGCTCCACCCAGAACTTACAGAAGCCGCTACCCGCGCCGAGGCAGCGCAAGTCAAGGAAATCGGGGCGCAGTATCACGCCTCGACCAACCGCACCTGCGAGCTCGGCCTGACCCGTGCTACCGGTGAGGATTACCACCACATTCTGGAGCTTTTGGAGCAGGCGACGCGCTAGTTTTCCCAGCGCACTAGCGGGTGGGGTGATAGGCTTCGCTTGCCGACGCCCCGCCCGCCTAGAGGTTTGCCCCTCGTGCTGTAAAATCAGCAACCATGTGTGGAATTGTTGGATATATTGGTCACGCTGGTGGTGACCGTGATTACTTCGCCCTCGACGTAGTTCTGGAAGGGCTGCGCCGTTTGGAATACCGCGGCTATGACTCCGCTGGCGTAGCAATGTACGCCGACGGGGACATCAGCTGGCGCAAGAAGGCCGGTAAGGTTGCTGCGCTGGATGCTGAGATTGAGGCCCGCCCGTTGCCAGACTCCGTGCTGGGCATTGGCCATACCCGCTGGGCTACCCATGGTGGTCCTACCGACCTGAATGCGCACCCGCACGTGGTCGATGGTGGCAAGCTGGCCGTGGTGCACAATGGCATCATTGAGAACTTTGCCGAGCTAAAGTCCGAGCTTCTGAATAAGGGTTACAACTTCGTTTCTGAGACCGACACTGAGGTTGCCGCTACGTTGCTGGGCGATGTCTTCCACAACGAGGCCGCTGGTGACCTCACCAAGGCAATGCAGCTGACCTGTTCCCGCCTCGAGGGCGCATTCACCCTGCTGGCCATCCACGCCGAGCAGTCCGATCGCATCGTTGCCGCTCGCCGTGACTCGCCGTTGGTTATCGGCCTGGGCGAGGGCGAAAACTTCCTCGGCTCCGATGTATCCGGCTTCATTGACTACACCAAGTCCGCCGTAGAGATGGACAACGACCAGGTCGTGACCATCACCGCCGACGAGGTAGAAATCACCGATTATGAGGGCAACCCTGCACAGGGCAAGCCTTTTGAAATCAAGTGGGATGCCGCCGCCGCGGAAAAGGGCGGCTTCGATTCCTTCATGGAAAAGGAAATCCACGACCAGCCTTCCGCCGTGCGCGATACCCTCCTCGGCCGCTTCGATGAACAGGGCCAGCTGGCTCTCGATGATCTGCGCATCGATGAGACCGTTTTGAAGTCCATCGACAAGATCATCGTCATTGCCTGCGGTACCGCCGCTTACGCCGGCCACGTGGCACGCTACGCTATCGAGCACTGGTGCCGCATTCCTACCGAGGTTGAGCTAGCCCACGAGTTCCGCTACCGCGATCCGATTGTGAACGAGAAGACCTTGGTCGTCGCACTGTCCCAGTCCGGCGAGACCATGGATACCCTGATGGCCGTGCGCCACGCCCGCCAGCAGGGCGCCAAGGTTATTGCCATCTGCAATACCCAGGGCTCGTCCATTCCGCGCGAATCCGATGCCGCGCTCTACACCCACGCCGGTCCGGAAATCGCCGTAGCCTCCACCAAGGCCTTCCTGGCGCAGATTACCGCTACCTACCTGCTTGGCCTCTACTTGGCCCAGCTGCGCGGCAACATGTTCGCCGATGAAATCCAGAGCGTTCTTGCTGAGCTGCGTCACATGCCGGACAAGGTCCAAAACGTCATCGACGAAGAGGACCAGGTGGCCAACCTGGCCAATTCCATGAAGGATGCGGAATCCGTGCTCTTCTTGGGCCGCCATGTCGGCTTCCCTGTAGCTCTTGAGGGCGCGCTGAAGCTCAAGGAGATCGCCTACCTGCACGCCGAGGGCTTTGCCGCCGGCGAGCTCAAGCACGGCCCGATTGCACTGATTGAGGAAGGCCAGCCGGTCTTCGTCATCGTGCCGTCCCCGCGCGGCCGCGACTCCCTGCACTCCAAGGTCGTCTCCAATATCCAGGAGATCCGCGCCCGCGGTGCCATCACCATCGTGATTGCGGAAGAGGGCGATACCGCCGTGGAGGATTACGCTAACCACGTCATCCGCATCCCGAAGGCGCCGACCCTCATGCAGCCGCTGCTGGCCACCGTGCCGCTGCAGATCTTCGCCGCCCATGTAGCAAAGTCCAAGGGCTACGACGTTGACCAGCCGCGTAACCTGGCTAAGTCCGTGACCGTGGAGTAATCCACACCGAACGGTACTAGCTAAGCCCCCTTACTTGCCGCGTTTCTTGTGTGGGAGGTAAGGGGGCTTTTCTGTTGCGCACAGATCTTCCCAGGCACGATGCTGGTGCACGGGCCATACCCTGCCCGAATTCAGCACAAGGGTGAGCAGTGGCACAATGGTGAGCATGCTGAAAACCACAATTGATCTCTCCGCTATTGCGCACAACGTCCGCCTCATCAAGGAAAAGGTGGGGCCTGAGGTCAAGCTGATGTGCGTGGTCAAGGCCGATGCCTATGGGCATGGCGCGGCCAAGGTTGTGCCGGTGATGGCGCGCGCCGGCGCGGATTGCTTTGGCGTGGCCACCCTGCGGGAGGCCGTGGACCTGCGCCGCGCGGGCGTGGATGCGCCCATCGTGGCGTGGATTTGGCAGACGGAAGAAATCCTCGAAGAGGCGCTTGCCTGCGGTATTGAGGTGGCGGTCAACTCTCTCGAGCAAGCGCATCAATTGGTCAAATCCGAAACTCCCGCGGAGATTTACGTCAAGGTGGAAACCGGCATGCACCGCTCCGGTGTGGATGAAGAGGATTGGGCAGAGACCTTTAAGGTGCTGCGCGATGCCCCACACATCAAAGTGCTCGGCCTCATGTCCCACTTTGCGTGTGCCGATGAGCCGGATAATCCGCACAATGATGCCCAAGAGGAGGCGTTTCGCGCGGCTCTGCGGCTCGCGCGCGAGATTGGCCTGGAGTGCCCAGTCAATCACCTGGCCAATTCACCAGCTGTGCTGACGCGGCCTTCCTCCTATTTTGAGCAGGTGCGCGTAGGCGCCGCCTGCTATGGCTTGGAGCCCATCGAAGGGCGTGAGCACGGCCTGCGCCCCGCCATGACCTGGTCCGGACAGATTTTCAACGTCAAGCCCATTCAACCAGGGGAGGGCACGTGCTATGGATTGACCTGGAAGGCCGATAAGCCGGGATTTTTGGCCACAGTGGATTGCGGCTACGCAGATGGCCTGCCGCGTGGCTACCAGGGCGACCTGCACGTAGGCATTGGTGGGCACCTCTACCCACAGGTAGGCCGAATCTGTATGGATCAGATTGTGGTGGACTTGGGTGAAAACCCCCATGGCGTGGACACGGGGCAAGAAGCCGTGATCTTTGGCAACGGGGGAGTATCGGCCACGGATCTCGCCGCGGCGGCAGGAACCATTAACTATGAGGTAGTGTGCCTGCCCGATGGCCGCACCGAACGCGAATATATAGGAGAAGACGATGCGCAGTAGCTTTCCGGAATCTGGTAGCCGCGATCTATCCACGGTGGAAGAAACCTACGCATTCGGGGAAGAACTGGGTGCAGCGCTTGAAGCCGGCGACGTAGTGATCCTGGATGGGCCGTTGGGGGCTGGAAAGACGACGCTGACGCAGGGCGTCGCCAAGGGCATGCAGGTTAAAGGTCGCGTTACCTCGCCGACCTTCGTTATCGCCCGCGTGCACCGCTCTACTGTGGGTGGGCCAGACCTTGTGCATGTGGATGCCTACCGCCTGCTCGATGAAGGCGGTGCTAATTCTGGGGATCCGTTAGGGGAGCTTGACGCCCTCGACCTGGACACGGAGCTTGAAGACGCCGTGGTTATTGCCGAATGGGGCGGGGGACTAGTAGAGCAGATTGTGGAGCGCTACCTATTTATCAGCATTGACCGCGAGCCGGCGGACTATGCCGGCGCAGATGAGGATGTTCGCCGCTTCACATGGTCCTGGCAAGGTGTTGCATAGCACAAATCTTAGCTTCAGGGGGATAAAGTGATCATTATTACTGGGTGGTTAACTTGATCCGGGTATAACCACTACGTAATTCTATTACGGTGTTGAATTTTCTCGCCTCAAGTCCTTTGCTATCTCTCTTCGTCATCATGGCGGTGGGTCTAGCGATTGGCAAGATTAAGATCTTCGGCATCTCCCTCGGTGCCGCGGCTGCGATGTTCGTGGCACTGGGTCTATCTACTGCCAATCCGGATATCCAAATTCCACCGCTGGTCTATCAATTCGGTCTGGCTATCTTCGTCTACGCCATTGGCCTTAGCTTCGGGCCGTCCTTTGTCCGCGAGTTCAAAACCCGCGGTTGGAAGCTCACCGTCTTCATGCTGGGCATGCTGGTTATTTTGGTCGCGGTCGGCTATGGCCTTATCCGCGCCTTTGACCTGAGCGCGCCAGAAGCTACCGGTATGTTTGCCGGTTCGCTTTCCTCCACGCCGGGCATGGCCGCCGTGGTGGAAATGGTGGGCGATTCCACCCCGGTCGTCGGTTACTCCTTGGCTTACCCGGGCGCAGTGATCGGCGCGATCCTCGTCGCCGCCATCGGCGCCAAGGTTGTCAAAGCCAACCATGAGGAAGATGCCCGCGAAGAGGGCATGATTCCCGCCGAGCTTGTGGCCAAGGGCGTGCGTTTGACCAAGAACTTTAATGACACCGCTGGCCACATCTACCGCGTTACCGGTCAGACTGTCGTTGCTACCCGTATCATCTCGGACGAGGAGCGCCACCGCCTGGCTGTTCCGGAAATGCCGTTGTGCGAGGGCGAGGCTTATCTGCTCAACGGCTCAGAAGAGGCCGTCGATAAGGCTATTGAGATTTTGGGTGAAGAATACCCGGTGGAGCTGACCGAGGAAGCCGGTTTGAAGTACGCCCGTATTACCGTGTCCAACCCGGATATTGCTGGCAAGTCGGTCCGCGAGATCAAGGCTCTTGATCACGGCTTTATCATCGCTCGTGTCCGCAAGGGCGATAAAGACCTCGTCCCGCACCCGGACACGGTGCTTAACTACTCGGACCGTGTTCGCGTAGTAACCAGCCCGAGCCGCCTGCCGTACGTGCGCAAGTACCTCGGTGACTCTGAGGCCGCTTTGGGCAACGCGGA
This sequence comes from Corynebacterium sp. CTNIH16, assembly GCF_032821655.1. Taxonomy (NCBI): domain Bacteria; kingdom Bacillati; phylum Actinomycetota; class Actinomycetes; order Mycobacteriales; family Corynebacteriaceae; genus Corynebacterium; species Corynebacterium sp. CTNIH16. Next base: position 225,924 of record NZ_JAVBIG010000002.1, on the reverse strand, counting down.
CCTGCGGTCCATGTCTATCGGCCTGTCGCTGGGTATGTTGCTCGGCCTCATTCCGATTCCGATGCCGGGCGGTTCCACCTTGCAGCTGGGCTTTGGTGGCGGCCCCGTGGTTGTCGGTCTGCTGCTGGGCTACCTCAACCGTACCGGCCCGTTGAACTGGCAGATGCCATTTCACACGCGCGAAACCATTTCTAATATGGGCCTTACCTTGTTCCTGGCCGGCGTGGGCACCTCGGCCGGCGCCTCTTTCCGCGATGCCCTGACGGATCCGTCCTCCCTGACCATCATGGGCGTGGGCCTTATTATCACCTTGACCTCCGCCATCCTGATCGGCGTCATCGGCATGCTGGTCCTGAAGCTGAAGTGGGACGAGGCCATGGGCTGTGCGGCCGGCATGACCACCAACCCTGCAGTCTTTGCCTATATTCGTGATCAAACCGGCACCGAGCTGGCCGGCCGCGGATGGGCCACGGTCTATCCCACCACAATTATCGGCAAGATCATTGCCTCGCAGGTGCTGCTCCTGCTGTTGCTATAGCGCAATATCTCGCGTTAATTACTCACCCACAGGGTCGCCCGCCTACACTGGCAGGCACTACCCTGTGGGTTTTGTGTTGCGGTTAACCAGGTAGCATCGATTGCCAGAATCACCGCCGCCCGCCTGAAACTTAAACATCTTTTCAAGGAGCCATACTCACCCCATGACTAAATTCGCTCGCAACCTCACCGCCGCCATCATCGCCATCTTTATCGTTGTCATGATGGTTCTTCTTGCCTCCTCCACGCTGCGCGAGGATGACCACTTGGAGGGAAACCTCTCCTCCACGCTGGACAAGACGCCAAATAACTTGGAGTTTATGACCCTCATGCCCACCGATGTTTATGGTGAGGAATACCCCGCCATCGGTTTCATTTGCCCGGGCATGCGCGAAGACAAGGTTAAAGAGGCACAGATAGATACCGAGAACATCACCTTTGAAGATGGTGCGGTGCCTGAAGGCAAGAGCTACGCGGTAGCTATTTCCCAGAGCGCTAAGCCCTTCATCGAAGAGCTGGATCCGGAAAAGGTCGAGGTGTGCGAGATGATCGACATGCAGGTCAAGGCCATGGAGCAGCAGGGCCAGAGCCTTGATGGCGGCGTGCCCATGATCCAGGGCACCCAGCCGCTGGGCTTCCAGCGCGAGGATGGCACCTGGAAGATGGTCGCCTAATGCGCGTCCTCGCGATCGATACGGCTACCACCGCCCTGGTTACCGGGGTAGTGGATACCGCAACTGGGCAGAGCACCGAGCGCGTGTTGGAGGATACCCGCGCGCATAATGAGCTGCTCATTCCTACCATCACTGAGATCCTCGCAGAGGCGGGCATGGAGTATTCCGACCTCGAAGCGGTGGTCACCGGCGTGGGCCCGGGTCCATTTACCGGGTTGCGCGTGGGTATGGCGACTGCCTCCGCGCTTGCCGACGCCCTTTCTATCCCCCTCCACGGCATCTGCACGCACGATGCCATCGCGGCCGCCGCCGAGCTCCACCTAGATCCTGCCGACGCGGCCGACGAGGCGACCGCCTTGGTGGCCACCGACGCCCGCCGCAAAGAGATCTACTGGGCCACTTACCGCGCCACCGACTCCGGTGTGCAGCGCATTTCTGGCCCCGCGGTGACGAAACCGGCCGAACTCGAGGTGGAACTTGCCTCCACCGCGCAGGTCATTATTCCCGACCGCCTTGCTGAGCAGCTCCCCGAGAAGCTCGTCGCCCTGCCGCACTGCGCGGCCCATCCAACCGCAGTGGCCCTCGTTGCCGCGGCCGACCTAGAGGCAGAACCGGCTCCTGTCGTGCCGCTGTACCTACGCCGCCCAGATGCGGTCCCGCCAAAGCAGCAGCAGCTTTCTGCCGCCATCCCCAAGGTCGAACTGTGAAGCTGCGCGAGCTAACCCCGGCCGATGCACCTCGGTGCGCCGAGCTGGAAGAGGTCCTTTTCCCAGGCGAAACTCCGTGGTCCAGCCGGATTTTCCGGGAAGAAATGGCCCAGCCCTTCAACTTCTATTTCGGGGTGGAAGGTGCGATCGAGGAACCGGAACCCTTGGAACTCCTAGGCTATGCGGGCATCGGCATGATGGGGCCGGCCGCGGACCCGGAGTTTGAAATCCACACCATCGGCGTCGATCCCGCCGCGCAGCGCCGCGGCATCGCGCGGATGATGATGGACAATATCTGCCATATCGCGGATCTCAAGGATGCCCCGGTCTTCCTCGAGGTTCGTGTGGGCAACGATCCTGCTATTGGCCTGTATGAGCGCTACGGCTTTACCAAGCAGGGGATTCGCAAGAACTATTACCAACCCTCCGGGGCGGATGCGCACGTGATGGTGCGCCCGCGTCAGTCCGAGCGCCCAGAAGATAGCCAAGAAGATTAAGGAGCAGTCATGAAGATCATGGGCATCGAGTCCTCCTGCGATGAAACCGGCGTGGGCATCGTCGAGCTTCGCGCGGATGGCCACATGGAAATCATCGCCAATGCCGTTGCTTCCTCCATGGAGCAGCATGCGCGCTTCGGTGGCGTCGTCCCGGAAATCGCCTCCCGCGCCCACCTTGAGGCCATGCCGCAGGTCATGCAGGCGGCGCTTAATGAGGCGGGCATCGCCAAGCCGGATGCCATCGCCGCTACCGTAGGGCCCGGCCTGGCCGGTGCTTTGCTGGTGGGTGCCTCGGCCGCCAAGGCCTATGCCGCGGCTTGGGGCGTGCCCTTCTACGGCGTTAACCACCTAGGCGGCCACGTTGCCGTGGCCAACCTGGAAGGCGAAGAGCTGCCGCACTCGGTGGCCCTCTTGGTCTCGGGCGGGCATACGCAGCTGTTGGAGGTTGAGGCCGTCGGCAAGCCCATGCGAGAGTTGGGCTCTACGCTTGACGACGCCGCCGGTGAAGCCTACGACAAAGTCTCCCGCCTCCTCGGGCTGGGCTACCCGGGCGGCCCGGTGATTGATAAGCTCGCCGCCCGCGGCGAAGCTACCATCGATTTCCCGCGTGGCATGTCCCGCGCCGAGGATCTGCGCGGCCCGCACCGCCACGATTTTTCCTTCTCTGGGCTTAAGACCTCCGTGGCCCGCTACGTGGAGCGCGCCGAAAAGGCAGGGGAGACCATCAGCGTGGAAGATGTCTGCGCCAGCTTCCAGGAAGCCGTGGCCGATGTCCTGACCGCCAAGGCCGTGCGTGCCTGCGCGGATACCGGTGCGCGCGTGTTGCTGCTGGGAGGCGGCGTGGCCGCTAATTCCCGCCTGCGCGAGCTGGCCGCCGAGCGCTGTGCCGCGGCCGGGGTGGAGCTGCGTGTGCCGCGCTTTTGCCTGTGCACCGATAACGGCGTGATGATCGCGGCCATCGGTGCGCAGCTCATCCACGAAGGTGCCCAGCCCTCTGGCCTCGGCGTAGGCACCGATACCCAGATGGACGTGGAAGAGCCGCAGTTAACCTAAAGTTCTTCTCGCTCGCGCTGCAGGTGGGGCGCGGGGCCGGTACTCTAAAGGCGTTCATGCCCTCTTGGCTTTCTGAAGGAGCTTTCTCTCATGACCGTCGGTTTCCTTGTCAACCCTGATCTCACCCGCCGCAAGCTGGAGTTCGAGCTGGAGGATGCCAACCAGTTCCTGGGCGGCACCACCGAGGATCGCGTCTCCGTTGTTTTCCAAGAAGATGGCACCACCTACGCCGCGCTCTACAACCCCGAAGCCAAGGCCGAAGGCGCCGAGCCGAACCCGGTAGCCTCTCTGGCGCGCAACGCGGCTGCCACCGGCAACGCCGCTTTCCTGCAGGACCCCATCCGCTCCATCTGTGGCCCCGTCATTTTTGTCGATGCTGAGGGCGAAGATACCACCATCGATGCCGTTATCGAGTCCGTGGAGCAGGGCATTCGTGCAGTGAAGAATTACCGCGAAGATAACCCGGAGGAATACACCCTCTGGCGCGCGGCCGTTATCAACTCCGATAAGACCCTCTAAATCCCAGCCCCTCACAGGTAGGGTTCAAGCGCTTTTCGCACGCCCGTAATACGGTGTTCACATTCTTATGGTGTTCTAGGGAGCCGTACCGCTTCTTCTAAGACCCAAAAGGTGAAAACTGTATGCTCCGTTCATCGCGCTTCGTCGCCTCCTTCGCCACCGCCCTCGCCGTGGGTGGCGCCACCGCCTTCGTGCCCGCCACCCCAGCGTTGGCCGCTGATTCTCCCATCTACCGCACCATCCTGCAGCCGGGCGAGGATGAATCCCAGGTCATGGTCACCTGGCGCACGAAGTCCAAGGCAGACGAGGTCCTCGAGGTTACCGGCCCAGAAGGCACCAAGACCTTCCGCGCCGACGAGCGCGATTACGGCGCCCTGCTGTATAAGTCCCAGTTTGCCACCGCTAGCGATCTGCAGCCGGATACCGAGTACTCCTACCGCGTTGGCTCCGAGGAAGGTGGTTGGTCCGAGCCAGAGACCTTCAACACCGGCTCCAATGGCGATGACTGGTCCTTCCTTACCGTCGCAGACCCACAGATCGGCGTAGATCTCAAGGTGGATGACCAAGCCGAACAGTGGCGCAAGACCATCGGTCACGCGGCTTCCCATGTACCGAATGCCAGCATGATCTGGTCCCTGGGTGACCAGGTTGAGGGCTGGGGCGCGCAGGTGCCGCAGTACGATGCGTACTTCTCCGCCCCGGAGATTCGCCACATCCCTACCAATACGGTCCCGGGCAACCACGAGACCTATAACCTCACCATGAAGCACCATGATGAGCACTTCTCCAACCCGCACCAGGCGGACGATATCCGCGACCACTACTTCGAGCGCAATAACGTGCTCTTCATCGGTTTGGACTCCAATGCTTCTTCCGACGCCGATATCGCCCGCCACGAGCAGTTCTTGCGCGAGGCTATCGAATCCCGTGGCGCGGATAATGACTGGATCGTCGTCGGCATGCACCACGGCCCATACTCCCAGGGCACCCATTATTTTGATAAGGACGTCACCAACCTGCGCGAGAAGCTCACCCCGGTACTCTCTGAGCTCAACGTCGATGCCGTGCTCTCCGGCCACGACCACATCTACACCCGCAGCCACCTGATGAAGAACAATAAGCCGGTCCTGCCGGAAGAAAAGCCGCAGCGCGGCGATGTTCTCGAGCCCAAAAATGGCGAGGCGCTGTACCTGACCACCACCACCGCAGGTGGCGGCAAGTATTACGACTTCACCGATGTCAATAATAAGAAGCACAAGGGCGCGCGAATGGAGACCATCGATCCGAAGCTTGCCCACGAGTCCACCGCCATGTGGCGCCAGGACTACACCGAGGACTACATGCGCGTGGACGTCTCCGATGACACGCTCACCTTCACCACCTTCAACGAAGCCGATAACACGCTGGTGGATAAGGTTTCGCTCAAGAAGAAGGACCGCGGCGCTGCGCCTGCCGACGACGCCACCGACCCCGCCAATTCCACCGATCCGGATACCCCAGAGGCGCCCAAGGATCCGGAAGGTAGCAGCTCCCTGAGCTCCAGCGATATTTTCGGTGGGCTCAGCTCGAAGAAGTAACTAGCGTCGGCCCGCTGGCTAGCGCTCGGTATGGCGCAGCCACGTCAATACGGCCTTGACCCGCCGGTTGGAGTCCTCGGGCCGAAATCCGAGCTTTATAAACACATTGGAGACATGCTTGCTTACCGCTCCGGCGGTAAGAACGAGCGTGTCTTTAATTTCTTTATTGCTCAATCCTTGGGCCATAAGCCCCAGTACCTCCCGCTCGCGGGCGGTGAGCTGGGCTAAACCAGTACGCCGCGCTGACAGCAGTGCAGTGACCACCTCGGGATCTACCACGGTGCCCCCGCGCGCGACCTCGTCTAGCGTGCGCACGAATTCTTCCACAGCAGAAACACGCTCTTTAAGCAGGTATCCGAATCCGCCGTGCTCCAAGAGTCGGTCGAGGTAGCTTGCCGCTACGTATTGGCTGAGCACCACCACCGGCTGGGTGGGATTGGCCGCTCGCAGGTCGTGCACGGCGCGCAGGCCATCGTCGGTCATGGTCGGTGGCATGCGTACATCGGTGATAATCAGGTCAAAATCTTCCTGCCCGGCAATAGCGCGCAGTTCTCCGGCATTCGTGGCCACCGTAACGCTATGCCCCAGAGCGCCGAGTAGCTGCTCGAGTCCCGCGCGCAGCAGCGCGGAATCTTCTGCCAGTAGTAGTTTCATTCCGCCTCCTTCAGCGGCAATTCGACCTGCAGCCGGCCACCGCGTTCACCCGCAGCCGCGTCATGAGCCGCGTCAAAGTTTACCGTGCCGCCCAGGGCGGCGGCGCGCTCGCGCAGACCGGCGAGACCAGTGCCTGTCTCAGCTGGCTCCTTGGCCGTGGGGCCGAGGTCAGCTCCGGGGCCGGAGCCGGGGCTGGGGTTAGGTCCGGTTCCATTATCAACGATGTCTAGGTGCAGCGTGTCCCCGAAAGTAACTATTACCGTTGCCTCGGTGGCTGCGCCGTGCTTGGACGCATTGGTGAGCGCCTCGGCCACCGCGTGGTAAGCCAGCAGGGCAGTGGTCTCATCCACCGAGCGCTCGGCACCTTCGACGTGTAGTTCGGTCTCCAGTCCGGAGTGGGCGAGGAGTTCGTCGAGGGCGGGGATTAATCCGGCGTCGAAAAGCACCTGTGGGGCAATGCCACGCACCGTCGCCCGCAGGGAGGCCAAGGCCAATGAGGCATTATGTTCCGCATCGGCCAAGGCAGGTTGCGCCTCGGGAGGGGCCTGCAATTTCGCCGCGGCCAAATTGAGCTTGAGCGCGGTGAGGTACTGCTGTGGGCCATCGTGCAGCTCGCGCTCGATGCGGCGGCGCTCGCCGGAGAAGGCATCGATAAGCGTGGCGCGCGAGGCCGCCAACTCCTCGGCCGAGGGGCTCAATGCCAGCCGAGTCAGCGAGGTCGATGCCAAGACCAGCAGGCGGTTGAGCCCCACCAATAAAGCCACCAGCAACGCCGCGGTCAGCCAGCAGGTAGAGAAAATGAGCGGCCGGTTGGTGGTAGACCACTCGCCAAAGGAGAATTCGGTCTTTGGCACGAACGGTGCGATGACCAGCACGCCCGCTGTAAAGCCCAAGGCTGTCCACGTGGCAAAGCAGGCAGCCGAAATCAATAGCTGCACAATAAGGTGATAAAACTGCTGCCAATCAAACCAGCGGCCCGCACGCCGGGGTGGGATCTCCACGCCCATCCACTGCGCACCCAGCCGGCCGACAAATTCCGCGGCGCGTCCCACCAGCGGAACCCACGGCAGCATCAGCACCGAAACCACCAACGCCGGGATAAATAGCGCGCCGAGGACCAGGCTCCACGCGCAGGCTTTGAGGGTTCGCATAACCCTTGAGCCTAGCCGCCTTAGCCAGGGTGGGGCAGTAGAGCTAGCTCTACCATTTTCCGGGCGGCCAGCTCCATGTATTTCTTTTGTGCGGCCGAGTGGAATCAAAGGCATGTTAAAAGCAGACAACCTCAGCAAGCGCTACGGCCGCCACACTGTGCTCAATCGCGTCACTGTGTCCATCGCCCCAAGCGAATTCGTCGCCATCATGGGGCCTTCCGGCAGCGGTAAAACCACGCTGCTGAACCTGCTATCCGGGCTAGATAAGCCCACTTCCGGCCGAGTCAATGCGCCGGGGCGCACGCAGCGGGCATTTGTATTCCAAGACTATAACCTCCTGGAATCCCTCAACGCCATGCGCAATGCCACCTTGACCGCGCGCTTTTCCGGCCGGCGCCCTACACGCGGCAAGGTGGCGGAGGTCTTTGATTCGCTTGGCCTTGCTGGATTGGAGCGCCGCCTGCCCGGGCAGCTTTCCGGCGGGCAGCAGCAACGCGTGGCCGTCGCCCGGGCACTGCTGGCCCAGGCGCCCTATATATTCGCTGACGAGCCTACGGGCGCGCTTGACGACGCCACCGCATCCACCGTCCTTTCCCACCTGCGCGCCGCCGCCCGCGATGGCGCCAGCGTGGTCATGGTGACTCACTCGCACCTCGCCGCCGAAGCGGCCGACCGGATCATTTCCTTAGAGGAGGTGGCCCATGCTGGTGTGGCTTAAGGACTTACAATCCAATTGGTTATCGTGGTTGGCCGTGGCGCTGACACTGGTGGTGTCTTCCACCTCGTGCACCCTGGCGCTAGCCATGCTGGTGACTTCCTCCGGAACCGAAGGAGACCCCGCCGGCCCGCTGGGTGGCACGGTGCTGGGCATGGCCCTGTGCGTGGTGGTGCTGGTGACGCTATCGCAGATGCGCCTTATCATTGCCGAGCGCGAGCCGGTCTACCGGTCCTGGCGCATGGTGGGCATGCCCGGGTGGATGATCCTCGCTTTCATCCTGGGCCACGTCGCCGTGGTCAGCGCGGCCGCCGGGCTGCTCGGTGTGCTGCCTGCCCGCCCGCTGCTTGCCCCGTCCGTGCGCGCCCTGCGCAGCGATGGCATCCCCATGCCGGACATTGCCATCACCGGCCAGGTCGTTGTCATTGCGGTAGCCGTCTGCACGTCCGCGGCCCTGGTTGGCGCGCTCCCTCCACTGCGCCGCGTATTCCGGCCGCGCGGCGCCGCGCACCCGGCCTGGCTTCTGGTGAAATTCCTGCTTGCGGCCGCAGCTATCGGCGGCACGGCATACGGGTGCCTACAGATAGATGACTCGGGCGACCTCCTTTCGGCCGAGATGGGCCTTGTCATACTCGTCGCGCTCTTTTTGCCCTGGCTTATGCCTGCCCTGGATCAATGGGCCCGCGCGGCCGGCATCGCTGGGGCCAACGTGCGCGTGCGCCGCAACTTTTCCACCCCGCACATCGTGCCGTGGGTGCTCATCGGCGGCTTTATTGTCGCCGTCGGCTCGGGCCTGCGCTTTGCAAACGACGCAGGCGCCGGCGGCACCTTGTCCTCGTGGCAGGTCTTCGTCGCCCTTTTAGGGCCGGTCTTTGCACCCAGCATCGTGGGCGCTGTGCTTACCTCGCTGCTCATGCGCGGGCGCATCGCCTCCGATATCCGCGGCCTCACCCTGGCCGGCGCCACCCCTTCGGCTTGGGCCCGCGTGCAAGTGGGGGAGGCGGCGTGCCTCACCCTGACTGCGGCCGGCGTGGTCTGGGCGCTGTGCTTGGCGACGCTCCTCCCACTCCACCACCTGCTCACCCCACAGGCTTCCTTCGGCCGAACGCTGGTGGAGGAGCTGTGGTGGTCGGCCTTCGCCGTGATTTTTGGTGCCATGTTTATCGCCCTGGGCGTCGTCAAGCTGGCGCTGGCCGGCTTTGTACGCGCCGGGCAACGAGAGCGCTGAAGGGATCGCTGAGGGCGTAGGAATGTGGGCCGGGTCATTGTTGAGGGTTAGCAGTCACGAGGGTAGAGTGCTAATCAGGTTGTTTGACCCACAGTTGTTCACCCGCGACGACGGCTGTGCTGGACATCCACAACCGGCACGCGCGCGCCATACCGGCGCGCATACGAACACTACGGAGGAAACATCATGGCAAACATTAAGCCTCTCGAGGACCGCGTCCTCGTACAGATCGTAGAAGCTGAAACCACCACCGCTTCCGGCCTGGTTATTCCGGATTCCGCCAAGGAAAAGCCGCAGGAAGCTACCGTCGTTGCCGTAGGCCCAGGCCGCACCAACGACAAGGGTGAGGTCACCCCGGTAGGTGTCAACGAGGGCGATACCGTGGTCTTTTCCAAGTACGGCGGCACCGAGCTGAAGTACAACGGTGAGGAGTACCTGCTGCTGTCCTCCCGTGACCTGCTCGCCGTCATCGAGAAGTAGGCCCACTTATGGCAAAGCTCATTGCATTCGACCAAGAAGCCCGCGAGGGAATCCAGCGCGGCGTCGATACGCTGGCTGATGCCGTCAAGGTCACCCTCGGCCCGCGCGGCCGCAACGTCGTGCTGTCCAAAGCCTTCGGTGGCCCCACCGTCACCAATGACGGCGTGACCATCGCCCGCGATATCGACATCGAGGAGCCCTTCGAAAACCTCGGCGCGCAGCTGGTCAAGTCCGTTGCTGTCAAGACCAATGACACCGCAGGTGACGGCACCACCACCGCTACCTTGCTGGCCCAGGCGCTCATCTTCGAGGGCCTGCGCAACGTCGCGGCCGGAGCCAACCCAGTCGAGCTCAACCGCGGCATCGCAGCGGCGGCCGAAAAGGCCGTCGAGGAGCTCAAGGCCCGCGCCACCGCGGTCAACTCCTCCTCTGAAATCGCCCAGGTAGCCACCGTCTCCTCCCGTGACCCGGAGGTTGGCGAGATGGTTGCCGGCGCCATGGACAAGGTGGGCAAGGACGGTGTGGTCACCGTCGAGGAATCCCAGACCATCGACTCCGCCGTCGACGTCACCGAGGGCATTTCCTTTGATAAGGGCTACCTTTCCCCGTACTTCGCTACGGAGGAAGAGACCTACCACGCCGTGCTGGACGACGCCGCAGTATTGCTCGTCCGCAACAAGATCTCCTCCCTGCCGGACTTCCTGCCGCTGCTGGAGAAGATCGCCGAGACCAATCGCCCGACCCTCATCGTCGCGGAGGACGTCGAGGGCGAGCCGCTGCAGGCGCTCGTCGTCAACTCCATCCGCAAGGTGCTCAAGGTCGCGGCCGTTAAGGCCCCGTACTTTGGCGAGCGCCGCAAGGGATTCATGGATGACCTGGCCGTCGTTACCGGCGCCACCGTCATCGACCCAGAGGTCGGCGTCAACCTCAACGAGGCTGGCCTCGACGTGCTCGGTTCTGCCCGCCGCGTGACCATCACCAAGGATGACACGGTCATCGTCGATGGCGGCGGCACCGCTGAAGCAGTAGAGGAGCGCCGCGAGCACATTCGCCGCGACATCGAGCGCACCGATTCCACCTGGGATAAGGAAAAGCTCGAGGAGCGTCTGGCTAAGCTCTCCGGCGGCGTGGCCGTCATCCGCGTTGGTGCGGCTACCGAGACCGAGGTCAACGAGCGTAAGCTGCGCGTCGAAGACGCCATCAACGCGGCCCGCGCGGCCGTCGAAGAGGGCGTCATCGCCGGCGGCGGCTCCGTGCTGGTCCAGATTTCCAAGGAACTCGAGTCCTTCGCCGAGGGCTTCGAGGGTGAGGCGAAGGTCGGCGTCCTCGCCGTCGCCCGTGCCTTGACTCGCCCGGCCTACTGGATCGCTGAAAACGCTGGCCTCGACGGTGCTGTCGTCGTCTCCCGCGTTGCCGAGATGTCCAACGGTGAAGGCTTCAACGCCAATACCCTCGAGTACGGCAACCTCATCGATAACGGCATTATCGATCCGGTGAAGGTCACCCACTCCGCCGTGGTCAACGCCACCTCCGTGGCCCGCATGGTTCTTACCACCGAGGCCTCCGTGGTGGAAAAGCCACAGGAACAACAGCCTGCTGACGCCGGTCACGGCCACCAGCACTAAACGGCTACCAACATCACCCGCCCCGCTTCCCGCGTGGCGGGTTTTGTTGTACCTAGCTAGGGCCGTGGAATACATCAAGGTCACCGCTGATACCGGCCCCATTCGCAAGGCCTTCGCCAAGGCCAATGGCGTCAAACCCGCACTCTTTTCCGCGCATTCCGGGGGCGCCTGCCCCAAGCGCAGCGGTGCGGGTGTGGTCTACGTGGAGCAGGGCGTGATGAGCGGGTGGACTCCGGTCACACCGTCATCTGCATCGATCACACCTTGGCCGTACTCGCGCATGCGGATCACGCCATCGACTTGGGCCCTGGCCCCGGTTCAGCCGGTGGCCAGCTGGTCTATGGCAGCTCACCAGCTGACTTGGCACAGCAGCGTTATTCGGTGACGGGGCGCTTTCTTGCCGACGCCCTCGTCTCCCCCTAGTTTCCCGTCCTAAGCGTTGACAGGGGCAGTGGCGCGGCGGCGCTGGCGAAGCTCTACGACGCGTTCGGATTCGCTCATTCCGCCCCATACACCATAGGGCTCGGCGGATTGCAAGGCATGCTCGCGGCACAAATCAATGACCGGGCAAGAATTGCAGATGGCTTTGGCGCGATTCTCGCGCTGGGCGCGGGCGCGGCCGCGCTCGCCATCTGGGTGATAAAACACATCTGAGTTTTCTCCGCGGCAGGCGCCTTGTAGCTGCCAATCCCACAAGTCAGCGGTGGGACCGGGAAGCAAATGAGGCTGAGACACGTTACTAAGCTCCTTTGTAAGGGCGAGAATTCTTGTGTGGCTTCCGCAGTGTTGCGGAAAGCAACCTCACGTAGTGTTTCGCGCGTGGGTAAACGGTGGGTTACCGATTTTTGACTTTTAAGTATTGTCCTCGCCATTCCTCCTCCTACACCACGGTTTACCAGCGCAAACGTCGAAGGTTAACGGTTTGTGAATTTTCTGTCTCTCGGCTTGCATAGGTAAAGGGGCTGCGCGTTGCCTTTGCATAAACTTCCTGTGTGCCAATATGGTTAGTTACCGGTCGAAAACATCTCAGAGGGTGCATACGTGAGTGATAAAGAACAGGAGCTAGCGGATCTCGTCCCGCATGCCGTCGACGGCAGCCGTCGAGCGCTGCAAAAAGTCCTGCGGATCATTCACCCGCAGGTGCTGCGCTACTGCCGCGCCCGCATCGGTGGCGGCCGTCAACCCACCGCGGAGGATGTAGCCCAAGAGATCTGTCTTGCAGTGGCTACCTCTATTGGCTCCTACGAGGACAAAGGCCGCCCGTTTATGGCCTACGTCTATGGCATTGCGTTCAACAAGGTCACCGATGCCCACCGCGCCATGGGGCGCGATAAGTCCACCCCTACCGAAGAAATTCCAGAAGACTCCGCGCGTGACGCCACCCCTGAAGAGTGGGCATTGGAGGCCGACAGTAGTAACAGAACGCGCGCCTTGCTCGATACGTTAAGTGACAAGGCGAAAAACATCGTTATTCTGCGCGTGTTTAACGGTTTGTCGGCAGAAGAGACCGCGGAAATTGTGGGTTCTACCCCAGGCGCGGTTCGTGTCGCACAACACCGAGCACTCGCTCAATTGCGAAAGACCCTCCAAGCCGCCCAGGAAACTGCGCGCTAAGGGCCTAGCGGCCGACTCTTACAGCAGATATTTCATAATAGAAAGGAAGGGGGAGAGACACCATCATGGCACCGAAGCACCACGGCGATAACGACGACCTAGCGGAACAGCTCCAGCCCTTGGTCGATGATGATGCATTCCTCACCGAGCTTTCGAAGGGAACTAACCCTTCCGATGGCCAGGATGACCTGGCGGAGCTGCTGCTGGAGTTAAAGGGGGACGTCGATAAGCAGATGCCTCCAGCTCCGCTGGTAGAAGGCGCCGACGCTGAGCCTGAGGTCATCGACTTAGGCCAGGCCCGCAAGCGCCGCCGCGGCGGCCCATTCGTACATGGACTCATCGGCGCTGCCGCCGCAACCCTAGTTATCGCTGGAGCCGGTGGTGCGATGTTGCACGCTGGAACCTTTGATAAGGGCGATAGGACTCGCAACGTAGAGCTGGCCGGGACGCTGGAAGAGATGGAATCTCGCGCGGCCGAAGGCGATATTGAAGGCGCTCGGGAACTGATGAAGGACGCCCGCGCCAAGCTGGACGAGGCCGAAGGCAAAGAAGAAAAGGCCATCGCTGCCAACCGCGAGGCGGAACAAAAGCGCTCTGCGCACCCGAAGCCTACCCCGCACACGGTGACGGAGACCGCCACCGAAACCGTGGCGGAAGAGGCTTCGCAACCGGAACAGCAGCCGGAGCAGGTCACCGTGACCGAAACTCAATACGCTACCGAAACCGTGGTGGTCACGGAACAAGGGCAGCCAAACCCGCAGCCCAACCCCAACGTTGAGGATGGGCCGACGACCACCATCGAGTTGGGCCAGCAGCAGTAGAAGCTAGCGGCCCTCTAGGCCATCCAAGTAACCCAAGGCGTAGTCCCAAGGCACGTAGCGGGAGGGATCTGGCTCGGCGCTTGGCTCATGCACCGGTGCTAGCTCGCCTTCAAGGGTGGCGCGCATATTGGCGGCCATAATGTCCCACTCATAAAAGTGGTTTTCCTGGCAATCCTCGCACAAGAAGAAGATGCCATCGATGCCGCGCGGGCCGAGGATGGACGCAAATTTCTGCACCAGCGCGAGGTCGTGAATGATGGCGATCCGGTCGTCGTCGGTAAGCGGCATGACCTGCTCGTCTTCCTCCAAGAAGGAGGCGGGGTCATTCGGATCATCGGCGAAAGGATCGCGGGGCATATTGGCGAAGAAGTTCACGCCTGCGAGCCTATTGAACTTACCCTCCCGAGGCAATTTACCCCCTGCCCAAATGGTGTCTTCGGCCGGCAACGCACTACAGTTAGGTTAGCCGCTAAACCTGTTAAGGAGAGACCTCGATGAGCGAGAACCGTATTCATACTGGTGGAGATGACCCGAACAAGGTAGCCCTGCGCGGCCTGACCTTTGATGATGTGCTCCTTTTGCCCGCCGAATCCAATATCGTGCCCTCCGAGGTCGATACTGGCGCGCAATTTACCCGCAATATCCGCCTCGGCGTTCCGCTTGCCTCGGCCGCCATGGATACCGTGACCGAGGCCCGCATGGCCATTGCCATGGCCCGCCAGGGTGGTATCGGTGTGCTGCACCGCAACCTGTCCACCGAGGACCAGGCCGAGCAGGTAGAGATTGTGAAGCGCTCCGAGTCCGGCATGGTCACCGACCCCATCACTGCCCGCCCGGATATGACCATCGGGGAAGTAGATGCGTTGTGCGCCCGCTTCCGCATCTCCGGCCTGCCGGTGGTAGACGAGGACGGCACCCTGGTGGGCATTTGCACCAACCGCGATATGCGCTTCGAACCTGACTTTGACCGCAAGGTCAGCGAGGTCATGACGGCCATGCCTCTCGTCGTTGCGCGCGAGGGCGTATCTAAGAAGGAAGCCCTCGAACTGCTCTCGGCCAATAAGGTGGAAAAGCTGCCCATCGTCGATGCGGATAATAAGCTCACCGGTCTGATTACCGTCAAGGACTTTGTCAAGACCGAGCAGTACCCTAACGCGTCCAAGGACTCGGCCGGCCGACTGTTGGTTGCGGCCGGCATCGGTACCGGCGAAGAGTCCTACCAGCGCGCCGCCGCGCTTGTCGACGCCGGCGTGGACGCCCTCGTCGTCGACTCCGCCCACGCACACAACAACCGCGTGCTGGAGATGGTCTCCCGCGTGCAGAAGGATTTCGGTTCCAAGGTTGATGTCATCGGCGGTAACCTCGCCACCCGCGAGGCCGCCCAGGCGATGATCGATGCCGGCGCCGACGCCATCAAGGTTGGTATTGGCCCGGGCTCCATTTGCACCACCCGCGTCGTCGCCGGCGTGGGCGCGCCGCAGATTACGGCCCTGATGGAGGCCGCCGCAGTAGCTGGCCCGGCCGGTGTGCCGGTTATCGGCGATGGTGGCATGCAGTACTCCGGCGACGTCGCCAAGGCCCTGGCGGCCGGCGCCGATACCGTCATGCTGGGCTCCATGTTTGCCGGCACCACCGAAGCCCCCGGTGACATCGTGGTTTACCAGGGCAAGCAGTACAAGCGCTACCGCGGCATGGGCTCCATGGGCGCCATGCAGGGCCGTGGCCTCTCTGGTGAGAAGCGCTCCTATTCCAAGGACCGCTACTTCCAGGCCGATGTCCGCAGCGAAGACAAGCTGGTTCCGGAAGGCGTCGAGGGTCGCGTGCCCTTCCGCGGCGATATCGATGCCATCGTGCACCAGATTATTGGCGGTCTGCGCGCCTCCATGGGCTATACCGGATCCGCCACCCTGGCCGAGCTAAAGACCAAGCGCTTCGTCCAAATCACCGCCGCGGGCCTGAAGGAATCCCACCCGCACCACCTGCAGCAAATCGCAGAAGCACCAAACTACCGCTAGGAATATCATGCGTGAATACGCCGAAATCGGCATCGGCCGCGAGGCCCGCCGCACCTTCGATCTAGAGCAACTATCCATCGTGCCGCAGCGCCGCACCCGTTCCTCCAAGGACGTGGACACCACCTGGCACATCGACGCCTATACCTTCGACATCCCCTTCGTATCCCACCCCACCGATGCGCTCGCTACCCCTGAGTTCATCATCGAGATGGGCAAGCAAGGTGGCCTCGGCGTCATCAATGCCGAGGGCCTGTGGGGCCGCCACAAGGACCTCGAGGGAGCTTTAGCCCGCATTTACTCGCAGCCGGGTGATAACTCCATCATCCAAGAGTTGCACGCTGCACCGCTTGACGACGCCCTCCTTACCGAACGCATCTCCCAAGTCCGCGACTCCGGAGTTACCGTCGCTGTGCGCGTTTCTCCGCAGAATGCGCGAGAGATGGCCCCAAAGGTCATCGCGGCCGGTGCCGAATTGCTATTTATCCAGGGCACCTTGGTGTCGGCCGAGCACGTGGCTACCGGCGGTGAGCCGCTGAACCTCAAGGAGTTCATTGGCTCCCTTGACGTTCCGGTCATCGCCGGCGGAGTCACCGACTACACCACTGCGCTACACCTGATGCGCACCGGTGCGGCCGGCGTCATCGTTGGCGCAGGCGTGACCACTAACGCCGAGACCGTAGGCATCGACTCGGCCATGGGCACCGCGATTGCCGACGCCGCCGCAGCCCGCCGCGACTACCTCGACGAGACCGGCGGCCGCTACGTACACATCATCGCCGATACCGAGTTTGAAAACTCCGGCAATATTGCCAAGGCCTTTGCCTGCGGCGCTGACGGTGTCGCTCTCGGACCACTGCTGGCTCAGGCCCGCGAGGCCGGCGGCAAGGGCTGGTACTGGCCTGCCACGGCCGGCCACCCGCGTTTCCCACGCGGTTTCGTTCAGTTCTCTGGGGCCGATACCGACTTGGACGTCGATTTCCTCACCACCGGTACCCCGGCCGAAGCCACAGAAGAGTCGGCCACCCCGTCGCTGGAAACCGTGCTGCATGGCCCCTCCAGCGAGCCTTTCGGCCGCACCAACTTGGTCGGCGCGCTGCGCCGTTCCATGGCCAAGTGTGGCTACACCGACCTGAAGTCCTTCCAGAAGGTCGAACTCGCCGTTCGCTACTAATCCGTGCGAGAGCCCCCGACGCGGCTGGGCCTTCTTGGCGCAGCCGCGTTTCTTTGCCCTATTACTTCCTTCGCCGCTGAACAGATGCCAGGTGGCGAGGTAGGAGAGTGATTAGGAAACCAATTGCCAGCCGCCTTCGCGCCTCCACGTGGTCTTGCCCGCCGTTGGCCGCCATTGCCCTGCGTTGTGGATTGGGCACACGCGTACTCCCGAGGGATTGAGCTCTACAACCTTCTCTTCGCCGCTCGCGCGTAGAACCACCGAATTTTGCGCTACTTCTGGATGCCCCGCGCGCTCTGCCTGCTGCGTGCCGCACAATGGAACCCACTCATCCCACTCGCTTCCAAAGACTTCCGCGGCCGGAAGTGTCACCTGTTGCGGGCCTTGTTCATCCAGCGTAGACGCCACCTCCGCCGTAGTTGGGGTGGCGTCACAACCGCACAACAACAGGCTCGCGGCGAGCACAATAGCCAAGCGCTTCATAAGCTATCAGTTTAGTGGGTTAGACTATGGGACGTGACTAAGCCAAATACTACCCCGCGCCCCGTCCTCGTTGTGGACTTTGGCGCTCAGTACGCGCAGCTTATTGCCCGCCGCGTGCGCGAGGCCAAGATTTACTCCGAGGTTGTCCCTCACTCCGCGTCTGTGGAGGAAATCAAAGCTAAAGACCCCGCCGCGCTTATTCTGACGGGCGGTCCGTCCTCTGTCTATGCTGACGGCGCCCCGGCTCTGAAGCCGGAGCTGCTTGAGCTCGGAATCCCAGTCTTCGGCATCTGCTATGGCTTCCAGGCCATGAACCATGCGCTTGGTGGCACAGTGTCGTCGACTGGCGAGCGTGAATACGGCCGTACCGATATAAATGTCAAGGGCGGTGTACTTCATGAAGGCCTGGAGGCTACCCACAAGGTGTGGATGTCTCACGGTGATGCCGTATCTGCCGCTCCCGAAGGCTTTGAGGTTACGGCCACGTCGGCCGGTGCTCCGGTTGCAGCAATGGAGTGCCTAGACAAGAAGATGGCCGGCGTGCAGTACCACCCTGAGGTACAGCACTCGCCGCACGGTCAGGAGGTGCTTACCCGCTTCCTTACTGAGGTTGCTGGCCTAGAGCAGAACTGGACGGCCGATAATATCGCCGAGCAGCTCATTGCCGATGTCCGCGCCCAGGTGGGCGAGGAAGGCCGCGCTATTTGCGGCCTGTCCGGCGGTGTGGACTCCGCTGTAGCGGCCGCGCTGGTGCAGCGTGCTATCGGTGATCGTCTCACCTGTGTCTTCGTTGACCATGGCCTGCTGCGTGCCGGCGAGCGCGAGCAGGTAGAAAAGGACTTTGTCGCCTCCACCGGCGCGAAGCTGGTGACTGCCGATGAGCGCGCCGCCTTCCTGGATAAGCTGGCAGGCGTTAGCGACCCAGAAGCCAAGCGTAAGGCTATCGGCGCGGAGTTTATCCGTTCCTTTGAGCGGGCGGTTGCAGGCGTGCTTGACGACGCCCCTGCTGGCTCCACCGTCGACTACCTCGTCCAGGGCACGCTGTACCCGGACGTTGTCGAGTCTGGCGGCGGCGATGGCACGGCGAATATTAAGTCTCACCACAATGTCGGCGGTTTGCCGGATGACGTGGAGTTCGAACTGGTCGAGCCGTTACGCCTGCTGTTTAAGGACGAGGTTCGCGCCGTCGGCCGTGAGCTGGGTCTGCCGGAAGAGATCGTTAGCCGTCAGCCATTCCCCGGCCCGGGCTTAGGTATCCGCATTATCGGTGAGGTGACCGAGGAGCGCTTGGAGACGCTGCGCGAGGCAGACCTCATTGCCCGCACCGAGCTGACCAATGCCGGCCTGGATGACCAGATTTGGCAGTGCCCGGTAGTACTGCTGGCCGATGTCCGCTCCGTTGGCGTGCAGGGCGACGGCCGCACCTATGGCCACCCGATTGTGCTGCGCCCGGTGTCCTCGGAGGACGCCATGACCGCGGACTGGACCCGTTTGCCTTACGAGGTGCTGGAGAAGATTTCTACCCGCATCACCAACGAGGTAAAGGACGTCAACCGTGTGGTCTTGGATTGCACCTCCAAGCCACCGGGAACTATCGAGTGGGAGTAAAACGGCATGCGTAGAAGGCGCTCAGTCTAGTGCTGAGCGCCTTTTCGCTCGTTTTAGCGGCGGCGCTTACTCGCGCGGGGTAAACGGTGGTCGCCACACAATGCGCCCGCCCACCCGCTCGAGGCGGCCGCGCCGAGGTGGGGCGTTGGGGTCATCGTCGTTGACGCCATTATGGTAGGCGCAGCACATGACCAGGTTTTTCATATTCGTCTCCCCGCCGTTGCTCCACGCTTTAAGGTGGTGGACTTGGGAGAGGTCGGCCGGTTGGTTGCAGCCCGGCCAGGCACAGCGTGGATTTTCTGCAGCGGCCATAATGCGCTGCTTGTCATTGGCCACACGTGCGGTCCGGTACAAGTTGACTGGGCCTTCTTCGGGGTGCACGAGCGTGACGTAGCCGGTTTCTTTATCGCCAGAAAAGCCGACGTCGTTGAGCACACGCCGCAAATAATCTGTGCCGGTGATGGTGGCGCCGTTGGTCAGATCGAGCTCGATATCATCGCCGCGGCCATCGCGGATGCGGATGAATTTGTCCAAGGGCACGATGGCATTAGTGACCACTTCTGCCCGCGCGGCTGCAGCTTGGTCAAAGAAGATCTTTTCCACCGCCTCGAGCGATTGCTTTCCGGTCGCGGCCAGCGCGGCGTTGAGATCTGCGATGAAACTAGAGGTTCCGGTGATGGCCAGCGTCCAGTAGTCATTGGGGCGTCGGTAAGTGCGCACGCCTGGGGTTACGGTGTTGTCTTTCATCTCGCGCAGGCGCCGTCGGGCGTGTTTAAGGATATGGCTCATCGAGCCGGTCATCGCGCAACATTCCGCGCGCA
Source organism: Corynebacterium sp. CTNIH16 (assembly GCF_032821655.1). Taxonomy (NCBI): domain Bacteria; kingdom Bacillati; phylum Actinomycetota; class Actinomycetes; order Mycobacteriales; family Corynebacteriaceae; genus Corynebacterium; species Corynebacterium sp. CTNIH16. The sequence goes on along the minus strand of NZ_JAVBIG010000002.1, from coordinate 205,974 downwards.
GCTGCCAGGCCTGCTTCTTGCTGGGCGCGCGGTTAACTATGCGCTCTAGGGCGGTAAGCGTGGCGATGGAATGGGTGTTGCGGCGGGCGTCGGCAATAGCGCGGCGCTGCAGGCGCGTAAATTTGGTGCGGCCGAAGTAGCTTTTGCACAAAAGAAGCAGATCGGCGGCGATGGCATCGGGCGCGCCGCGGTCCATAAGCTCGGACCCAGGCATGCCCTGGCACCCAGCGATGATGTCCATGCCGGGGCCCAAGGCGGTGAGGTAGGTCTCGAGTGCGTTCATGCCTGCAACGCTACGGCGCGCACCTACACCGGTGCACGGCCGGCGCAACCGCTACAGCGAATTCTGTGGATAACCCGCCCCACCCCCGGCACTAGGGCCGGAAAAGCTGTGGATAACCCCGAAAAGTGTCGTATAGATTAGGCAAACGCGAGCCGGCGCGTGCCATCCACGTGGGGGAAGACGAAAAAGCTCAGCCCAAAGACCGCCAGCCACACCAGACCGGCGCCCCAGGCGGGCAGGGCCACGATGGGCGCGAGCATCACCATAAGCCACAGGATCATAAGCGGCACGAGCTGTGCGACGGTGGGAACCAGAGCGACATTGCGCTTGTCGGCATAAGCGCGCATCGCGCGGCGGTAGGGGTGGGCAAAGACGAGAACGAAGGCCGCCACAAGGCATACGAGTGCCCCAACCAGTGCGGCAAAGATATGCGCGCGGCTAGCCAAGAGTGCCACGGCCGCACCGATGAGGATGGACGAGCCCAAGCGCACCCATGGCGGAGTGGGGATGGGGGTGGTGTGCTCGCGCATGGCGCTGTAGGCAGCGTTGAAGTTCATGCCGTTAAGGCTACCATTCGAACATACACTTGCATGTGTCTGGGTGAGGGTTCATACTATTTGGGTGAGTCAAACGAGCGTTCGCCTAGAAAAAGCGGTGGCCGGGCTAAGCAGGTCAGACCGTGTGGCGATGCTGCGTACCCGCATGCGCGCTATGGAGCGTGGCCCGGAAGAAGAGCTGGTAGATACGCTCCCCGGGCTAGCGCGCTTGCTTCCTGCAGGTGGGCTGGCGCGCCGGCGGGTGGTGCACTGTGCAAATTGCCCAGCGCTTATTGTGGAGCTTATCTGTCACCTCACTGCCCGTGGTGGGCATGTGGGAGTGGTGGGGTGGCCAGATCTCCTCCTCGCACAAGTGGCCGATAAAGGTGATATTGAACGTGTGGTAACCGTGCCGGATCCGGGCCTGGAATCTTGGATGGTGACGGGAGTATTGGCGGAAGGGTTGGACCTTGTTGTCCACCATGGGCCGCCCGGCGAGGTGAGCCCCACCAAAGCTCGGCCGGTGTTGGCGAAGGTGCGCGGCGGGCGCGCGGCGGTACTTACGGTGGGCACCCGGCTGCCGGGCACGGCAGTGGGGATAGGGGCGCGGGTGAGTGCTTACCGGGGCGTCGGCAAGGGCAGTGGGCGCATTCGCGGCGTGGACATGGACGTGGAGGTGACCTCGAAGCAGGGGGCCTCGCGCGGGGTGCTTACGGTGGGTGAGCGCCGCCGGTTGGAGGCCGTATGAGGGTAGCGGCCGTGTGGTTTCCGGATTGGCCCGTCCAGGCCGCCGGCGGGCAGGGCCCTATGGTTATTGCGCGCAACCACGCGGTGGCGGTGTGCGATAGGAAGGCGCGCCGGGCGGGTGTGCGGCGCGGGATGCGTCTGCGCCAGGCCCAAGCTCTGTGCCCCGAAGCTGCGGTGGTGGAGGCCAATCCGGACCGGGATGGCGCGGCGTTTGCAGAGGTTGCGGCCGGCTTGGATGCGGTGGCGTCCTCTGTGGAGGTGCTGCGCCCCGGCCTGGCAATTGTGGACGCGGGCGCGGCGCTGCGCTACCACGGGGAGAAAGCACTAGAGATGCTTGTCGACGCCTCTTCGTACGCCGGCTTCGACTCCACCCTCGGCGTCGCCGACGAGATTGCCACGGCCGTCATCGCAGCCCGGCATCGTGGTGTGGGCACGGTGGTGCCAGAGGGCGGCTCGCGGGAGTTTTTGGCCACCCAGCCCATAGGGGTACTGGCGGCCGATGAGGCCTTGGGCTTTGAGGCTGGGTTTATCGCACAACTGGATAAGCTGGGTGTGCGGCGCTTGGGTGACTTAGCGGCGCTGCCGTGTAAGCAGGTAGCCACCCGGTTTGGCGAGCCGGGCCGGCGGGCCCACGAGTTGGCCCAAGCCCGTGCGGATAGGCGCGTGGCACCAGAGCTGGCGCGCCCAGACCTAGCCGTAGAAATGGAAGAGCGCATCGAGCGCGTGGATGCGGCGGCGTTCGCGGCTCGCCAGCTCGCGGCCCGGTTGCATGCCCGCTTGGAGGAGGCCGGCAAGGTATGCCTGCGGCTGCGCGTGGTGGCGGAGTTTGGCACCGGCGAGGAGCTGGCGCGGGTATGGCGCACGCAGGAAGCGCTGACGGAGCAGGCCACCGCGGACCGGGTGCGCTGGCAGCTCGATGGCTGGCTCACGCGCGCTACTGGTGAGGGCGCGGCCATTCGCCGCCTAGCGCTGGAGCCAGTGGAGGTTGCCGCCCCAGCCGCTGCTGGCCTCTGGGGCGGGGAGGGTTCGCAGGAGCAGGTCAAGCGCGTGATCGCCCGCGTGCAATCGCAGCTGGGGGTGGATCGTGTGCTGCAGCCGCGGGCGGTGGGCGGCCGTGGGGTGGCTGAGCGCATCGAGTATGTGCCCTATGGCGAGCAGCGCGACGCCCCGCCGCAGGGCGAGTGGCCCGGCCGCATTCCCGCACCCTTGCCTGCGCGGCTGGGCGGTGGGCCGAATCACCCGGCCGCGCGCATTCGGCTTATCGACGCCGCCGGGCGCCCCGTCTTCGTTACCGCCGAGGCCCTCTTGTCCGGGGTGCCGGTGGCCTTGGGCTGGGGTGCGCATCGTTTCCGCGTGCTGGGCTGGGCCGGGCCCTGGCCGGTGGATACGCAGTGGTGGACCGATACCCCGCAGCGCGTGGCGCGCCTGCAGGTGGTGGGCCAAGCCGACCACGAAGAGCATCAGCGGGCCTGGCTGTTGGTATGGTCCGGCGGCCGCTGGCGGGTTGAGGCGACCTATTAATCGCGAATATCGACCACGAGGCGGGTGGGGTTATCGAGCACCTGCACGGAATAAGGCTTGCGAGAGGTCATACCGATGACGAACTGGCGGCGGCCTTCAAAGGTACCGCCGTTGACCACTTGGGTGACAATTCCCTCCGTGGGGGCATCCACCACGCCGATGTGAGGATCATCCTTGCCGGCTTCGAACGGGTAGACCACGCCGTCGATATTGACATTGAGCGCGGTATCGCCGGAGTGGGCGATAGTTTTACCAGAGCCCTGCTGCGTAGGCGTGTCAGCGTAGTCCACAAACCAACCGGGTGTGCCGCCGCCGTCGAGCTCGAAGACGACGCGCTCAAAGCCCTCGTGTCGGCCGATGCGCACGTCGGTCACCGTGAGTTCGGAGGGCGCCTGCGGCCGGAGGGTCTTCATCTCCATATTGGCCTGGCCCAGCGGATTGAGCTGGGAGCTATCCACAGACGCGGCCATGGTGGTGCGGTCCGTCTCGTGGGCGGCGCAGCCGCTGAGAGAAGCAGCGACGAGAAGCGTTGCGGCGAGACGGACTTTCAACATGTCCCCTAGGTTATATTTTCGGCCGTGAACTGTATAGCTGAGGGGGTACTTCGTGGCCGAATTGTTGCCAAGGGTGTGAGCTGAAAAGCAGAAAGGTTAGGCTTAGATATATGACCGAGTTCTGTTCAGATATCCAGGTAGAGCCGCTGCCAGGCACGGCGAAGAAGGAATCCGTCTATGTGCTTTTCGAGTGGCCGGGCGGATGGTCGCGAGACGTGCTCGACGGCGATACCTTTGGGCCGGAGCTCACGGCGCAGCTCAAGACCAAGCTGAAGGGCGTGGCGGGGCTGCAGCTTATCCGCCGGCCGGGCCGCGACGGCCGCCAGGTAGGCAAGATGCACCGCTGCTACCTGGTGTGGGCCGAGCAGGGCGTGATGGAACTCGTGCTGCTGACGGGCCCGGAGAAGATCCTCGATCTGGACCTGACCGGGCCTGGCCGCAATGGGGGCGGCGCTTTGGACACGCCGCTGGTGCTGGTGTGCACGCATGCCAAGCGCGATACGTGCTGTGCGGTCAAGGGCCGGCCGCTGGCCGCGGAGCTGGTGGCGGATTACCCAGAGATGGTGTGGGAGACCTCGCACACGAAGGGGCACCGGTTCGCGCCGTCGGTCATGCTCATGCCGTGGGGCTATTCCTTTGGCCGTATGAATAAAGAAGCCGCCGCGCAGATGATTGCGGCGGCGGCGAAGGGGAAATATTTCTACCCGGTAAATCGCGGGCGCGGTATTTTCGGCCCGCGCGGCCAGGTGGCGGAGTTGGCGGTGGCCCGCTCGCTTATCGACGCCGGCGAGGACCTCTCCTATGGCCAGCTCACCGCCACCGACAGCGGCGAGGTCAGCCACGCTGACGGCCGGCGCTGGCGCGTGGCGCTCGAGGAGCGCGAGGTAGAAGGTGTGGTCTCCTCGTGCGGCGATGCACCGAAGAAAGGCCAAGCCATCGTAGCGACCGGCGTGGAGCCGGTCGCGGGGTAGGCTGCGCGAAGGCGGCGTCGGCAAGCGGGGGGGGGGGGCTAGCGGCGCATGACCTTAGAAGAAAGCCAGTTGCCGAAGAACTGGGCGGCCTGCACCAGCACGATGATGATGAGTGTGGCCACGACGGTGACTTCCCACTCGAAGGCGCGGTAGCCGTAGACGATGGCAAAGTCGCCCAAGCCGCCGCCGCCGACGTAACCGGCCATGGCGGACATATCCACAATGGCGATGAACAGGAAGGTGTAGCCCAGAATCAGCGGGCCGAGGGCCTCCGGGACGATAACGGAGGTAATGATCTTCCACGGCGAGGCACCCATGGAGCGGGCGGCCTCGATAACTCCGGGATCGATGGACACGAGGTTTTGTTCCACCACGCGGGCTACGGAGAAGGTCGCGGCGATGACCATGACGAAGGTGGCCGGTCCGCGGCCGATGGAACCGCCCATCACCATGACGGTCAGTGGCTGGGCAAAAGCCAGCAAGATGATGAACGGGATGGGGCGGACGAAGTTTACCAGCAGGTTGACTATGAAATAGACAAACCGGTTTTGCAGGATGCCGCCCGTGCGGGTGGTATAGAGCAGCATGCCCAGGCCAAGGCCGAGGATGCCGGAGATGATGAGGGTGGTCGAGACCATGATGAGGGTATCGACGATGGCCTCGGCTAGTGAAGGGCCGAGGCGGTCCCAGTTGGCTTGGGCGAGGGTGGTGACGGTCATCGTGCAATCTCCTCAATCTGGGTGGTGGTAGAAAGCGTGCGGTAGAACTCTTCGATGGCGTTATTATCGCCGCTGAGTCGCACGGTCAGCTTGCCAAAGGAATGCTGCTGCAGCGTGGTGATACCGCCGTGGACAACGGCGATGGACACGCCGGCTTCCTTGAGCCGGGCGGCGGCGGTGAAGAAGCCGGATTCCTCGGTGAGGTTGATGGTAAACAGGCGGCCTTCGTGCGCAAGCAGATCGTCGGTTTCGACGACGTCGGGTTCGTTGCGCAGCGAGGTGGCCACGAACTTGGCGGCCACGGAGGTCTGCGGGTTGGAGAAGACCTCATAGACACTGCCTTGTTCCACTACGCGGCCGCTTTCCATCACGGCGACCTTATCGGCGATGGAGCGTACGACTTCCATCTCGTGGGTAATAACCACGATGGTGATGCCGAATTCCTTGTTCACCCGCCGCAGTAGGTCGAGGACTTCCTGCGTGGTGGTGGGGTCGAGGGCGGAAGTGGCTTCGTCGGCAAGCAGCAGCGAAGGGTTGGTGGCCAGCGCACGGGCGATGCCGACGCGCTGCTTCTGGCCGCCGGAGAGCTGCTCCGGGTAGCTCTTGCCTTTGTCTCCCAGGCCGACGAAGTCCAGCAGCTCTTGCACGCGCTTGGCGCGCTCCTGCTTGCCGACGCCCTGCAGCTGCAGCGGGTATTCAATATTGCCGGCCGCGGTGCGCGAGTTCATCAGGTTGAACTGCTGGAAAATCATGCCGATATTGCGGCGAATGCCGCGCAGCTTTTTCTCGGACATGCCGACGATATTGGTGTCATCAAGCAGTAGCTCGCCCGCAGACGGGGTGTCCAAACCGTTGATCATGCGCACGAGGGTGGACTTGCCGGCGCCGGAATAGCCAATGATGCCGACGATTTCGCCGGGCTCGATGGTCATGGAGACATTGTCGAGCGCCTTAATTCGCGCCTTTTTCTGTTTAAAGACCTTGGTGATCTCGCGGAACTCGATGCGGGTGCCGCGTTGAGTGGAATCTGCCACGTGTTTGCGTCCTTAGCTAGGAAAGTGCCAAACCCCGCCGGGGGCTCCGGCGGGGTAAAAGCAAGGGTGATTAGTCCAGATCTGCTTCGAGCTTATCCAGGATCTTCTGCAGATCCTCCTGGCTGCGCTCCACCTCGACGGAGGTACCGGCGGAGTCTTCGTCGACGCCCTCCTGGACGGCGTCGCTGTGCCATAGCTCGGCGAGCTTCTTGATGTCCTCGTTATCGGCGTCTTCCTCGCGGACGGCGAAGACATTGATGTACGGCTCTGCCTCTTCAGAGTTCGGGTCGTCCTGGAAGATGGCGGTGGCTGGGTCGATGCCGGCGCGCTCCAGGAAGGAGTTATTGATAATCGCCGGGGTGCCCTCTCCGTGTGCGGACGTGGTCTGTGCCGCATCTACCGGGGTGACCTTGACCTTGGACTTCGCCTCGTCAATATCCAGCGGGGTGGGCTCCAGGTTGTCCTTGTCCTTCAGAGTGAGAAGGTCGGCCTGAACCAGCACGTTGATGGCGCGAGCCTGGTTGGTGGAGTCATTCGGGATGGCGACCTCTTCGCCCTCGATGCCGTCGAGGGAGTCGTGGTCCTTCCAGAACAGTGCCAGCGGCACGATCTCGGTAGCCACGATAGGCACCAGGTTGGTGCCGTTGCCGTGGTTATACTCCGCCAAGAACTTCAGGTGCTGGAAGTTATTGGTATCCAGCTCGCCTTGGTCCAGAGCCTGGTTCGGGGTGTTGTAATCCGCGAAAGGCTGGATATCGATGTCATAGCCTGCGTTCTTTGCTTCCTGCTCGAACGCTACCCACGCCTTCTTGGCGTCATCGGTGGTGCCGACTGTGATGGTCTTGGAGTCATCGGAGTCGGAAGAGCATGCCACCAGGCTGGTGGCAGCGATGGTTACGGCGGCGGTAGCAGCCACTACGCGACGGATCTGCATGGGGAATCCCCTTCTTGTAGGAGTTGAAATAATTTGTCTGTTTAGCAACTTAGCAATCAGCGAACCGCTTTGTCTATTGCGGGCATCACGTCCCACCGGCTTGTCTAGAACAATGATTCGATATTACGCTGTCTGGAGTGGAATTTAATGGCGGAAAGGCACTGTCCTGGTCGCGGGTAGAGCGCATTCTCTCTGGTCGCGAATCTGCTGCGCCCGTGTCGGTTAATCACCTTCATGGGCCAGCGGATTCTGCTCGGCGCGGTCACTCCGCCGTCCCCTTTGCGGAGCTGCACGCGGTAAGTTCATATAGCTTTCTCGACGGCGCCGCCGAGCCGGAGGAGCTGGTAGCCCGAGCCGTAGAGCTGGGCCTTGAGGGGTTGGCCATCGTGGATCGCGATGGTTTTTATGGCCTGATGAAATTTGCTGAAGCCGCAGCTAAAGCAGATTTTCCGGCCGTATATGGTGCGGAGCTATCGCTCACGGAGGCCCCGGTGACCGTGCTGGCACGCACCCCGGAGGGCTATCGCCGCCTGTCGCGCCTCATCGCGCGTGCCCGGATGGAAGCCGGGGAGAAGGATCGCGTGGCTTATCCGCCTTTAGATGAGGTGGCACGCGAACTGGAAGGGGAGTGCTTCTTTCTGGTGGGGCCGGAGGCGCTAGCAGAAATCGATAACCTGCTCGAAAGAATAAAAATAGACAGCATAGTTCTCGAATATTCGTGCAGCATGTCCCCCGAGGATGCGGATCGGCACCGTTTCCTGGATAAATACAATAACCTGCGGGCCATCGCAACCGCACGGCCGGCGGCGGCGACCCGCGACCAAGCACGGCTCGCCGCAGCCAAGCGTGCCCTAGCCCGGCGCGAATCCCTCGCGGCTGCCGCGCCGCACGCCCACCCCATGGGTGCTGGCTGGCTGCGATCCGGCGAGCAGATGGCGCAACTCTTGCCGGATCGGCCGGAGCTCATCGCCGAAACTGTGGCGTTGGCTCGCGAGTGCTCCTTTACCTGGGATGCCCTCGCGCCCAACCTGCCGCATTTTCTGGTGCCGGAGGGGTATACCGAAATGAGCTGGCTGGAGCACGAGGTCTGGCGCCGCGCCAAGGGCCGCTATGCTTCGCGCCCGGCCGAGATCCGGCAGGCAGCAAGGAAACAGATTCGGCATGAACTGGGCGTCATCAAGCAGCTGGGCTTTCCCGGCTACTTCCTGATTGTGTGCGACCTGGTGGATTTTTGCCGCCGCGAGAATATTCTGTGCCAAGGCCGTGGCTCGGCCGCCAACTCCGCGGTGTGCTTTGCGCTGGGTATTACCAACGCCGAGCCCATCTCCGCGCAGCTGCTTTTCGAGCGCTTTCTCTCCCCGGACCGCGATGGTCCGCCCGATATTGATATCGATATCGAGTCTGGTCGCCGCGAGGAAGTCATCCAGTATGTCTACCGCACCCACGGCCGTGATCGCGCCGCGCAGGTGGCCAATGTCATTACCTATCGCCGCAAGGGAGCAACCCGAGATGCCGCCCGCGCGTTGGGCTATCCGCAGGGCTCGGCCGATGCGTGGTCGAAAGGTACCTCCGAGCCGCCTGCCGATGTCTCCTTATTGGCCGAGCAATTCCTCGGCCAGCCCCGCCACCTAGGAATCCACTCCGGCGGCATGGTGCTATGTGACCGGCCCATTGCGGACGTCGTGCCCATGGAATGGGCGCGCATGGAAAATCGCTCCGTATTGCAATGGGATAAGGACGATTGCGCGGCCGCCGGCCTGGTGAAATTCGATCTCTTGGGCCTGGGCATGCTGGAGGCGCTGCATCACATGATCGACGCCGTGTGCGCCACCACCGGCCGCGAGGTGCACCTGTGGGAGCTCGACCTCGCCGAACCGGAAGTCTATGACATGCTCTGCCGCGCTGATGCGGTGGGCGTCTTCCAAGTGGAATCTCGTGCGCAGCTAGCCACGCTGCCGCGCTTGAAGCCGCGCCGCTTCTTTGACCTGGTGGTCGAAGTCGCGCTCATTCGTCCCGGCCCCATCCAGGGCGGGTCCGTGCACCCTTACCTGCGTCGTCGCGATGGCCTAGAGGAGATCACCTATGACCATCCCGTGCTGGAAAAGTCCCTGGGTAAGACCCTGGGCATCCCGCTCTTCCAGGAGCAGTTGATGCAGATCGCGGTCGACGCCGCCGGGTTCTCCGGTGCTGAGGCTGATGATCTGCGCCGCGCCATGGGCTCGAAGCGCTCCCCGGAAAAGATGGCCGCGCTGCGCAGTCGTTTCTATGCCGGTCTGCGCGAAACCAATGGCATCGAGGGCGAGGTGGCCGATAAGCTCTGGACTAAAATCGTGGCCTTCGCCGCCTATGGCTTCCCGGAGTCGCACTCGCAGTCCTTTGCCTCGCTGGTGTATTTTTCCGCGTGGTTTAAATATCACTACCCGGCGGAATTTTGTGTGGGCCTGCTGCGCGCACAGCCGATGGGTTTCTATTCCCCGCAGTCACTCATCCAGGATGCCCGGCGCCACGGCGTGCGGGTGCTGCCGGTAAGTATTAATGACTCCGGCGCCCAGGCCCGCGCGACGGGACCTGCCGAGATTCGCTTGGGCCTTAACCTCATCAAAGGGCTGGGGGAGTCCGCCGCCGAGCGTGTGGAGGCGGCCGCGCCTTTTGCTAGCGTGTCCGATCTTTCGCGCCGGGCGGACCTCAGCGTGGAGCAGGTGGAGGCGCTGGCCACGGCCGGGGCGTTGGAGTGCCTTGGGCTGGACCGTCGCCAAGCGTTGTGGCAGGCCGGAGTTGCCGCCACCGAGCGCGAGGGCATGCTGCCCGGCACCTCCGCCCTGGCCTCGCCGCACCTGCCCGGCATGTCTGCTTTTGAGCTTATGGCTACCGACGTCGCCGCCACCGGCGTGACCCATAACCAGCAGCCGATGGAGCTGGTGCGTGCCTCGCTTGCCGACGTCCTCCCTGCCTCCCAGCTCCCCCATATCCCCGATGGCACCCGCGTGCGCATCGCCGGCATTATCACTCACCGCCAGCGCCCGCGCACCGCGTCTGGCCTGACCTTTTTGGGTGTGGAGGATGAAACCGGCCTGATGAACGTGATGGTTTCACCCGGATTGTGGTCGCGGCATAAGGTGCTGGCCCGCACCGCCCGTGCGATGATCATCCGCGGCATCGTGCAGAATGCCACCGGCGCGGTCAGCGTGGTCGCGGATAAGCTCGAGCCGCTGGACTTTGGTGAATTCCTCTCCCGCGGCTCCCGCGACTTCCGCTAGTTGCCGCCGCTGCGCAGCTCGTCCGCGTTAAGTTTATTGGCCAATTCCTTGGCTACCGCAAATGGGATCCACAGTAGCTGGATGTAGATGAGCTTGGCAAAGAAGATGGCGATATTAGCCCCGGAGGTTGCCTGCTCCACCGCAACCTGCTCCGCGCCTAAGAAGCGCAGCCCAAATGCGGTGGCGCCGGCGACGAGGAAGAGCACTATGGCCGTGGCCAAGGCAGTTTTAAGGCCTTGGTCGCGGGCGTCGGTATGCAGGCGCAGCTCGTACTCGTCCATCTCCGTGGTGGGAACGTCGAGGTGCCGAATGGACTGGCGCAGCCACGTGGTGCAGATAGTCGCCGCAATGCCAGCTATCGGCCACAGCAGATTAGACAAGCCAAGCGCGAAGAAGTGCAGGGCCGCCGCCATGATGGCCAGGCCGAGAAAAATGTCGCCGGCCAAGACAAGGCGCTTGCGGCGAGAAACGGAGGCGGGAATCGTGTTAGCCATTAGGAATTCTTCCTGTAGATTTCAGTGGACATGGGGGAAAATTCCTGGCGGGAAAAAATAGCCTCCACGGGGAGGTCAAAGACCTCACAGACGCGGAAGGCTAAGTCCAGGCTGGGGGAGTGGTCGCCGCGCTCAAGTGCACCGACGGTCTGGGGGTTGACGTCGATGGCCTCGGCCAACTGTGCGCGCGACATGTCCCGCTCGGCGCGCAGCACACGAACCCGGTTATAAATGGGTGCGGAGGGCTTCTTCTTTGGGGACATAAATCAAAGTATTGCATAAACCCAACACGCTGGCAAGGGTTGTTACTCGACGCCGAAGATATCTCCCGGCTGGCAGTCCAGTGCCGTGCACAGCGCTGCCAGGGTGCTAAAGCGTACGGCCTTGGCGCGATTATTCTTCAGGACGGAGAGGTTAACTGGGGTGATTCCTACTTCTTTAGCGAGCGCCGTGCCGGTAATGTCGCGCTCTTGCATAATCCGGTCGAGGTGGCAGATTACTTGGGGTTCATGTATCTCAGACAAGGCCTTCGACCTCCTCTTCTAGCTTGCATCCGCGCTTGATGGCGGCCGAGAAGAGCTGCAAGGTGCAGACGAAGAGGTAGGGCAGGGCGAGCTCGCCAAGGGACGTTCCGTCCTGGCTGGCCCACCAGTCGATTCCAAGCTGTGAGGAGGCCCAGTTATTGCCCAGGCCTTCGAGTACGAACCGTCCGATAAACCAGACGAGGATGCCGGCGGTCATTCCGTTCAGGAGGCGGATATTTTTCGTATTAAAAACCTGCCCGCGAAGCATCGGCTTAACCAGGCGATAGGCAAAGAACGCGATAATTAAGATGGCCGCTATCTTGACGGCGAGCGCTGTGGCGAGCATCCAGAATGGCCCGCCGTCGAGGTTGTGTTTGCCTAGGCCTTCCGGAATGGCCGCGCTCAGTGCGGTGGAAAAGTGGCCGGTGGCAAGGTCGTGCAGGTAGGAGGGGCCGAGGATGATGATGGTGAGGAGGGCGAGACCGGCTGCTGCATTAATTTCGCGGCGCTCGGCCTTAGGGGTGGGTTGTGGGGTGGTCATGACAATCCTTTCCGTCGATAATTTATCGACTTTCGATGTTGTCGTAATTCGATAATATCGAGTAACGATAAGTTGCGCAAGGGGTGAACCCGATTGATACTGTCAATAGCTATGAGCGAAGAAATGAATCCCGTCTCACAGCGACTGGTGACCTCGCGCTATATCCACCACCTGAGCTGGATGTTTCTGCTCGCCGCGGCCGCCGCTGCTGCAGGCTTTTGGTGGACCCCGTGGTTCTATTGGGCGGCCGGAATTTTCGTCGCACTTTTCTTCTGGCTGCTCTGGCTCATCCCCGCCCAAGTGCGCAATATGGGCTGGCTCGAAACCGACGACGAGCTACTTATCACCCGCGGCAAGCTCTGGCATTCCTTCACCGTCGTGCCCTATGGCCGCATCCAGTTCGTCGACGTGACCTCCGGGCCCATCGACCGTGCCCTAGGCTTGAAAAAGCTGCAGCTCCATACGGCCTCGGCCAGCACGGATGCCACCATCAAAGGCTTGGAAGCCCCGCTTGCCGACGCCCTCCGTACCCGCCTTGCCCATCAAGCCCGCGAACGGATGAGCGGCCTATGAGCGATCAGCTCAGCTTCCGGCGCGTCCACCGCCTCACCCCGCTGCTGCGCCTGTGGTCCGTAAACCTAGCCCTCATCGCGGCCTTCGCCCTCAACGTCAACATGGCGGGCCTGCGCGATATCTTCGCTTTTATTACCGGCGAACACCGCGGCGAGGCCCTGCGCGATACCGCCCTCGCCCTCGTCGGTTTCATCGCGGTCTGCGCGGTGGTGTGGCTCGTCTCCGGCTTATGGTGGCGCCGCATGGGCTATCGGCTCGGCGCAGAAGAGCTTTCTCTGCGCCGCGGCCTATTATCTGTCCAGCTGCGCACCGCACGCTATGATCGCACGCAGGCCGTTGACGTCGTCGAACCCGTCATCGCCCGACTCTTTCGCCTCGCGGCCGTGCGCGTGGAAACCGCAGGCGGTCAATCTTCTGTCATCGAAATCGCCTACCTGAAGAAGGCCGACGCCGAGGCCCTACGCGATGACATCCTCGCCCGCGTTCACGGAGTTCCCATCTCCCAAACCGAGACACCGGCTGCAGAACTGGCCGAGGAACCAGCTCTCGTGCCTGAAATCCCCATCGCCCGCTCCCTGATTGCGGCCGCGTTGCGTACGTCCACGCTTTTCCTCGCCGGCTTCCTCATCCTCGTGGTGGTTACGCGGTTGCCGCTCTCGACCGCGCTGCCCATTCTCGTCGGCGTGCTTCCCAACGCCTGGAACGTGCTCGATTCTTCCTGGCGCTATACCGCCCGCACCGACGGCGAGGTACTCAATATCACCTATGGCCTGGCCGATCGTCGCCGCCAAAGCATTCGCCTCGACCGCATTCACGCCGTGCAAATTACCCAGCCCTTCCTCTGGCGGCCGTTGGGCTGGTACGAGGTACGGGTTTCGGTAGCGGGGTATGGGGCGTCGGCAAGCGGCAAGGCTTCTGGCTCCACCCGCATCCTGCCGGTGGGCACCCTCGCCCAAGCCCGGCAATTCCTCCCGGCCGACGCCGCACCCACCTACGCCTCGCCGGCCCGCGCCAAGTGGGTCTCCCCGCTGGACTACCGCCAGCAAACCGTCGCGCTTAACGGCGACTACATCATCGTGCGCAACGGCCGGCTCAACCGCCGCGTCAAGGCCATCCACACCTCTCATATCCAGGAGCTAACCTACCGCCGCGGGCCGATTTCCCAGGCACTCGGCCTAGCCACAGTCGACCTCGACCTTGTCCAGGGGCCCGTGCGCATGGCCGCGCGCAACCTCACGCTTGCCGACGCCACCGCACTCCTTACCCAGCTACGCTCCCGCCAACTGCCGGATTTTAAACCGCCCCGTTAAAGCCCAGCTGGCGCCACGCCTCGAATACGGCCGTCGACGCCGAATTCGACAGGTTCATCGAGCGCCTAGCCGGCACCATTGGAATGCGCACGCGGTCCGTCACGCGCGAATGGTTAATATGCTCCTCCGGCAGGCCGGTCGGCTCCGTGCCGAAGAGCAGAACATCGCCTTCCTGGTATTCGATATCCGTAAACCACTTATCCGTATGCGTGGTAAACGCGAATACGCGCGCGCCCGGCAGCGCATCCATGCAGGCCTGAAAATCCTTGTGAATCTGCACATCGGCCAGATCGTGATAATCCAGCCCGGCGCGCTTTAAGTGCTTATCGTCGAAATTGAAACCCAGCGGCTCAATTAGGTGCAGGCTCGCGCCCGTCACCGCGGCCGTGCGGATGGCGTTGCCCGTATTAGTAGGAATGACCGGGTTATCAAAGACAATGTGCAGCTGGCTCATGCCTTCAGTCTAGGATGGTGGCTATGAGCGCTACCAAACTAGATGGCACACTGTACCGCGACGAGATTTTTGCTGACCTTGCCCAACGCGTGGCCGCGCTGAAGGACAAGGGGATTACCCCCGGCCTCGCCACCGTCCTGGTCGGCGAAGACCCCGGCTCCCAGTCCTATGTGAAGATGAAGCACCGCGACTGCGAAAAGCTCGGTATCAACTCCATCCGCAAGGACCTGCCGGCCGACATCACGCAGGAAGAGCTCGAGGCCGTCATCGATGAGCTCAACGCCGATGACGCCTGCACCGGCTACATCGTCCAGCTGCCGCTGCCCAAGCACCTGGATGAAAACGCCATCCTCGAGCGAATCGACCCCGCCAAGGATGCCGATGGCCTGCACCCGGTCAATCTGGGCAAGCTTGTGCTCAACGAGGAGGCGCCCCTGCCGTGCACCCCGAATGGCTGCCTGCATCTTTTGCGACGCTTCGGCGTTGAGCTCAACGGCGCCAAGACCGTGGTCATCGGCCGCGGCGTTACCGTGGGCCGCCCTATTGGCCTGATGCTTACCCGCCGCAGCGAGAACTCCACCGTCACCCTGTGCCATACCGGCACCAAAGACCTGGCCGCCGAGACCCGCGAGGCCGATATCGTCATCGCCGCTGCCGGCCAGCCCCACATGCTCACCGCCGACATGATTAAGGAAGGCGCCGCGCTTCTCGACGTCGGAGTCTCCCGCGTCGACGGCAAGCTCACCGGCGACATCCACCCAGATTGTTGGGACAAGGCCGGATTCGTCTCGCCGAACCCGGGCGGTGTCGGCCCGCTGACTCGTGCCTTCTTGGTGCGCAATATCGTCGAGCGCGCGGAAAAGTTGGCGTGAATCTAGATAACCCGCACGACGCCGGCCTCGCGCCCTCCTCGCTGCCGCCCGCCGCGCAGTGGGCAGCAATCGGCCTCTTCGTGGCGGGCGTGGTTGTCTCCGGTGGCTACGCCGTCTTCGAGTACTGGCGGCGAGCCACATTCCTCCTCGGACTGGCTTTGCTGTGGCTCACCGTGGTCCGACTGACGTGTGATTCTAGTCGTGTCGGCGTGCTAGCCGTGCGCTCGCGCCGCTTCGATGCTTGTTTCACCGGCCTGCTCGGCGCCACGATGGCCTTTCTGGCCTTTTCCGTGGACTCGCTCGGCAGCTAGTTATCCACAGGCTTTTGTAGAACCATCACCCATCTCGGTCCTACAAGGTGTAGTTCCGGCGGTTATCCACAGGCTATTGCCCGCCACCGCGCGCTGGGTTGCGCGGCCCACTTAGGCTCGGAGCCATGATTTCGACCTACCTGACAGCCGTGAACTCCCCGATGGTGCTCATCGAGGAGTGTGCTGGGCTGTCGGTAGAAGAGCTCGTCGATAAGGGCTTTAGCGACTGCGAGGCCGCTGAGTTTGCCCGCCTTGCCGATACTTACTTCGGTCGCACCTCCTTTCGCGCCAAGCAGCGCGCCGCCCGCCGCACGACGCTGCCGCTCGATGCGCTAAAAATCATCGAGCACTACGCCCAGAAGATGAAAACCCAGCGTGCGGCCTGGGCGCTGCGCGAGGAACTCTGCGCTCTGCGCGTTGCTACCAGCGAGATTGAAAAGCGCGCCCGCCGCCTTGTGCGCGAGGAGCGCACCACCAAGCGCTCTGAGGGCGTGCGCCTAACCCGCCGCCGCGATGACCTGTGGACGCTGACCATTACCGCTGAGTCCGAACTGGTGGCAGAGATTAATAACCATGTCTCCACTGTCGACGATGCTCGCCGCGTCTTTTCCCAGGGTGCCGCCGCTTCCACAATCACCACCAACGTGGTCCTCACCCTCAATGAGATGGTCAAGGTCACCCACGGCGAGGACGTGACGCTGCAGCTGACCAATGGCGCGCAGATTTCCGGTGCGGACCTTGCCCGCCGTGCGCTTGCCGACGTCGGCCTTATCACCCTCATCCATCCCGTCACCGGCCCCGTAAACCTTTACCAATCGCGGCGCCGGGCTACGTGGAAGCAACGGCAGATGGCGATGGCGGAAAATCCAGTGTGCCCGTGGCCCGACTGCCACACGCCAGCGGATGAATGCCAAGTCCACCATCTCACCCCGTGGCTGCTCGGTGGGGACACCAATCCCGAAAACCTCACCATGGCCTGCAAGTATCACAACGGGGTCAATGATGATGACCCCAATGCGCCGCCGCGCCGCGGCCGGCTCGAGCGCCGCCCCGGCGAAGGCATCGTCTGGCGCCCGCCCTGGGCTACACCGCCCGAAGATCGCTGAGCCGCGTCCCGCCTCTGCTCGCTCCGTCAATCCATAGTCCCAGCGCAGCGTGCCGCACCGCTTACCGCTAGTGCGCGCTGCGCGGCTTTGGCGATCCCAGACTTGGCGGGCTTTTAATTGGCGGGTTCTTAAATCGTGTACTCAGTCGGATCGCCGGCCGCAGAATCGATGCGCGGGTCCGGTTGGGAAAGGGTGAGAAAGTTTCGCAAGATGCGATCCATCTGGCGTGATTCGGTAAGAAAAGCGTCGTGGCCCACTGGGGAGACAACCTTCGCCATCGCCAACAGATTTCCCAGATTGCGCGAGATGTGTTCCTGCTGGTGATACGGGTACAAGATATCCGTGTCCACGCCGACGACCATCGTTGGCACCTCGGACGAGCCCAGCGCGCGGTTGAGGCCGCCGCGGCCGCGGCCGATATCGTGGCGGTTCAGCGCCTCGGTAAGGGTGACATAGGAACCGGCATCGAAGCGATCGGCCAGCTTGGTGCCCTGGTAATCTAGGTAGGAGTTGACGGCAAAGCGATTATCGCGGCGGCGGTAAGGCCCGAGCGGGTTCTCGCCGGTCTGGGCCTGGACGCCGAAGCGCTCGTCGATTTCCTGCTCGCCGCGATACGTCAGGTGTGCAATGCGACGCGCGGCCGCCAGCCCCTCGCGTGGGCGCTGCGCGGAGGCGTAGTAGTCGCCGCCATGCCAGAAAGAATCTTGCTCGATGGCCGCGATCTGTGCCGATTGGATACCAATCTGCCAGGCGGAAGCGCGGGCCGATACGGCAATGACGCAGGCCGCATCAACGGCCTCGGGGTGCATCAGCGTCCACTCCAGCGTGCGCGCGCCGCCCATCGAACCGCCAATGATGGCGTGGACGTGGGTGATGCCGAGCTCGCGGAGCGCGGCGCGCTCGGCCGAGACGAGGTCGCGCACCGAAAGCGCGGGGAAGCGCGAGCCCCAGGCGCGGCCGTCGTCTGGTTGCGGGGAGGCGGGGCCGGTGGAGCCGCCGCATCCGCCCAGTGCGTTGGTGGCGATAACGCACCACTTCGTCGTATCTAGCGCCTTGCCAGGGCCGACTAGATCGGCCCACCACTCGGCCACATTCGAATCACCGGTCAGGGCGTGTTCAACCACAATGACGTTATTGCGGCCGTGGGGATCGCCGAGGAGGTGGCCGAAGCGGTGGTAGGCAATGTGGGCGTCGGCAAGCGTGGCGCCGGCTTCGGTGTGGAAGTCGCCGATGCTAACTAGCTTCATGCCAGCGCGTTAAAGCCCAGCTCGAGGTCCGCGATGATGTCATCGATGTGCTCGATGCCCACGGACAGACGGATGGTGGACTGGGTGATGCCGGCAGCAGCAAGCGCAGGCTCGTCGGACTGGGAGTGCGTGGTGGTTGCTGGGTGTACGGCCAGGGAGCGGGTGTCACCGATATTAGCGAGGTTGGAGTGGAGCTTGAGGGCGTCGATAAACGCCCAGGCTTCCTCGCGGCCGCCGTCGATGTCGAAGGAGAGGACGGAGCCGGTGTAGGCGTAGCCGAGCTTTTCCTTGGTGGCCTTGTATGGCGAAGAATCCAGGCCGGCGTAGTTGACCTTGGTGACCTTGGCGTGGCCTTCCAAGTACTCGGCAACGGCCTGGGCGTTGGCATTGTGCTTTTCGACGCGCAGCCCCACCGTCTCAATTCCATTCAGCGTCAGCCAGGCGTTGAAGGGGGAGATGGCGGCGCCGGTATCGCGTAGCAGGCCGGCGCGGGCCTTGAGCGCGAAGGCTGGGGCGCCGAGATCAGCGTACTTCAGGCCGTGGTAGGCCTCATCTGGAGTGACGAAGTAGGGAAAGACGGGCTCGCCGTTGCGGGTGACGGTCCAGTCGAAGGAGCCGCCGTCGATAATCGCGCCGCCGATGGCCGAGCCATTGCCGGTGTAGAACTTGGTGGTGGACACAACGACGATGTCCGCGCCGAGGTCCAGCGGACGGGCGAGGGCAGCGGTGGCGATGGTGTTATCCACGATGAGCGGGACTTGGTTATTGTGGGCGACCTCGGCGATGGCCGGGATATCGAGGACATCGGCCACGGGATTGCCGAAGGTCTCGCCGTAGAAGGCCTTCGTATTCGGCTGGACGGCGTCCTGCCAGGACTGCGGGTCATCCGGGTTCTCGACGAGGGTGACGTCGATGCCTAGGCGCTTGAGCGTGACGGTGAAGAGTGTTGAGGTGCCGCCGTAGAGGCGCGGGGAGGTCACGATGTGGTCGCCGGCCGAGGCGAGGTTCAAAATGGCCGCGGTTTCGGCGGCCTGGCCGGAGGCGAAGGCAACGGCCGCGACGCCGCCCTCGAGGGAGGCGAGGCGTTCTTCCAGCGCGTCCTGGGTGGGGTTGGTCAGGCGGGTGTAGATGGGGCCGGCATCGGAAAGGTTGAAGCGGTTGGCCGCGTGCTCGGCGTCGTTAAAAACGTAGGAAGTGGTCTGGTAAATCGGCACGTTGCGGGCGTTGTGGTGCCCGTCGAGGTTTTGGCCCGCGTGTACGGAGCGGGTAGCGAAGGACCAGTTGGAATTGGAGTTATCGTATTTCGTCGTCATGCTTGGCAAGACTAGACCAAGCGGTATATCTGGCGAACAGATTTGGAAAAACGTGCTGGCAGGACCGAGAATAAAAATAGACCAAGCGGTCGGTGTGTGCTTGGTCTGGTGGGGTGCCTTGCTTAGCGGTGGCGGTCTTGTTTCTCGAGCTGATCAGCAATGCGGCGGGTGTTAGTGCGAGTTTCGTTGCTATTGCGTACGAGCTTGACCACGATGGCGATGATTCCGGCGAGGATAAGAAACGGAATGAGTATGAGTAGGAATTCAAGCGGGCCGAGGGACATGCATTACCTTATCTTTTATGATCCTTGGGATTACGGTATCACTCGCGTAGGGCGGCCGCGACTGCGGAGAGGCTCGTGTGCAGCTCGCTGTCGCTAAGGTGGCCGAAGCCGAGGACGACGCCGTCTTCGGCGTCGGCGCCTCCCCAATAATCGCGCAGCGGGGTGAGCTTGATGCCGCGGGCGGCGGCGCGGGGGACCACGGCTGGATCGCACAGCAGAACCGCGTGGAGACCACCGTGGATGGGCAGGAGCTGGACGCCATCGATGGCGCCCAGCGTTTCGGCCACTAGGTTGCGGCGGCGTTTATAGGTGCGGCGCATGCGGCCGGTGTGGCGTCGTAAAGCGCCGCTGGCAAGGTAGTGGGCGAGCGCCGCCTGGGGGATGGCGCCGACGGGTTGGCCGAAGACCTCGCGCACGCGGTCAACGGGCGGGCGCAGGAGCGGTGGGACGACGAGGTAGCCACAGGCAATGGAGGGGGAGATGACTGAAGAGAAGGTGCCCAGCAGCACGGTATGTTCCGGGGCGAGCGCGGCCAGGGCCGGCAGTGGCTGACCGACGTAGCGCAGTTCGGAATCAAAGTCATCCTCGATGAGGAGAGCGTCGTGTGCGCGGGTCCATTCGACGAGTTCGGCGCGCCGGGCTGCAGGAAGCGAGCCGCCGTAGGGGTATTGGTGGCTGGGGGTGACGATGAGGGCGTCGAGATCGGCCGTGGGAACGGTGACGCCGTGGGGGTCGGTGGGGATTTCCACCAACGTATGGCCGAGGGCATGAGGCACGCGGCGCAGGCTGGGGTAGCCGGGGGATTCCACGCCTACGCGCAACTGGCGGCCGAGGGCGCGTAGGAGTACGGAGAGGCCGTCGCGGGCGCCGGCCGTGATGAGGATGCAGGTTGGGTCGACGTTAAGCCCGCGCATGTGGCGCAGGTGGGCGGCGACCTCGCGGGGCAGATTGCCGGAGGGGTCGACAGCCGCGGCGCGCCACGCGGCCCTCCATTCAGGGGTGAGGATTCCGGCGGTGTCGGGCAGGCCGGGGGTCAGTGACACCAGTTCGGGCTCGGCGGCCGGTGCGGGGGCCGGCTCCGGCCGTGGGGCCCGCGCGTGGGGGAGCAGCGGGTTGATGACGGTGCCGGAGCCAACCTCGGCGGTGAGGTAGCCCTCGGCCGTGAGTTGCTCGTAGGCGGTGATCACGCTGCCTCGGGAAACGCTGAGCTGCGAAGCCAAGTTGCGGGTCGAGGGAACGCGCTCGCCGGGCAGGAGGACGCCGGCGGCAACCTGGGTGCGGAGGGCCGCGGCGATTTGCACGGGTAGCGGCCGTGTATCAGAGGGATCGAGGCGAAGAGGCACGGGCCCATCATAAGTGGTCTAATCCAACACGCTAAAAATGGCTCTTGTCTTGTACCAATTGTGTGGGCCACTATGTGACCTATGACTGAACAGGTAAATGAACAAGGACGCGCTACCACGCGCGTGAAGCGAGGACTAGCCGATATGTTGAAGGGCGGCGTCATTATGGACGTCGTCACGCCGGAACAGGCGCGCATTGCAGAGGACGCGGGCGCATCGGCCGTGATGGCGCTGGAGCGCGTGCCGGCCGATATCCGCGCGCAGGGCGGCGTGGCCCGCATGTCGGACCCGGAGCTTATCGAGGGCATCGTCGAGGCCGTGGATATCCCGGTCATGGCCAAAGCCCGTATCGGCCACTTTGTGGAGGCGCAAATCCTGGACGAGCTCGGCGTGGACTTCATCGATGAGTCCGAGGTGCTCAGCCCGGCCGATTACGTCAACCACATCAATAAGTGGGACTTCGACGTGCCGTTCGTGTGCGGCGCCACCAACCTGGGTGAGGCGCTGCGCCGCATCACCGAGGGCGCGGCCATGATTCGTTCCAAGGGCGAGGCCGGCACGGGCGATGTCTCCGAGGCAGTGAAGCACTTGCGCACCATTAAGGCCGAGATTGCCCGCCTGCGCCACCTGGATCGAGACGAGCTTTATGTCGCGGCCAAGGAGCTGCGGGCCCCGTATGACCTGGTCGCCGAGGTTGCGGAGACCGGCAACCTCCCAGTCGTGCTCTTTGTTGCCGGTGGCGTGGCCACGCCTGCCGACGCCGCCCTTGTCCGCCAGATGGGCGCCGAAGGCGTCTTCGTTGGCTCCGGCATCTTTAAGTCTGGAAACCCGGCGGCGCGTGCGGAGGCCATCGTCAAGGCGGCGACCCTCTACGACCAGCCGGCCGAACTAGCTAAGCTTTCTCGTGGCTTGGGCGAGGCCATGGTGGGCATCAATGTCAACGATGTGCCTGCGCCGCACCGCCTGGCTGAGCGCGGATGGTAGCTACCGTCGGGGTGCTGGCGCTGCAGGGCGGCGTCGAGGAGCACCTGCGCATTCTGGACGGGCTCGGTGTGGCTACGCGCCGGGTGCGGGTGCTGCGCGACGTGGACGGGCTCGACGGGCTGGTGATTCCGGGCGGCGAGTCGAGCGTCATCGATAAGCTGGCGCGCAGCTTCGGGCTGGCCGAGCCACTTCGCGACGCCGCAGCTGCAGGATTGCCGGTGCTCGCGACCTGCGCGGGGCTCATCTACTGCGCCCGCGAGCTGGAGAATCCCGCGCCGGGGCAGCAAACCCTGGGGCTGCTGGACGTGACTGTACGCCGCAATGCCTTCGGTAACCAGCGCTTTTCCGAGGAACGTACCGTGCCCGTCGCGATGGGGGAGGAAACGCTCGACATTGAGGCAAGCTTCATTCGCGCGCCACTGGTTACCCGCGTGGGCGACGGCGTTGAGATCATCGCGACGGTGCCGGGCGAGAACGGCGACGCGGTGGTCGGCGTGCGCCAGGGCCGCGTGACGGCGCTGAGCTTCCACCCAGAAGAAAACGGCGACGCCCGCGTGCACGCCGCTTGGCTCGAAAGCTTCTAAGTACGCAGATACACCAAAGCCGCCCCGCAGCGTTCATTGCTTCGCTGCGGGGCGGCTTTCGCCTGGGAAGATTTACTTCTTCAGGCCGTCGATGATCTCGTTGAACTGAGCAACTGGGCGCATGACGGCAGAGGTCTTATCGTCATTCGGCCAGTAGTAGCCGCCGAGGTCGGCGGGGTTGCCTTGGGCGTCGACAAGCGCCTGGGCAATCTTGTCTGCCTGGGAGGACAGCTGGGAAGCGACGTCCTTGAACGCAGCGGCGAGGTCGGCATCATCGCTCTGGTTAGCCAGCTCTTCGGCCCAGTAGGTGGCCAGGAAGAAGTGGGAACCGCGGTTGTCGATTTCGCCAGCCTTGCGGGACGGGGATTTGCCCTCATTGAGCAGGCGCTCGGTGGCCTTGTCTAGGGTGGCGGCTAGGACGCCGGCCTTCTCGTTGCCGTTGGTCTGCTTTTCGTGGCGGAAGGACTCTGCCAGGGCCAGGAACTCGCCGAGGGAATCCCAGCGCAGGTGGTTTTCTTCCTCTACCTGCTGGACGTGCTTCGGGGCGGAGCCGCCGGCACCGGTCTCGAAGAGGCCGCCGCCTGCCATGAGTGGAACCACAGACAGCATCTTGGCGGAGGTACCCAGCTCGAGGATGGGGAAGAGGTCCGTGTTGTAGTCACGCAGCACGTTGCCGGTAACGGAGATGGTGTCTTCGCCGCGGCGGATGCGCTCGATGGAGGTCTTGGTAGCGGTTACGGGATCCTCGATGGAGATATCCAGGCCCTCGGTGTCGTGGTCCTTAAGGTACTTTTCCACCAGGGACTTGATATTGCGGTCGTGGCCGCGCTCCGGGTCGAGCCAGAAGATGGTCTTCATGCCGGACAGGCGAGCGCGGTTGACGGCGAGCTTGACCCAGTCCTGGATTGGAGCGTCCTTGGTCTGGCAGGCGCGCCAGATATCGCCTTCCTCTACGTCGTGGGAGATGAGGACCTCGCCCTGGGAATTGCGGACCTCAACGGTGCCCGCGGCCGGAATCTTGAAGGTCTTGTTGTGGGAGCCGTACTCCTCGGCCTTCTGCGCCATGAGGCCCACGTTCGGCACGGTACCCATGGTGGTCGGGTCGAAGGCGCCGTTTTCCTTGCAGTCCTCGATAACGGCCTGGTAGACGCCGGCGTAGGAGGAATCCGGGATGACGGCGAGGGTGTCCTGCTCCTCGTCGTTCTTATTCCACATGTGGCCGGAGGTGCGGATCATGGCGGGCATGGAGGCGTCAATAATGACGTCGGAAGGCACGTGCAGGTTGGTGATGCCCTTGTGGGAGTTGACCATGGCGAGGTCGGGGCCGTCGGAAAGCGCAGCATCGAAAGCAGCCTTGATTTCCTCGCCCTTATCCAGGTTCTTCAGGCCCTCGTAAATAGCGCCCAGGCCGTTCTCGCCATTGAGGCCGGCAGCCAGCAGCTCCTCGCCGTACTTGTCATATACATCGGAGAAGAAGGCGCGGACGACGTGGCCGAAGAGGATGGGGTCAGAGACCTTCATCATGGTGGCCTTCAGGTGGGTGGAGAAGAGCACGCCTTCTTCCTTGGCGCGCTTGACCTGTGCGATGAGGAACTCATCCAGGGCCTTGGCGGACATGAAGGTGCCGTCGATGACCTCACCCTTGAGAACCGGCAGCTCCGGCAGCAGGGTCTGCTCGCCATCGGCGGTCTTCAGGACGATGGACAGGGTGTCCTCGTTGTCCAGGATGACGGACTTTTCATTGTGGCGGAAGTCGTTGTCCGCCATGGTGGCAACGTTGGTCTTGGAGTCCTTGGACCACTCGCCCATGCGGTGCGGGTGCTTCTTGACAAAGTTCTTCACGGCCTCCGGTGCGCGGCGGTCGGAGTTGCCCTCACGCAGCACTGGGTTAACAGCGGAGCCCTTGACGGAATCGTAGCGGGCGGCGATGTCCTTTTCTTCCTCGGTGGAAGGATTGTCTGGGTAATCAGGCAGGTCGTAGCCGGCAGCCTGCAGCTCGGCGATGGCCTTCTTCAGCTGCACCAGGGAAGCGGAAATATTCGGCAGCTTGATGATATTTGCTTCCGGGGTCTTGGCCATCTTGCCCAGCTCTGCCAGGGCGTCTTCGACCTTCTGCTCCTCGGTCAGGCGCTCTGGGAACTGCGCGGCGATGCGGGCGGCCAGAGAAATATCGCGGGTTTCCACGTCGATGCCCGCGGTGGAAGCGAAGGCCTCCACGATGGGCTTGAGGGAGTAGGTCGCCAGCAGCGGCGCCTCATCGGTACGGGTCCACGTAATCTTTGCCATGATTCTCCTATATAACGTTGGAAAATTGTTCAAGTGCCCAGATTACCGATTTTGTGGGCGGCATGTGGGCCAGTTTGCTGATAGTGATCCCCCATTTGCCGCCCCTTGAAAAGGGTTGCGTGGTAATTATCACCCATGCGCAGGTGGGGTGGAGATATTCACGCCCGCCCGCTGCGGGCATGCTACAGCTAAACGTGGGGTGTACCCTCACTCTTCATGAAAATCATCGACGAGCTCAGCCCGCGCAGCGCACACGAACACCGCATTCGCCGCCGTCCGCTGCCGTTGCAAACGGAGATTACCGCCCGCCGCCGTGCCATCGTCATGGTGGCCATGGCCTTGGGCGCGTTTGCCATCGGCACGACGGAGTTTGTGTCCATGGGCCTGCTGCCGCTTATTGCAGATGATTTTGGCATTTCGGAAGAAAACGCCTCCACTCTCATCACCATCTATGCGTTGGGCGTGGTGGTCGGCGCCCCGCTGATTGCGGCCTTTACCGGCAA
The DNA here is from genome assembly GCF_032821655.1 of Corynebacterium sp. CTNIH16. NCBI lineage: Bacteria > Bacillati > Actinomycetota > Actinomycetes > Mycobacteriales > Corynebacteriaceae > Corynebacterium > Corynebacterium sp. CTNIH16. The sequence continues at coordinate 180,689 of NZ_JAVBIG010000002.1, read as the reverse complement.
GCTGCCGCGCCGCCGCCTGATCTTGCTGCTCATCGGGTTCCTCGTGGTGGGTAATCTACTATCGGTCTTGGCGCCGAATTACGCCATCCTCATGGTGGCGCGCTTTATTGCGGGCATGCCGCACGGCGCTTATTTCTCCGTGGCTAACCTTTCCGCCGCATCCATGGCGCCCCCAGGCGGCCGCGGCAAGGCCATGGCTTATGTGGGCATGGGCCTGGCCATCGCCACGGTCATTGGTGTGCCTGCTGCCCAAGCCCTCGGCTCCGCGCTGGGCTGGCAGGCGGCTTACCTAGTGGTCGTAGCCTTGGGCGTCATTACCGCCATTGCGTTGTTCTTCCTGATGCCGCACATGACGGAGATGAAGCAGACCGATATCCGCACCGAATTTGGGGCGTTCAAAAACAGCCAGGTGTGGTTTACCGTCATCATGGGCGTGGTCGGCTTTGGCGGCATGTTCTCCGTCTATACCTATATTTCTTGGACCATGACCGAGGTCGCTGGCATGGACCAGAACCTCATCTGGGTGGTGCTCATGGCCTATGGAATCGGCATGACCATCGGCAATGCCTTCGGCGGCTGGTTGGCGGACCGCAACTTGGAGTTTGGCATCATCTTTGCCTTGGCCTGCCTCATCGTTATCCTTACGGCCTTCTACTTCCTCTCCGGCCATGCCATCCCCGCTACCTTGTGCTTTGGCTGCGTAGCGTTTATGGGCTCCACCTTGGTTCCTTCGCTGCAGCTGCGTTTGGTGCATGTGGCTGGCGACGCCCAGACTTTGGCCGCCGCTCTCAACCAGTCCGCGCTGAACATCGCAAACGCGGCCGGTGCGACAATTGGTGGTGCCGTCGTGGGGGCTGGACTGGGCTACTCCGCTCCGGCGCTGGCGGGTGCTGGACTGGCGGCTGCAGGTTGCCTGGTGTGGGCTGCGACGATGTGGGATAAAAAGCGCCTTGCTCGCCGCGCCTAGGCGGACCGATATGCTGTTGGCATGACCCTTACCATCGCGAGCGTAAACGTCAATGGAATCCGCGCTGCGTGCAAGCAGCGCAATGAAAATAACCCTGGAATGAATGCCTGGCTAGAGGAGACTCCGGCCGAAATCGTGCTCATGCAGGAGGTGCGCGCAACCCCGGAGCAGGCCGAAAAGGCCTTGGCCCCAGCACTAGAGGCGGGATGGCACTTAGCGCTTGCCGACGCCGCCGCAAAGGGCCGCGCCGGCGTGGGTATCTTGTCTCGCACCCCGCTTGCCGACGTCGAAGTGGGCTTCGGCTCCTTTACCGACGCCGGCCGCTGGATTGCGGCTACCACCCGCGATATTCGCGTCGCCTCTCTGTACCTGCCTTCCGGCGATACCGGTTCGCCGAAGTTGGATGAAAAGTACCGCTTCTTGGACGAGTTCCAAGAGGTGCTAGCGGAGAACGCCGCGCGGACGAACTCCGATGGCAGCCCGGCCGACATGGTGATCGGCGGCGATTGGAATATCTGCCACCGCGCCCAGGACCTGAAAAATAATAAGGCCAACGAAAAGAAGGCCGGCCACCTGCCGGAGGAGCGCGCCTTCATGGACCACGTCTTTGGTGCGTTCCCGGATGACAAGCCGCAGGAAAAGAAGAACCTGGGGCAGTGGCAGGGCGTGGTGGAGTACGCCGGCGGCGAGCCGTGGTCCCCGGCCGCAGATCCGCAGTGGTTTGATGTAGCCCGTCGCCTCCATCCGGATGAAGACGGTCCGTATACCTGGTGGACCTACCGCGGCCAGGCCTTTAATAACAACGCCGGGTGGCGCATCGATTACCAGGCGGCTACCCGCCCGATGCTGGAGCGCGCGCAGCGTACCTGGGTGGATAAGGCTCCCACCGTGGAGCAGCGCTGGTCCGATCATTCCCCACTATTGGTGGAGTACAGCTGATGACGCCACTATTTAGCGTCCTTTACGTAGTCGGCATTACGGCCGAGTCCATGACTGCCGCATTATCCGCTGGACGCCAAAAGCTTGACCTTTTTGGTGTCACCATGATCGCCTCCATGACGGCGCTGGGCGGCGGCACGGTGCGCGATATGATCCTCGATGATCCGCCCTTTACCTGGGTTGAGCACCCCATCTATTTGGTGATCGTCATCGTGGCGGCCGTGGTGACGGTGGGCATGTCCTTCCTCATGCACTATTTCCGCCACCTCTTCCTCATCTTGGATGCCCTAGGGCTTGCGGTCTTTTCGGTGCTGGGCACCCAAATCGCGGTCCACCTGGGACATGGGTTCATTATTGCCTCGGTGTCTGCGGTGATTTCCGGCGTCTTTGGTGGCGTGCTGCGTGACCTGCTTTCAGATCGCATTCCGCTGGTCTTTTCCGGCGAGTATTATGCCGCCATCTCGCTGTTGGCCGCGGCACTATTTATGGCGCTCTACCACGGCGGCTTGGATGAGGAACCGACCGCGATTATCACCGCCTCAGTGTGTTTCATCGCCCGCTTGGCCGCGATCTACTTCAAGAAAGGCCTGCCCGTCTTCGAATATCGTGATGCCGAACAGCAGATGGACCCGCGCCTGCGTTTGTCCGCGCGCATCGTGCGCGATGGCGCCCGCAAAGCCAAGCGCAAGGCAGGCGCGGCCACGCGCTATGCCAGCCCCATCACGCGCCCGCTAACCCGACCACTAAGCCGGCCACTGGGTCGCCCGTTTAAGAACAAGACACGAGCTTTTTCTACTGCGGCAGAGGGGGCGGACTACGACGATATTTCGAGCAACCGCATTGCGCGCCGGCCGAAGCAACAATCGATTACGCGGCCGAGTGGCCGGCACTCGCCAGGGGCAAGGGGAGTAAACGTGGAGCAGCAGTGGAGCTTTAATAAGGGGGACGTCGGCAAGCGCAAGGCGCCCAAGCACAAGCAGTAGTGCTACTATGGGTAGGTCAAAAAAATCAGTAATCTGCAACGGAGAAAGTTCATGGCTCGCGCAATTATTTCTTTCGTCCTCGGCGCTGTAATCCTCGGCCTGAGCATCTGGTGGTGGACCGTTGTTGGTCCGTCCTTCGCTTTCCTCGGCCCCATCGTGCTCATGGGCGTGGGCGGCGCGCTGATGGTTGCGGGCTTTGCCATCTTTATGGATGTTGTTAGCCCCACCTCCCGCAAGATTTAAGTTCTTGCGCCGCTTCCCCTGCCCTACGGGTAGGGGATTTTTCGATCCGAAAGTGCGGCGCCTAAGGCAAGGAGATCAGCCGCGCACCGAGCCTAGGGGGTAGGATAAGGCACCATGACTGCAGACAATTCCACCGTTTCCCGCGTCCTGTCCGGTATCCAACCCACCGCTGATTCCTATCACCTGGGTAATTACCTGGGAGCGCTCAAGCAGTGGATTGACCTGCAAGACGGCTATGATGCCTTCTACTTCATTCCTGACCTGCACGCGATCACCGTGGAGCAAAACCCGGAGGAGCTGCGCAACCGCACCATCGCAGGTGCCGCACAGCTCATCGCCTTGGGCATTGATCCGGAAAAGTCCACGCTTTTCGTGCAGTCGCACGTGCCCGCCCACGCGGAGCTGACCTGGGTTTTGCAGTGCCTGACCGGCTTTGGCGAGGCCTCCCGTATGACCCAATTTAAGGATAAGTCCGCCAAGCAGGGCACGGATCGCACCTCGGTGGGCCTATTTACCTACCCGATCCTCATGGCCTCCGATATCTTGCTCTACTCGCCGGATTATGTACCGGTGGGCGAGGACCAGCGCCAGCATCTGGAGCTGACCCGCAACCTGGCCGAGCGCTTCAACAATAAGTACGGCGAGACCTTCAAGGTACCGGAGCCGTTCATCCCGGAGGGTGCGGCCAAGATTTATGACCTGCAAGAGCCGACCTCCAAGATGTCTAAGTCCGGCGCTAACCCCAAGGGTTTGGTCAATCTCTTGGACGCACCGAAGACCTCAGCCAAGCGCATTAAATCCGCCGTGACGGATGACTTGGGTTCGGTAGCTTTTGACCGCGAAAATCAGCCGGGCGTGTCCAACCTATTGGTCATCCAGTCCACGCTGACCGGTGAATCTATCGATTCCCTAGTGGAGAAGTACGCCGGCCAAGGCTATGGCCACCTCAAGGTCGATACCGCAGATGCGCTGCAGGAATTTACCACTCCGCTCAAGGCACGCTATGACGAGTTGATGGCGGACCGCGGCGAGCTCGAGCGCATCCTGGCCAAGGGCGCAGAGACAGCGCAAGAGATTGCCCAGCCGCTTGTCGATGCCGTATATGAAAAGGTCGGCTTTCTTCCTCGCCTGCGCAAGTAGTCGGCGGCTGCTTCCCCCGTGCACCACCCCACAAAGGGACAAGTGGGCATTTGCCAGTTACTCTAGGTGGGATAAAAACTGTGCGAGCAAGAAGGGAAGCACGTGCCAGCCACCACGCAATCCTCCTCGAAGAAGACGGACCACTACGGCATCGAACGCGCCAATGCCGACGATCCTGGTGCGGTAGATAAGATTCGCTCCAAGTCCGGATTCGTTGACCACCTCATGCGCATGAACGAGCGCTACGGTGCCGAAGGCGGCAACCAGTTTGCCGCCGGCATCACCTATTATTCGGTACTCTCCATCTTCCCGCTTGCCATGCTGATCGTGGCCACCATCGCCGCCGTCTTGGCTAACCGCGAGGACTTGCTCAATGATTTGCAGTCCCAGATCACCAGTTCTATCGATGGCGATATGGGAGATACGGTCAATGAGATCTTGGATACCGCCATTGACCAACGCGGCGCCATGTTCGGCATCGGTGGTTTGACCACCCTGTGGTCCGGCCTGGGCTGGATGAATAACCTGCGTATCGGTATCTCGGCCATGTGGGGCATCGATGCCAACGAAGGCGGTTCCTTCCTGAAGAAGAAACTCTCTGACTTGGTAGGCCTCATTGGCCTCATCCTGGCGTTCCTCATCGCCTTTGGCGTCACCGCTGCCGGTTCTTCCGGACTTACCCAGAAGATTTTCGAGCGGGTCGGCATCGAGTCCTTCCCGGGTATGGACTTTGTGATTTTCTTTGTCGGCTTGGCAGTGGGCCTATTGGCCAACTTCATCGTCATGTGGTGGATGATTATGATCCTGCCGCGCACCAAGGTGCCGAAGAAGTCCGGTCTCATCGGTGCCGCCATCGGCGCCGTTGCTTTCGAGCTGCTCAAGCAGCTGTCTACGGTCATCATGTCCTCTGCTACCGGCAGCCCGGCCGGTGCGGTCTTCGGCCCGGTCATCGTGCTCATGGTGGTCATGTACCTGATTTGGCGCGTGGTGCTGTATATCTCCGCGTGGACCGCCACCACCGCCGAGTCCCTGAAGTTTGCTCACCCGCCCGTCCCGGAGCCAGCCGTTATTCGCGTTCGCAACGAGGTCAAGGAAGGCGCGCCTGCAGGTGCGACCTTTGGCATTGGTGCCGCATTAGGCGCCGCGGCCGTGGGTGCATGGAGCCTATTGCGTCGGAAGTAAATCTCCTCCTTAGGGGTGAGGACGCAGCGGTCCTTTGGCTTTAAGATGAGTAATTATGAACGCCAATGACATCGCACCGAATCTTTATGAAGAATGGGGACTAGACCGCCGCGATGGCGAGCGGGAACTCTTAGTCTTGCTGGAGTCCAAGGATTTATTGCTAGAGCAGCAAGGTCAGGACATCGAGGACCCGCGGCGCGCGCAGCTGCGCATCGCCGCCAGCGTTGTGGGTTCTGCCGCGAAGAGGGCGGAATACGACAAGGCGTGTGGGGCAGGGCTTCGCCCCACGTGGGGCGACCTGGGACAGCTGGGCGCGGTAGGCCAGTGGAGCCCGCGGCCTCAGCAGCCGCAGCAAGCTCAGTTCTTCCAGCCGGGTCAGGCGGCAGGGCCGGGACATCACGCGCACCAAGAACCACGATTTGCGCAGACTGCTAGCCCTTATGGGTCACCGTATTCACGCAATCCCTTTGCCCCGCAGCACAATCCTTTCCCTCCGGCGGCGACCGCGTCCGTACCCGCACCGCAAATACAGCACCCAACGCCTGAAATCAGTCAGCGCGCCGGTCAAGATGCGCGCATCGGAATGGCCATTTTGGACCTATTCTTTTTCTCACTCATCAGCGGTAGCTTCGGCGGTGCGCTGCTTTCTGGTGGCGCGGATGAACTCTCGACGTTTATCGGTGGTGCCATCATTTTGCTGCTCTATGTTTTGGGCACCGAGTGTTGGCTCGGCGCCAGCCCGGCCAAGCTGCTGATGGGCTACACAGTGCGCGATGTCGATACCAAAGAGCGGCTTAGCCTCACCCAGTCCGCAAAGCGTCAGTGGTGGCGCTTAGCCAATATTGTGCCGGGCCCCGGTACCTTCGCCAGCTGGGTGGGCGCCGGCGTGCACACCTTCACCATTTCGGAGAAGAATAACCGCCGCGGCTCCCACGATGAGTGGGCTAACGCCGAAGTAGTGAAAAAGCACCCACGCAAATAGCCAGCAAAGCTACAGCGCCAGCGATGACCCAGCCGAGCCACCCCTGCACCCCAGCTAAAGAGGAGCTCGCAGATTGCGCCCGGGAATCGGGTTCCGGCGTTGCTGCAGGGGACGCGGGGGAGTCGGCGTCGGAATGGGCTTCGGCAAGCAGCTGGCCTACGCCATCACCAGGGGAAACCTTATAAGCCTCGTGCAAAAGCTTTTGAGCCTGCTCCCACGCGCGCGGGCCGTGCTCCACGGTGGTATCGAGTAAGACCGCCTGCAAGCGCCGACCATGGCGGTCAAGCGCGCCGACGAAGGTATGGTGCGCATCATCGGTAAAACCCGTCTTGCCACCAATACCGTCCGGATCGTTGAGGAAAAGCCCGTTATCGTTTCCTAGTTGGTAGCCTTCATAATCTCCCCAGCCCGGAAAATCTACGGACTCCGTATCGACAATTCGTGCAAAGGTCGGGTTATGGAAGGCCGCGCGGTAAATGCGGGAAATATCCTCGGCTGAGGTAGACATGCCTGGGGCATCGAGCCCGGAGTAGCTGGCCGCGTAAGTGGAATTCGTGCCGATCTCGGCCGCCTTGTCATTGACCTTGCGCAAAGTGACCTCGTCGCCACCCAATTCCTGTGCCAGCGCGTGCGCGGCATCATTGCCCGAGGCCATGAGTAAGCCCTGCAAAAGCTGTTCCACCGTGTAATCGCCGCCGGGGCCGATGCCCACTGCGGAACCATCGATTTGCGCCGATTCTTCGCTTACATCCACCTTCTTGTGCAGGTCCAACTCGTCGATGACCACGAGCGCTAGCAGCGCCTTAATGATGGAGGCCGGCCGGTACCGGCCGTTAGGGTCCTTCATCGCGACGATCTCGCCGGAATCGATATCGGAGACCATCCATGCTGCGGCCACCACATCCTTATCCACCTTGAATCCTTCAGGCAGGGTGGTGCCGCAGGGCTCATCGCTGTCCACCGGTGGCAGCGGGGTGGGGGAGGCTTGCCCAGGAGCGAGGCGTTCCGAGGTGGTGGTGGCCTTTTCCGGGCGCTCGGCGTGCGGGCATTTATCGGTATCCGGCGCGGCGGTACGCGTGGTGGTTGGAGCGGTCGGCGTTTCCGCCAGTGCTAGCGGCGGGCCGCTCGCCAGCACGGCGGCGAGAGAACAAGCGAGAATTCTTTTCATGACATGACACATCTTAGGCCCGTGCCTACGATGGGACGCATGCATGACGCGCCTTTGATTAGCCCAGAAAATAAGGATTCCGCCGCCGACGTGGTGGCCAAGCTTCCTAAGGTCTCCCTTTTTGAAACCATCACCTCCTCGGCCGCCACGCCGGAAGAGCTCACCGCCGCTCTCCGCGAGCGTTACGAAGCTCTGGCTGCCGACGGCGTGGTCTACGCGGAACTGCACTTAGATCCGGCGGAGTTTGGCGTGGACGCCGCCACGCTTGCTGACGCCGCCGCAGCCGCCCGCATTCCTTCCCTTGACGCCCGCATCGTCCTCGCTGGTACTGCTCCCGAGACCGCTGTTTCCGATGACGCCTCAGTGGTGGGCTATAGCCTGCCGCAGGACCAAGCGAGCGCGGCCGCAGATTTCCGCGCGAATTTCCTGCCCACCCAGATCCTGGTGGGAGAGGACTTCACAGAAGTAGAACGTGCCGCCCAGGCTGGGGTGAATCGCCTCATCCACCCAATCAATATGATCGATGATTTCACTGCAAATATCGATGGCATCCTGCCGGGCAAGGCTTCTGGATACATCCGCGATCGCCACATCCCACTTGTCTTTACTCCGCTGGAGGAGTCCGAGGACCTCAATGACCATCCGCTGCCGCTGCTGCAGCAGCTGGGCTTTACCTGTGCCATTTCTTCGGGTGAGATCACGTTGAGCAAGCAATTCCTCGCCCTGAGCGAGACCTTTGGCTATGGGCTGGAGGAGTTTTTCGATCTCACCGTCAAGGCGGTAGAAAATTCCTTTGCTGACCAGGAATCACGGCAGCATCTGCTAGAAACGGTTATCCTGCCAGCATACGAGGAACTATCAGACCCCGAGCTGGCAGGCCCAGACACTGAAGAGTCTTTGGCAGACACCGCTGAAGAAACTACTGACTAAAGGAGAATTATATGCCTTCTGTACTTTTTGTTGTTACCGCTGCTGAGGAATGGACACTGGCCGATGGCACTAAGCGCCCTACCGGCTATTGGGCCGAGGAGCTTATTGCCCCGCACCGCGTCTTCCAGGGCGCAGGCTGGGATATCCACTTTGCTACTCCGGGCGCGAAGGCTCCCGTGGCAGATGAGTACAGCCTTGAGGTTCTGCCCGATAACGTGCGCATGGCGCAGGAAAATTACTTGGCAGAGTTGGGCGTGGCACTAGAGAACCCGATGAACTTGGCTGAGGTCGATGAAGCAGATTATGACCTCATCTTCTACCCGGGAGGCCACGGCCCGATGGAGGATCTTGCCTACGATCAGGATTCTGCAAAGCTTATTCAGGCGCGTATGGATTCCGGCCGCGCGCTCGGCCTCGTTTGCCACGCCCCGGCCGCGCTATTGGCCTTGGATAACGAGAATTGGCCGTTCAAGGGCTACAAGATGACCGCCTTTAGCAATGCAGAGGAAGGCGAGGAGATGGTTGCCGCCGCTAAGTGGGCCTTGGAGACTCGCCTGCGCGAGCTCGGCGCGGATTACCAGGAGACCGATCCGATGTCCCCGAACGTCATTGTGGACCGCAACCTGTACACCGGCCAGAACCCGGCTTCCTCTGAGCCGCTGGCACAGCGGATTCTGCGCGATTTCTAAATGCGTGTTTCGCAAGTTCTCAAAGCCGGGGCTGCCCTGACCGGTGTGGTTGGGGTCGCGGGCATGGCGGCGTATGCGCTCAGCCGCCGGCCGTACCTGCGCGAGGTGGCACCGGGGTTGCGCAGCCCGGTTCTGTACCTGCCAATGCATCTGCTTGCCGACGCCACCTTTGCCCGCGCCAGCCGCTTTTTTGCCAGCATTGACTTTTCCCGCCCGATGCGGCACGCGGTGGACGTCACGGAGTTTTCCGCGTCTTTCGATGGCCATGCTTTTAGCGCTCGCGTGCTTACCCCACGCGACGATGCCCAGGGCGTAGCCAATGCTGGGCCGCGCCCCGTGGTGGTGTGGACGCACGGCGGCGGCCATCTTATCGGTGGCCCGGCAATGTATGACCCGCAAAATGCTCGCATGGCGGCCGAACTCGGTGCCATCGTGGTGGCTCCGCGTTACCACAAATCCACCCAGGAGCCATTCCCCGCGGACCACGATGAGTGCTACGCCGCGCTACGCTGGGTGCAAGAACACGGCGATAAGCTGGGCGGGGATACCTCGCGCATCGCGGTCGCCGGCGATAGCGCCGGCGGCGGCCTTGCCGCGGGCTTGGTTCAGCGGGCCTTTGATGAGGGCCATCCGGTCCGCGCGCTCGGCTTGGTCTATCCCATGTTGGATCACCGCACCACGGATAAGTCCGGTGCGGTGGGCCAATTCATCTGGACGGCGGGCCCGAACCGCGGCGCGTGGTCCATGTACCTGGGAGATGACCACCTGGATGTTGACCTGCCGCCCTATGCTTCGCCGGCCACGCGCAGTGATCTTTCCGGCCTGCCGCCAACGTGGATCGGGGTAGGCGGCATCGACCTTTTCTGCGATGAATCCGTGGCCTTTGCCCAAGCCCTCGATGCGGCCGGCGTGGATACGACCCTCGACGTGTGGGCCGGTGCCTACCACGGCTTCGACCAGATTAAGCCCACGGCTCCGCAATCGCGCGAGCTTATCGACGCCCTCATTGACCACCTTCGCCGCCACCTTGAAAGCCACGTACTCAGGGAGGTCAAGCGATGAAGTACAACACGCACGTGTCGTGGGTCGTAACTTTCGCCAGCATGATTGTTCTCGGCCTGATTCTGGGCGGGGTCTTTGGGATAGGTACCCTGGGCCGATCCATTGTTGGCCTCAGCGTCTTTGTCGTGTGGCTGATTTTCGATAAATACATGCGCGACCGGAGCCGACGTCAAGAAACAGAAGTACGGGGCCACTAAACGCAGAAAGCCGCCCCCTTCTCTTCCCACCTGCTGTGAGTGGGGAGGAAAGGCGAGGCGGCTGATGCTACGCGCAGCCGAGGCCGTGCGAATCGTGCGGGTTTAGAACTTGGAGAAGCGCTTGATGAGCATGTCTTCCAAGCCCTTCCAGGACTCGGCGTGCTCGTTGTACGGCTTGGAAGGCACATAGCCGGCGTGTTCGGTGGAGCCGAGCATGTAGCCCAAGTAGTCCTGCAGGCGAGGGTGAGCCAGCATATAGGAGTTAATGGAATCGTCTCCGGCCCAGTCGGCGGCATCGGCGCATACCTCGTAGCAGCGCGCCATCTGATCGGAATCGACGGCCTCTGGGCCCTTTTCGATATCGCGCACAATGCCATTGAAGGAGTACTGGTTATCCGGGTGGACCTGAATTTCTAGCTCGCCGGCATTAGCGGCGGCAACAACCTCTTCCCAGGTGGATACGCGGGCTAGGTCGTGGTCATCGTTGTCTATAATCCAGCGCACGAGGGTCTTCGGAGAATCGAAGGTGAAGATTTCGCCCCACTTGCCCAAGAAGATGGGCTTGCCGTCCAAGTAGGTGCGCAGGGTGTAGACGGACTTGGACTGCGCGGTGATCTTGATGGGATCGATGCCAGCGGCAGCCCACGGGGAGTTATCGTACGGGTCAGCGGCCTCGGCGGCAGCCTTGCGCTTTTCCTCGGCTTCCTTGGCTGCTGCAGCGGAGGCGGCGGCAGCAGAAGAGATGCGCTCCTTGGCATCGGAAACCTTGGCCGCATCAAAGTCATCGCTGGAGACCACGCGGACGTGCTCATCCAGGTCCTCGATGACCTTCTTCCAGTTGCCAGCGATGACGTGGCCCACGCCGGACCACTCGCTCATGCCCTGCTCGCCGGAGTAGTGGTCGGCGCCGCGGGAGACATTGCGCAGGATGGAGTGGGAAGCGAAGAAGATGGTGGTGTGCTCTGCACCGGCGACGTCGGCAAGTGCGGAGGCCATCTCCAGGTTGCGGGCCACCGTGGATACGTTCTGGTGGCTCGGGCGACCAGCCAGTGCCTCCGGCATGCCGATGAGGTCATACTCATCGCGCTTCGCCGGGGTAACGCGGTCCGCATCGCGGCCGGCAAACTGGTCCCACTGCGGGTGGTCCAGCAAATCGTGCTTGGTGCCAGACTCCACGAAGCACAGCAGCTCGGCGGGCGAGTTAAAGGCTAGGATGGCCTCGTCGTCGCCCAAAAAGGCCTGCCACTCGGAGCCATTTTGGCGCCACTTGGGTGCCCAGAGGGTATAAAAATCGCCCTCGGTCAGCGAGAGCTTTACAGGTACAATTGCGCGGGTGCTCATGACGTTTTAGTCTACCCAACGCCCTAAGCAGCGCGCGAGAGCGCACCGGCCTTAGGCCGTCGGGCGCCAAAAGCCTTTGAATTGCATGCCCATATTCGTGGTGCGCAGCGGGTTGGTTTGCACCGGATCACCGGCCTCCACGATTTCGCTATTGCCGGAATACATTGCCACGTGCCCGTCCCATACCACCAGGTCACCGGGCTGCAATTGATCCGCACTGACCTGCTGACCAACCGTCTGCTGGTCCGCCGTGCGCGGCAAGTCCACTCCGGCCTGTGAATATGCCCATTGGGTAAGGCCCGAGCAATCGAAGCCACCGTTTCCGGTGCCACCCCATACGTAGGGCTGGCCCACTTGGCTCTTCGCCGCGGCGACCGCAGCCTGCCCGGCGGCCGAACCACCCTCGGCAGAGGGCTCTGGTGCCAGCGGGGGAGAAAGCGCGTCCTGTGCGGCAGCATCGGCGCCGGCCCCCTCGCCCGCCGCAGATTGTGCAGGAAGAGCGGTGGCTTGCTGGGCGCCGGTGGGGCTTACGGGGGCGTCGGCAAGCGCGGAGTGTACCGGCCGCTGCGCTACCGGCTGCAAGGACTGAGCGGCCGCGCTGAGATCACCCATCAGGCGCTGCACGCGGGCAGAGGCCATTCCCAGGTGCTGGGAGATAAGCGCGCGCAGCTGAGCCAGAGCGGCGGCACGCGCCGACGGATCCAGCGACAGGATACCCAGCGCGGTGGGCAGGGCCTGGCGCACCAGCTGCGTGGCGATGCCCACCAGATCCCGGATGGTGCCTGCTATCAAGGTGCGGGCCTGGCCGAGCGCGGCAGAGATGGTCTCATTATCGAGATCGATATTTTTCGCCGACTCGAGTAGGGGAGCGGGATTGCCGTGGGCGATGGCGGCTAAAGGCTCGGCGGCGGAAAGATCCGGCACGCGAGGAAGCTCAACCTCCGGAAGCTGCGCCGGTTGCATGGTGGCAATCTGCTTAAGCGCGGTATCGAGCATCTACATCGCCGCCCCAAGGTGCTGGCCTAGCGAGGCATCGGTGTCTTCTGCCTCGCGCGACATCTGGAAACCGGACTGGGCAAGCTGCCCCATATCGTTGCGCAGCACGCTCATGCGCGCGCCTACATTATCGAGCGCGGCATGCACCGCCTCATTGAAAGCGGTGAATGCGGAATCTTCAGGCAAAACGGGGTGGGGAGGATTCTCCCCTTGGGACTGGGCGTGCAGGTCGCGGGCGAGGTGGCGGGCATAGTCAGTATCGATCGTGAAAGGTCTCATGCCCTATTGGACTGCCCGATGGCCCATTTGGTTCCCAAAAGTTTAAAGTGGTGGTCATGGACATCCACGTAGTAGACCACCCGCTTGCCGCCTCCCGTCTTACCCTCATGCGCGATGCGCGCAGCGATAACTCCGCTTTCCGCGCCGCCCTGAAAGACTTGGGCGCCATGCTTGTATACGAAGCATCCCGCGGTCTTGCCGTGGAGAACTTCGACTGCGCCACCCCGGTTTCTACCGCACAGGGCACCCGCCTACAGGACCCGCCTATCATCGTGCCGATCATCCGCGCCGGGCTCGGCATGGTGGACCCGGCCCTGTCCATGATTCCGGATGCACAGGTCGGCTTCATAGGCATGGCGCGCAACGAAGAGACGCACGAGCCAGTGCCGTACCTGGAGGCATTGCCGGAGGACCTGACCGGCCGCACGGTGTTTGTGGTGGATCCGATGCTGGCCACCGGTGGTTCCCTGCTGCACGCTTTGCGCCTGCTCGCCGGCCGCGGCGCCACCGATATCACCGCCATTTGCATGGTCTCGGCGCAGCCGGGTGTGGATGCGCTGGCAGAATCCGATCTGTCGGTGCGCCTAGTCACCGCCGCTATCGATCCTTCGCTCAACGAGGATGCTTATATCGTGCCGGGCTTGGGCGATGCCGGCGACCGCCTTTACGGTCCGCGCAATATCGACCTTTAAGGTAATCTTCTCCCTGGAAAGGCGACCGCGCTTTCCAGGGGGAGAATATGAGTTTCATTCATCTAATCTGGTCGAGCTACGGCCACGGATTTTCGCAACAATTGCGGCGGGTGCGAAAGCGTCGGGGGATTTCGCAGCAGGCGCTGGCGGAGATTTCTGGGGTTTCCCGCAGCCAAATTTCCAATCTGGAGCGCAACGAGAATGGCGTGCACGCCATGGCCGATCCGCAGCTGTCTACGGTATATAAGCTGGCCTTGGCCCTAGAAATCCCGCCGGCGGTGCTACTGCCGGCCGGCGGGGACGTGGTGGAGGGGCATTTGACCGATTCCGCGGTGGCCGCCGCCGAGGACGTCGCGCCCTTCCCACAAGGCTATGTGGACCGGCGTCGGTTTGCCGCCACGTGGAATGGCGCCTTGAGCTAGAGCACCCCGCATCACCACCTGAGTTACTGAACCGCATGGTCTAGTTGTAGACTTTGCACCCAGACGTATTTCAACGATAGGGAAGGCACGCGGATGATCTCGGAATTCATCAACGAGTGGTTCAATGCCCACCGTGCGGAGGTCATCGCGTGGCGGCGCCATATCCACCGCCACCCGGAAACCGCGAACCAAGAGGTAGAAACCACCAACTTTCTCGCCTCTATCCTGCAGGACTATGGTCTGGAGCCACAGCGCTTTCCACAGACTGGGCTCATGGTCGACATCGGCCCCGATACGGAGCTAGGCCGGCTGGCCTTCCGCGCGGATATTGATGCCCTGCCAGTCACCGAGGTCACTGGCCTGGAATATACCTCTGAGGTGCCCGGCAAGATGCATGCTTGCGGCCACGATGTGCATACGACCGTGGCGCTCGGCCTGGCCTGCGCATTGGCGGATTTTCAGCGTGTCCACGCCCTGCCATTAGGTATTCGAGTCATCTTCCAACCGGCCGAGGAAGTATGGGTCGGCGGTGCGACCGACGTTATTGAATGGGGTGCGCTGGAAGGTGTGCATTCTATTTTTGCCATCCACGCCGAGCCCAAGCTGCGCGTGGGGCGAATTGGTATTCGCGCTGGGGCGATTACCTCCGCCACTGACGTCGTGGAGCTCAATATCAAGGGCCCGGGTGGGCATACCTCCCGGCCACATCTTTCCGCCGATGTCGTCTATGCCCTAGGCAAGGTCATCACTGAACTGCCCGCGCTGCTCTCACGCCGCGTTGACCCACGCACCGGCACCGTTTTGGTCTTTGGCCAGGTCAACTCCGGCTATGCGCCCAATGCCATTCCGGAGACCGGCAGCTTGACCGGCACCATGCGCACGGCGGATATTGGCATCTGGCGCGATATGCAAAGCCTCTTTACCGAGCTAGTGGATCAAATCCTTGCGCCGGTAGGCGTAGAACATGAGCTGACCTATAACCGCGGCGTTCCGCCGGTGCTTAACGATGACGTCGCAACCGCCCTGCTTGCCTCCGCAGCCCAATCCATCGATCCGCAGGCCGTGGTTCAAGCCCCGCAGTCCTCCGGCGGCGAAGACTTTTCTTGGTACCTGGAAAAGGTCCCTGGTTCCATGGCGCGGCTGGGCTGCTGGTCCGGCGAAGGCGAGCAGCATGACTTGCACATGGGCGATCTTATCGTCGACGAGAGGGCCATCGGCGTGGGCATCAAACTCTTTGGCGCCGTGGTTGAGCAGTTCATAGGGGAGAATGCGGAGACAGACTAACGCGCTTTAAGGTCCTACACGTTAGACTCGTAAGCGACTTTTAAAGTGGAGCCGATAAAGGAGCATGTGCGTGTTGAACCAGACCAAGCGAATCGTCATCATCGGCGGCGGCCCAGCCGGCTATGAGGCAGCGTTGGCAGGTGCTAAATATGGTGCAGAAATCACCATTATTGAAGACCAAGGCATGGGCGGCAACAGCGTTATCTTGGACTGTGTTCCTTCTAAGTCCTTCATCGCTGGTGCCAATATTAAAACCGACCTGCGCCGTGCCGAGGATATGAAGCTCAACGAAGGCATTGGCCAAGCCGACCTATCCCTAACCGCGCTGAATAAGCGTGTGCAGGACCTAGCAAGCAAGCAGTCCTCCGATATCCGTGCCACCGTGGAATCCCTAGGAGCCCGCGTTATCGATGGCCGCGGTTACTTCCCAGAGGATCAGGAAGCCGATGCCTTCGGCGGCCACAAGGTCACTGCCGTATTCAACGAGGACGGCCACGAGGAAACCATTAACGCAGATCTCGTCTTGGTAGCCACCGGCGCCACCCCTCGCATTCTCCCCGGCGCTCAGCCGGATGGCGAGCACATCCTTACCTGGCAGCAGGTCTACAACCTCACCGAGCTGCCGGAGCACCTCATCGTCGTCGGTTCGGGCGTCACCGGTGCCGAATTCGTCTCCGCCTTTGCAGAGCTGGGCGTGAAGGTCACCATGGTTGCCTCCCGTGACCGAATCTTGCCGCATGACGACGCCGACGCAGCCGACGTCCTCGAGACCGTGCTGAGCGAGCGCGGCGTGGAACTGGAAAAGAACTGCCGCGTGGAAACCGTCAACCGCACCGAGGACGGCAACGTCCTGGTCACCACGCAGGACGGCCGCGAAATCACCGGCTCCCACGTCATCATGTCCATCGGCTCCATCCCGAATACCCAGGACCTCAAGCTGGAGAACGTTGGCGTGGAAACCGCAAAGTCCGGCCACATTCAAGTCGACCGTGTCTCCCGCACCAATATCGCCGGCATCTATGCCGCTGGTGACTGCTCTGACCTCTTCCCGCTGGCTTCCGTCGCCGCAATGCAGGGCCGCGTGGCTATGTACCACGCCTTGGGAGAGGGCGTTTCCCCGCTGCGCCTGAAGACCGTGGCCAATGCCGTCTTCACCCGCCCAGAGATCGCAGCCGTAGGCTTTACCCAGGCCGAAATCGAGGCCGGTGAGGTCGCCGCGCGCACCATTACCATGCCGCTCAATACCAACCCACGCGCCAAGATGCGCTCGCTACAGCACGGCTTTGTCAAGCTCTTCTGCCGCGCGACCTCCGGCCGCGTTATCGGCGGCGTCATCGTCGCGCCGACCGCCTCCGAGCTCATCCTGCCCATCGCTATGGCCGTGACCAACCAGCTCACCGTAAACCAGCTAGCTGATTCCTTCGCCGTGTACCCGTCTCTGTCTGGCACCATCACCGAGGCTGCGCGACGCCTCGTGGCTCACGACGACCTGGAGTAAGCGACCTTTTTCTTTCTTTTGCGCCCGCCTTTGGTAACCAGCTTAGGATGGGCGCTTTTGCATGCGTTGCTAAAAGGTGGAGTAGGAATGCTCGGCGGTGCGATTGAGCGAAACCTGGATGGGGCGATCTGCTTGAGGAAGAGCACGCTGGGGACAATGCTCGCGCGGGCAAGCGGTACAACCAGGGCCGATAGGAGTCGCGGCGGATATGTCTAGATTAAGAGCATCGGCGTAGACAATGCGGTCGGCCTCAGAGATATCGCAGCCTAAGCCCACGGCGAATTCCTTGCGAGGGGTTCCCCAAGATTTTGCGCTCCCTTGCACAAAGCGACCTATCCACAGGTAGGCGTGACCGTCTGGCATGGCGGCTACCTGGCGGGTGATGCGGTTGGGCGTTTCAAAGGCGCGGTGAACTACCCACAGCGGGCAAGAACCACCCGAGCGGGCGAAGTGGAAGGCGGTGGAGGATTGGCGCTTGGAGATATTTCCGGCGCGGTCGGTGCGGATGAAGGAAAAGGGCACGCCGTTAAGGCCCGGGCGCTGGAGGGTAGCCAAGCGTTGCGCGGTGGTTTCGAAACCGGTTCCAAAGTAGTTGCACAAAAGGTCGATATCGTAGCGGGTTTCCTCAGCCATCGATAGGAACGGTTGGTAGGGCATGGTGACCGCGGCGGCGAAGTATTGCGCGAGCCCTAAAGTAGCTAATTCTTGGGCCTCGCCCGCCGGAAGTTCAGATACGAGGTTATCGCAGACATCGCGGTAGGCAAGCAGGCAATATTGGAGCGCCATTTCAAAGACTAGCTGGGCTTCGGAGAGGCCGTCGCGAAGCGCAAGCTCACGGGTATCAGGGTTGAAACTGCGGCGTGGGCCCGGCCGGGAAAAGCGGACACTAACGCCGAGATCCTCGTGCATGCGGGAAGCTAAGCGGCCGCGGCGTAATACCCGGTCACCGAGCTGGCCGGCGAGCTCTTCTGCCAGCACATCGAGCTCGTGAATGTAGTTATGGGCGTCGTAGAAAAAATCTCGCACGAGCTCAAAGGGGGAGCGCTCGCGCGCCGGAGCGCGGGTGGCGACATCGACGAAGCGGGGCATGAGCTCCGGAAAGCGCGAGGCGAGGTC
This sequence comes from Corynebacterium sp. CTNIH16, assembly GCF_032821655.1. Taxonomy (NCBI): domain Bacteria; kingdom Bacillati; phylum Actinomycetota; class Actinomycetes; order Mycobacteriales; family Corynebacteriaceae; genus Corynebacterium; species Corynebacterium sp. CTNIH16. The sequence continues at coordinate 162,579 of NZ_JAVBIG010000002.1, read as the reverse complement.
GATCAAGGAGTCTTCGGTGGCCTCGGGAAAGATCCGGCGCAGGTCGGTAATGGTGTGCGCATCGCGGTCGTCCGCAAAATAGCCGGGGTCCAGGTTAAAGCGCTGGGCTAGTTGCATAAGCACGGTGACGGTAAGCGGGCGCTGATCGTTTTCGAGCTGGTTGAGGTAGCTGGTGGAAAGCCCCAATTGCTTGGCCATCGCTACCTGTGTGAGTCCCCGTTGCTTACGCAGTGCATGGATTCGTGCCCCCGCATAATGCTTGGTCATTGCTAGTTCGGTCACCTTTCACCGCCGTGAACAGTAGAAACCACAAACTTTGCAGATTTCACTGACTCATTCCGCTAGATTACACACACCCTACTTATAGCGCAGGGCACATTCAAGCATTTAGTGTGATTTAAAACGCACCTCAGAGTGAAGGAGGATCCATCTAGTGAAGAAGCACGAGGTACGCACCCATAAATCCGCCGAGGAATTTCCCTATGAGGAACACTTGGCATACAAGGTGGCAGAAGTAGCCGCGGATCCCGTAGAGGTTCCCGCCGAGACCACCGACATGATCATCAACCGCATCATTGATAATGCGGCCGTGGCCATGGCTTCCGTGGCACGCGGTCCCGTAACCTCCGCCCGCGTCATGGCCCAGGCGCACCCAGTAAGTAAGGGAGGCTCCACGGTATTTGGCGTGGATGGTACCTACTCGGCCGAATGGGCCGCGCTTGCCAATGGCACCGCAGTCCGCGAGCTGGATTATCACGATACTTTCCTGGCTGCCGAATACTCGCACCCCGGGGATAATATCCCACCGCTGCTTGCTACCGCCCAGCACAAGGGCCTTAGCGGCCGTGATCTTATCCGGGGCATCGCTACCGGCTATGAAATCCAGGTCAACCTGGTGAAAGGCATGTGCCTGCACGAGCACAAGATTGACCACGTGGCACACCTCGGTCCCTCCGTGGCCGCCGGTATCGGCACCATGCTCGGACTAGATAAGGACACCATCTACCAGGCGGTGGGTCAGGCGCTGCACACCACTACCGCCACACGGCAATCCCGTAAGGGGCTGATTTCTTCTTGGAAGGCCTATGCCCCAGCCTTCGCGGGAAAGATGGCCATTGAAGCCGTTGACAGGACGATGCGCGGCGAAGGTGCACCGGCGCCCATTTGGGAAGGCGAGGATGGATTCATCGCGTGGATGCTGCATTCACCGGAGCGCACCTACTCCGTCCCGCTGCCCGGGCACGGAGAGCCCAAACGAGCCATCTTGGATACCTATACCAAGGAACACTCGGCCGAATACCAGGCCCAAGCGCCCATCGATATGGCATTTGCGCTAAAGAAAACCTTGGCAGAAAAGGGCCTGCAGACTGCGGACATCGAGTCCATTGTTCTGCACACCTCGCACCACACGCACTATGTCATCGGTACCGGTGCCAATGATCCGCAAAAGATGGATCCCTCCGCGTCCCGCGAGACGCTGGATCACTCCATCATGTACATCTTTGCCGTAGCCCTCGAAGATGGCGAATGGGACCACGAGGCTTCCTACGCGCCCGAGCGAGCCAACCGCCCAGAAACCATCGAACTATGGCACAAGATTTCCACTGTCGAAGACCCCGAGTGGACCCGCCGCTATCACTCTAATGACCTGTCTGAAAAGGCCTTCGGCGGCAAGGCGGTTATCACCTTCAAAGACGGCACCGTGGTAGAAGATGAACGCGCAGTTGCTGATGCCCACCCGCTTGGTGCCCGCCCCTTTGCGCGCGAGCAATACATAGAGAAGTTCAGAAAACTCGCAAACGGCATCGTGGACGAAGCCGAACAAGAGCGTTTCCTCAACGCCGTCCAAAACTTGGAAAATCTCACTGACCTTACCGAGCTAAACGTGCGGGTGACCGATGCTCACCTCGCCGCCGCACCCCAGAAACCGGAAGGAATCTTCTAATGGCTGGACTATTTGGCTCTTTGAAAACTCCCGCGGAAAAGCGCCAGCAATTCCGCGCCGACCTTGAATCCGGCACCATTACCCGATTGCCGGGCGCGTTCAATCCCCTGACCGCGCGCCTAATCCAGGATATCGGCGGTTTCGGCGGTGTTTATGTCTCCGGCGCGGTGCTGGCTAATGATCTGGGCCTTCCCGATATTGGCCTGACCACTTTGACTGAGGTGGCACAGCGCTCTGGCCAGATTGCTCGTGCGACAGATTTGCCCGTGCTTGTCGACGCCGACACTGGCTTCGGCGAACCCATGTCCGCCGCCCGCACCATCGCCGCACTCGAGGACGCTGGACTTGCCGGCTGCCACCTAGAGGATCAGGTCAACCCGAAGCGCTGTGGGCACCTCGATGGCAAAGAAGTAGTGGACAAGGACATCATGGTCCGCCGCATTAGCGCCGCGGTTAACGAGCGGCGCGACCCGAACTTCATTATCTGTGCCCGTACTGATGCCGCAGGAGTAAACGGCATCGACGATGCTATCGACCGTGCAAAGGCTTACGCCGATGCTGGTGCGGACCTTATTTTCACTGAGGCGTTGTACCAGCCGGCAGACTTTGAAAAATTCCGCGCCGCTGTCGACACACCGTTGCTGGCAAATATGACCGAATTCGGCAAAACCGAGCTGCTCTCGGCGCAACAGCTAGAAGACCTTGGCTATAACGCAGTCATCTGGCCTGTCTCCACCTTCCGCGTGGCTATGGGCGCCACCGAGGATTTCCTGCGGGATATGCATGAAACCGGCTTACAAACTGACTGGCTCGAGCGCATGCAACACCGTTCCCGCCTTTATGAACTGGTGCGCTACGAGGAATACAACGACTTCGATAAATCCGTATTCACCTACTCCAAAGACACCTACCAGCCCACATTCGAAAGCTAAGGAGACTTCCCACCATGTCTGATAAGAACCACACCCCCGAAATCCGCAAGGGCCTATACGGCGTCGTCGTCGATGAGACTGCCGTGTCCAAGGTCGTTCCTGAGACCAACTCGCTGACCTACCGCGGCTATCCCGTCCAAGAGCTTGCCCGGTACTGCTCCTTTGAGGAAGTGGCCTATCTGCTGTGGAACGGCAAACTGCCAGGCCAAGAATCGCTTATCCGATTCTCCGCTCGCGAGAAGGCCCTGCGCCACCTAGAGCGCCACGTCATCGACCTCATCATGTCCATGCCGCTATCGTGCCACCCAATGGATGTACTGCGTACCGCTATTTCCTATATCGGTTCCCAAGACCCAGAGGAATACACCAAGGATTCCGAGCACATCCGTCGCACCGCGCTAGAGCTAATGGCCAAGATTCCGACGATCATTGCTCTCGATATTCGACGCCGCCGCGGTGAAGGCTACATCCAGCCTTCTCGCAAGAAGGGCTTTGCGGAGAACTTCCTCTGGATGGTCTTCGGTGATGAGGAAGGCTCCCCAGCTACCAACCGCGCTGATATCGAGGCCTTTGATAAGTCCCTCATCCTCTATGCCGAGCATTCCTTTAACGCCTCCACCTTCGCTGCCCGCGTCGTGACCTCGACCATGTCCGATACTTATTCCGCCATCGTCGCGGCCATCGGCGCGCTCAAAGGGCCTCTGCATGGTGGTGCCAACGAGGCTGTGATGAAAAACTTCCTGGAGGTTGCCGATCCTGCCAAGGCAGAAGAGTGGACCAAGAAGAAGCTGGCTAACAAGGAATTGGTCATGGGATTCGGTCACCGCGTCTACAAAAACGGTGACTCCCGCGTGCCAACAATGGAGGCAGCGTTTAAGGAGCTGGCCGAACAGCACGACCAGACCCAGTGGGTTGACATGTATGACATCATGGCCAGGACGATGGAGGAAAACACCTCCATCAAGATCAAGCCCAACCTCGACTTCCCGGCCGGCCCTGCCTATCACATTCTGGGCTTTGACATTGAATTTTTCACGCCAATCTTTGTCATGGCCCGCATTACCGGTTGGACTGCGCACATCGTAGAGCAGAACGAGAATAACTCGCTTATCCGCCCGCTTTCCGCCTATAACGGCGAGGAGCAGCGTCCGGTTCCACCGAAGTCCTTCTAAAATGTGTCAGCTCCCCCAAATTCCAGCACCGTCAAGTTGGCCGGAGCGGGGGAGCCGACATTTCTGTCGTGGCTTTTCTGCGGGCGGGTTATGGCTGGATACGTCGCGCCAGTAGGTAAGCGACTATGGAGCAGACAATAATGCTGAGTCCTGTAAAAAAGAACAATCCCGGCCACGGGGCATCAATTTCTGGGGCGCCGACGTACTGGAAAATTAGAGTGAGTGCGAAGTCTACTAGAACAATGCCCGCGATGATTCCAGCAATTATGAGCAGGCGTGAAGCCCAGGAATGAGAAGAAGCAGAGCCGAATATGAGGCCTATGAGCGTACCGATATAACCGGTCATGAGGTGACCACAAGTGAAGCTGCCGAAGGTCGCGATGCGGGCGAAAATGGGAGCGGCATCAATATTTCCAGGGGCAATGACCCACGAAGAGTACATGTCCACGCCGGCGCGTAGGGCAGCATAGTAAGTCAGCCAAGCAATAGCTCCGAAAACCAGTGCAGCTACCCAAAGCGTTGCGTGCATACTGGTTAGCCACTTTGCTGAGGGAAGCCCTAAGCCACGAAGCGGGCGGTACTCAGTAGCTGCAAAGGCGCAATAAATTCCCCAAATGAATACGGCGAAGAAACCCCAACCCGCAGGGTTGATGATTGTCTCGGGATCAGCCGGTAGAAAATACGGAACAGTCCAGAGCAATACAATGATAATGCTCACGGAGATTAGCGATTTTTTAGCATTGAGGTTGAAGGTCTTAAGTAGCTTCATGACTAGGACTCCTCATGTGGGGTGCGGGTGGATTCATGGGCGCGGGAGACAAGGGAATCGATGAGCTGGCCGTCGTCAAGGTAGGAGACGGTGATTTGAGCGGCGTTCACGGTATCGTCCGGAAACGGTACCGGCGACCAAGCATTAACTTTGGTGGTCGAGCCAAGCGAGGATTGGTGGAGTGGGAGGGCGTCGGCAAGCGCGAGTGCTTGCTCGACGTCTTTGGTGCTGCCCGTGAGCACGGGGTAGTGCGGCCGTTGGGATTCAAGATCGGTGGGCTTATTGACTGTGCCGTCGTGCACGGTAATGACCTGGTCAATTAAACCCACGAGATCTTCCGCCCGGTGCGAAGAGAGCACGAGTAGCCAATCCGGGGTGGCCGCGGCATGGGCGATGATGAGCTCACGCAGGCGCGTGCGCGTCGGCGCATCCAAGCCATTGAAGGGCTCATCGAGGAGGGTGACCGGTGTGCGCGCCGCCAGGGCAGTGGCACAGGCAACCAATTGGCGCTGGCCGGTGCTTAAAGAGCGGTTCTTGCTGCGCTTATCGACGCCCATCTTATCCAACAGTTCCTCCGCATACCGAATGTCGAATCCCTCACGTACGTGCTCTGCGGCGCGCAGGTGCTGGCGCACGGTGGAACCGGAAAGCAAGATATCGGCTCCGGTGCGCGCGATCGCCACCTGTGGGGTATCGATGCTGCCTTTGATGGGCAGGAACCCCGCTACCGCGCGCAAGAGTGTGGTCTTGCCAGCACCATTGGGGCCGATCAGCCCGTACATGCCGGCGTTGAGATCGAGATGCGGCACATGCAGGCGGTGCTTGCAGGTAACGTTCTGCAACTTAAGGTGCGTCATGATGGTCTCCTTCGGCTTCGATGAGGTCGGCGATGTCGCTGGCGCTTAAGCCCAGCGCGGCTCCTTCTTTTAGGAGGGGAACGATAAAATCTTCCCGGAGTGATTCTTGGCGTTGATGGCGAACCTTCTCGCGCGCGCCTTCGCGCACAAACATGCCCAAGCCGCGACGTTTTTCTAGCAGCCCTTCCTCGAAGAGAACGGTGAGCGCCTTGGCAGAAGTGGTCGGGTTGACGGAGTGGAAAGCCGAAAGCTCATTGGTGCTAGGGGCGCGTTCGCCCTCTGGGAGTTCGCCGGAAATAATCATGTCCCTGATTCCTCCTGCCAGTTGCTGGTAAATAGGCCGGGTGTCACTCATGCTGCGGCCTCTCTAATTCGTGGCATATGACTCCCTTTCTGGTGTATGGGTTAACCACCTATGTGGGTAACCATATAACGGAAGGTACCAGCGGTCAACGGTGAGGGTAATGCGGGATGGGGTTGCGGTGTAATAGCGGGTGTCCCCGTTGCGTAAGTTGTTGAATTAAAAGTTTGCAATATTTACAGAATCGCTAATCTCGTTATTACTGGTCGCCCTGCAGAAATCGCCACGCGGTGGCTCCGCTGCTGGTAAGTGTGGCGAATTCGGCGCAGAAAAGGGCAGACATTTGAGGGGTAGCCCTCTAAACTGAGATGCGGATCACCCAACAGGAGGCGTTGCACTGCGGCGTCTTCCGAGCTGAAAGGAACACAGAAGTGGCTAATCCCGCGCTTCCATCGTTCAAAAAGATTCTGGTAGCCAACCGTGGCGAAATCGCCGTGCGTGCATTCCGCGCTGCCTTTGAGACCGGGGCAAAGACCGTCGCGGTCTATCCTCGCGAAGACCGAAACTCCTTCCACCGCGCTTTTGCAGATGAAGCCGTGCGCATCGGCACTGAAGGTCAACCGGTTAAGGCTTACCTGAGCATCGATGAGGTCATTCGCGCAGCAAAGAAGTCCGGTGCAGATGCTATTTATCCTGGTTATGGCTTTTTGTCTGAGCGCGCGGATCTCGCTAGGGCTTGTGAAGACAATGGCATCAAGTTCATTGGCCCTACCCCTAGCACCCTTGACTTGACCGGCGATAAGGCTGCCGCGGTGAACGCCGCAAAGGAGGCCGGGCTGCCGACGCTGAAAGACTCGGAGCCATCGACGGACGTCGATAAGCTGGTGGAATACTCCAAGGATTTCAACTTCCCGGTATTCGTTAAGGCCGTTGCCGGTGGTGGCGGACGCGGCATGCGCTTCGTCGAATCCGAAGATCAATTGCGCGAGAAGGCTGCCGAGGCTTCCCGTGAGGCAGAGGCAGCCTTCGGTGATGGCAGTGTGTATCTCGAGACCGCGGTCATTAAGCCACAACACATTGAGGTCCAGATTCTGGGTGATAGCCAGGGCAACGTCATTCACCTCTTTGAGCGTGATTGCTCCGTTCAGCGCCGCCACCAGAAGGTAGTGGAGATAGCCCCAGCGCCGACGCTAGACCCAGAGCTGCGTGACCGCATCTGTGCTGACGCAGTGAAGTTCTGTGAGCACATCAACTACGAGGGCGCGGGTACCGTGGAATTCCTCGTCGATGAGCGCGGCAACCACGTCTTCATCGAGATGAACCCGCGTGTGCAGGTGGAGCACACCGTGACCGAGGAAATCACCGGCGTAGACATCGTCAAGGCCCAGATGAATATCGCGGCCGGCGCATCGCTGGAAGATATTCACCTCGCCCAAGGCAAGATTTCCATCACCGGTTCTGCTCTGCAGTGCCGCATCACCACCGAGGACCCGAATAACGGCTTCCGCCCGGATACCGGCACGCTGACCGCGTATCGTTCGCCGGGCGGCGCCGGCGTGCGCCTGGACGGTGCAACGTCTGTGGGCGCAGAGGTTTCGCCGAACTTCGACTCCCTGTTGGTGAAGATGACCTGCCGCGGCGTCAACTTTGAGCAGGCCGTGCAGCGCGCCCAGCGTGCGCTGAACGAGTTCCATGTCTCTGGCGTAGCCACCAATATTGGATTCCTGCGTGCCTTGCTGCGCGAGCCGGACTTCACCAAGACGCGCGTGAACACGGGCTTCATTAGTGATCATCCGGACCTGCTCAAGGCTCCACCGGCAGTCGACGAATCTGGTCGCATCCTCGAGTACATCGCGGAGACCACCGTCAATAAGCCCAACGGTACGCGCCCAACGGCGCTGCGCCCCTTTGATAAGCTCCCCGAGCTGGACCTTTCCGAGCCGCTACCACGCGGTTCGCGTGATGATCTGCTCGAGTTTGGACCACAGAAGTGGGCAGAAAAGATCCGCCAGCAGAATGCGCTGATGGTTACGGATACCACCTTCCGCGACGCCCACCAGTCCCTGCTGGCCACCCGCGTGCGTAGTACCGCCCTGGTTTCTGCGGCCGAGGCTGTTGCGCGCATGACCCCGAACCTGTTCTCGGTCGAGGCATGGGGTGGTGCGACTTATGACGTCGCCATGCGCTTCCTCCACGAGGACCCTTGGGTCCGCCTAGACATGCTGCGCGAGGCTATGCCAAACCAGAACATCCAGATGCTCCTGCGCGGACGCAATACTGTGGGTTATACCCCGTACCCGGATTCGGTCTGCCGCGGCTTTGTCCAGGAAGCAGCCAAGTCCGGCGTCGATGTCTTCCGTATCTTTGATGCTCTTAACGACGTCTCCCAGATGCGCCCCGCCATCGATGCCGTCCTCGAAACCAATACCACGGTCGCCGAGGTGGCCATGGCGTACTCCGGTGACCTTTCGTCGCCGAAGGAGAACCTGTACACGCTGGACTACTACCTCAAGCTGGCCGAGCAGATTGTAGAGTCGGGAGCCCATATCCTTGCCATCAAGGATATGGCCGGTCTGCTACGCCCTGAGGCCGCCTCCAAGCTGGTTATGGCGCTGCGCAAGGAATTCGACCTGCCGGTGCACGTGCACACGCACGATACCGCCGGTGGCCAGATGGCTACTTACTATGCGGCTGCGCTCTCCGGCGCCGATATTGTCGACGGCGCCTCCGCGCCGCTGGCCGGTACCACCTCGCAGCCGTCGCTGTCCGCCCTTATTGCAGCGTTCTCCCAGTCCAAGCGCGATACCGGTATCGACCTGCAGGCCGTATCGGATCTCGAGCCCTACTGGGAGGCCGTGCGCCAGCTCTACGCTCCGTTTGAGAACGGTATCCCTGGCCCGACCGGTCGCGTGTACAAGCACGAAATTCCGGGCGGTCAGCTGTCTAACCTGCGTGCCCAAGCCGCTGCCCTTGGCTTGGCGGACCGCTTCGAGGTCATCGAGGACACCTATGCTGCGGTCAACGAGATGCTGGGCCGTCCGACCAAGGTCACCCCGTCCTCCAAGGTTGTGGGCGATCTTGCCCTGCACCTTGTTGGCGCCGGCGTCGATCCTGCAGACTTCGCCGCTAATCCGACGAAGTTCGATATTCCGGACTCGGTCAACCAGTTCCTCCGCGGCCAGCTCGGTACTCCTCCGGGCGGTTGGCCGGAGCTGCGCGATAAGGTGCTCGATGGCCGCGAGGAAACCGGCGCCAAGGTGAGCGAGGTTCCTGCGGAAGAACAGTCGCATCTGGAATCCGATAACTCGGATGAGCGCCGCGCCAGCCTGAACCGTCTGCTATTCCCGAAGCAGTTCGAGGAGTTCAACGAGTTCCGTCGTAAGTACGGCAACACTGAGGCACTGACGGATACCACCTTCTTCTACGGTCTTACCGAAGGCGAAGAAAAGGTCGTCCACTACTTCCCAGAAGGCTCTACCGATCGCGCCGACCTCAAGCAGATCGTGGTGCGTCTCGACGCCGTGGGTGAGCCGGACGAAAAGGGTATGCGCAACGTGGTTCTTAACGTCAACGGCCAGATTCGCCCGATGAAGGTCCGCGATGAGAACGCCGAATCTACGGTCGCTACCGTAGAAAAGGCTGACCCCTCCAACGAGGGCCATGTCGCCGCACCATTCGCCGGCGTGGTTAACCCGACCGCCAAGCCCGGCGACGAGGTTAAGGCCGGCGACCAAATCGCCGTCATCGAGGCGATGAAGATGGAAGCATCCATCTCCGCCACCAAGGATGGCGTGGTCGAACGCGTGGCCATCGGCCAGGCCACCAAGGTCGAAGGCGGAGATCTCATCGCCGTGATCAACTAACTTCTGCACACCAGCGCCCCGTTTCCTTCGAGTAATCCTCTAGGAAGCGGGGCGCTGTGGTGTGTAGCTGTGGTAAAAATCAACTACTTCGCCCATCCAAATGACCAAAACCGTCGACGAAATCGTTGGTTTAGATGGACGAAATCGTTGATTGGCGATGATAGCGGAGGTTCGCCTTAACCAAGGATGACGGGTAATGCTAACGAGCCGACCAGGATGAGTATCACGAGGCCGAAAAAGACTTTGGCCTGCCACCGGGCATAATTAAACGACATTCCCGTACCGAAGCGCTTATCTACCAGTACCGCCGGATCATCCGGGTTGTAATACATTACGCCCCATTTATAGAGGTGGTCATTGTCCGGTGATTCTTTGTCTTCATCAGCGAAGTGAATACCGCGCAATTGCTCGGATAACCGGGATTGTTTGTAGAGAATAAATACAACTAGGCCGATGCTGCCACCGATGGCGAGAATCAGCATTGTGATGATCGCGGCGCTGTTAAAGCGTTGATAGTGCGGGATAGGGCCGGTTACCTGCAAGAAGGCCATCCCGGCGCTGATGAGCAGAGTGAGTACTCCCATTCCGGTGTTTGTTAGGGCGAGGTTTGCTTCGTTGCGCACACGAGCTTTAATGTTGCGCTCACAGCGTGGGGATACCTCACTATATGCGATAAAAGAGCAGATAACCGCAAATAGGCCCAGCAATGCTAAAGCGACGAATGAGGAGAAAAACACGCTCCCAATTGATTTGTCGCTCCAATTGTCCGCCTCCATGGAGCCATTCCAGTGCACGGGAACGGGGTCCGGAATGGCGGACCAGTGGGAAGCGACGATGATGGCACCGGCGGCGATGCACAACAGGGAGGCGAGCATTGTTACCCACGGAAAAGTCGGCGTTGGGATGCCTTCGAATTCGGGTGAATCACACGCGTTGGTGGAAACACGAGCAGCGATGGTGGTTTCCACGTCGTCGAACCAGCCGCCGGCGTTTTTCGCGGCGATGATGCGGCGACGTTGGGAGATATAGGCCCACATGCCACCGAGCGCTACCACGAGGGAAGGTACGGCGGCGAGGAGTGGTAATTTCCAGGCAAAGAGGGACAGAATTGTTGCCGCGATGCCGCAGCCCCAAGCACGGACCTTGTATCCAGCAAGGGCAGAGGTAACTGCACTATCGGAAAGGTAGGCCTTTGGCACGCGCACACCGAGCGGTGTGCCGGGCGAGGCAAGGGAGGGCGTTTGGGCCATAATCCAAGTAATTGCGAGAGTTGTGACGGCCATTAAGAGGGCGAAAATCATGACGATACTTCCAAGTGTTTAAGAGTGGAGCTGAGGTGGGTGTGGAGCTCATCTGGGCTAAAGCCTTGGGCACGAGCGAGCGCGACTACGCGGCCTAATTGCTCAGCTAGTTGTCTTTCTTGAGCCTCGGTGTGAGCGCCGGGTCTGACGATGGAGCCGGAGCGGCCGGCGGTTTCTACGAGGCCGTCAGAAACCAAGAGGTCGTACGCCTTCTTCACGGTGGCCGGGTTGATGCCTATGTCTTTGGCGACGCGGCGGACGGGGTCTAGCTTGTCACCATCAGAGAGCTGGCCGCGAGCTATGGCCAGTACTAATTCATCGTGGATTTGTTGGAAGACAGGGACATCCGAATCGGGGTTGAGGTTAATAAACATCTGTCACCTCCTATCTTTGTTCTGTATTACTTATAGTAACACAAACTGTGTTATGTGAAGTAATACAGAATAATGTCAAAAAGAAATCCCCAGGTATGTGCATGTAATGCAGTGACGTACCTGGGGAAAGTGCAGGGTGACTAGATGAAGAGGGCCACAGCTATGGCCGCAATGCCGTAGCCACCGCGCAGGAAGTAACCGAAGACTTCGGGGGAGAATGAAGCGCCGAAGCCACCGGTGTCGATGATATTCATCGTGGTTACGCGCGCTGGGCGGGAGCGCTTAAAAGCGGCGTAGGTAAGTCCTAAACAGCACGCGGCGAGTACGAGTACAGGCAGCTTCCACACGGCGGCGATGAAGGCGGTACCGAGAACGGCGGCACCGGCTGTCGCGGTCAGGGGAAGTCCCCAGTCGGGCCAGGCTCCGTCGATGATGCGGCCGAAGGATGCGGCGCGGCCGGTGGCGGCGCCGACGATGGTCCATGCGCCAGAGAATCCAATGAGCGCAAGGCTGCCAAGCTGTGGTGCTAGTCCTAGGGTTAGGCCCACCACGGCGACCGCGCCGAGCGGGATGTACCAGCGGCGGTACAGGCGCCGGATAAAGAGATGGCTGGGCGACGCTGTGGCGCGCGAGCTGGGGCGCAGGCGGGCCGATTGGGAGGCGATGGCATCGGCAGAAACCTCAGAATCCAAAAGCCCAAAGGAGGACGAGCCGACGGCACGGGTGCGGCCCGCGCGAAGAAGCGAGGCGAGGTTGAAAGAACGCCAGCCGAGCGCTAGGCGCAGCAAGGGGAGGGCCATCGCCGCATAGAGCGGAAGGTGCAGCGACGTGCACAGGGCTAGGCCGAGGAGGCTCACGCCGGCGAGCTGGGCAATGGACAGCTTATCGACGCCCCGCATACGCCCCCGCGGCCTATCCACATAGACCCACCGGCTCAGGGAAAGGCTGCGCAGCGGATAGAGCGCCTCGAGGAGAACGATGAGGGCGAGGGAGCCGAACGCAGCGCCGATGGTCGCGGTGGCGGGCAGGGACGCGGCGGTGCGCTGCGCGAGCGAGGGTAAAACCTCGGCGGCATTCTGCCAAGCGTAGACACTGACGCTCGCGATGAGCGCCGCGATGAAGGCGTAATAGATAGCTGAAGAGGCGTGGGATAAAAGCTTCATGAAATCTCCACCACTTCATCACAGGCATCGAAGATGGCCGGGGAGTGGGAGGCCAGCACTACACAACGGCCCTCGTCGGCGAGGTGGCGCAGCTCCTCGGCCAAGAAGGCGGTCCAGGTGTGGTCAAGGTGGCGCTCGGGTTCGTCGATAAGCAGGGCCTTGGCCGGCTGATAGAGCTGGGCGGCGAGGTAGACGCGTTGGCGCTGACCAGAAGAAAGGTCGCTGACTGCGGAGTTCCGGATGTCGTCGTCGATGGCCCAGAGCTCATGGACCTCGGCAAAGTCTACGCCGGAGCGGCGCGAAAGCAGGGTGAAGTGCTCTCCGACGGTGAGGTCGGGCAAGAAGACCGGGTCCGCGACTGCGATGACGGATCCGGCGGCCTCAGCGCTGCCGGGTGCGGCACCGTCGATGGAGACGGTGCCTTTCAGTGGGGAAATTTCGCCGCTCAAGGTCTGCAGCAGCGTAGATTTACCCGCACCATTGGGACCCTTCAAGCCGTATACGCGCCCGGCGTCGAAGGTGCGATTCAGGTGCCCCAAAGCGGTGGAATGTCCGTAAGTTGCATCTATTTTCAGCATCGTAGCTAGGTTAGCAGGAGGGCGGACGGACCTAGGGGCGAGCTAGAAGCGGCGGAAGAACTTGCCGGGTGCGAGTTCCTCGAATCCGGGCAGGGCCGTGGCAGAAGAGATGCCGGGGGCAGTCTGCTCGGCCGCGAGGTCGATGGCGTTGGCAATAAGCAATTCGCGGGCGGCGGGGTCATCGCTGGAGACGATGAGCTCGGGAATGTCTTCGGGATCGAAGGGGGTGAGCCAGGTGGCGTCGTCAAGCGGGTGCGCCGAGGGATCGCCTAAGAAAGCTGGGCCTTTGTCGGCGGCGGGGTAGTAGCGCAGGAGCGCGGCGCCGCGGGGAGCAACGGTAGGGTCCTCGTTGGCGGCCATGGGCAGGGCGATGACCCCGCCGTCCACAATGGGGGACCAGTCCGCGATAGAAGAAGGGAAGAGGCCCGCAAGATAATCGCGGTCCTCTTCCTTGGCCAAGCGCACGCCGAGGGAAGAATCAGTCATTCTTCCAAGGCTAGCGGGGCAGGCTACTTGATTTCCAGCAGTACGCTGCCCTTAGTGGTAGAAGCGCCTGCTTCCACGGCAAGACCGGTTACGGTTCCGGCCTTATGTGCCTTGACGGGGTTTTCCATCTTCATGGCTTCGAGCACGAGGAGAACCTCGCCTTCGGCGACCTCTTGGCCTTCTTCGACGTTGACCTTGATGACCGTGCCTTGCATTGGGGAGGTCACGGCATCGCCGGATACGGCGGCCTTGGCACCAGAGCCCTTACGCTTCTTCTTTTTGCGTGGGGTGCCGTTGGCGCCGAAGGAGGCGGGGAGGGCAACCTCGATGCGGCGGCCGTCGATTTCCACGGTGTGCACCTGGGAAGGCTCTGCCTCGGCGGCTTCGGCATCGGTGGACTCATCGTGGGCGGGCAGCTGGTTATCCCATTCCTCTTCGATCCACTTGGTGTAGACGCCGAAGTTGCCGTCTTCTGCAGCGAAGGCGGGGTCAGCAACGACAGCCTGGTCAAACGGGATGACGGTGGGCAGGCCCTCCACCGTGTACTCGGACAGGGCGCGGGCGGAGCGACGCAGCGCGGTCTCGCGGTCTGGGCCCCAGACGATGAGCTTGGCCAGCATGGAATCGAATTGGCCGCCAATGACGGAGCCCTGGACGACGCCGGAATCAACGCGCACGCCCGGACCCGCTGGCTCGGAGTACTTCACGATGGTGCCAGGGGCCGGCATGAAGTTTGCCGCGGCATCCTCGCCGTTGATGCGGAACTCGAAGGCGTGGCCACGCGGGGTGGGGTCTTCCTTCAACGAGAGCTCGTGGCCCTCAGCAATACGGAACTGCTCGCGTACGAGATCGAGGCCGGTGGTTTCCTCGGAAACTGGGTGCTCCACCTGCAGGCGGGTATTGACCTCTAGGAAGGAAATGAGGCCATCGGCGCCTACCAGGTATTCCACGGTGCCGGCGCCGTAGTAGCCGGCCTCGCGGCAGATGCGCTTGGCGGATTCGTGGATGGAGGCGCGCTGCTCCTCAGTGAGGAAAGGAGCCGGGGCTTCTTCGACCAGCTTTTGGAAGCGGCGCTGCAAGGAGCAATCGCGCGTGCCGACGACCACTACGTTGCCGTGCTTATCCGCCAGTACCTGGGCCTCGACGTGGCGCGCCCGATCCAGGTAGCGCTCTACGAAGCACTCGCCGCGGCCGAAGGCGGAGGTGGCCTCGCGGGTAGCGGATTCAAAAAGCTCGGGGATTTCCTCTGCGGAATAGGCCACCTTCATGCCGCGGCCGCCGCCGCCAAAGGCAGCCTTGATGGCTACGGGCAGGCCGTATTCCATGGCGAAGGACTGCACCTCATCGGCGCCGGCTACCGGATCCTTGGTGCCTGGGGCCATGGGGGCTTCGGCGCGCTCGGCGATGTGCCGCGCGGTGACCTTATCGCCCAAATCACGGATGGACTCGGGGGAGGGGCCGATCCAGGTCAGGCCGGCGTCGATGACGGCCTGGGCAAAGTCGGCGTTTTCAGACAAGAAGCCATAGCCGGGGTGGATGGCATCGGCGCCGGACTTTTCTGCGGCGTCCAGAATCTTGTCAAAGACGAGGTAGGACTCGGCAGAAGTGGTGCCGCCGAGGGCAAAGGCTTCGTCGGCAAGCGAGGCAAAAGGTGCCTGGGCGTCTGGCTCGGCGTAGACGGCGACGGAGGCAATGCCAGCGTCGCGGGCCGCGCGGATCACGCGAACGGCGATCTCACCGCGGTTCGCCACGAGAACCTTAGAGATCTTTTTGGTTTCTACTGCCACGGCAGCAACCTCCTGAACACATTAGGTTGAATACGCAATCTATTCTTGCACACAAAAGCATGAGTTAATTTTCACGCACGCGAGTGGGGATATTTTTGAACAAAAATAAACCCACATCCATGCCGGATATGGGTTTATGTGGCGAAACCGAAAAAGTTAACGCTCAATCGGCATTTTCACCATATTGCCCCACTCAGACCACGAACCATCGTAGACCTGCGTCTTTGTGAATCCCAAAAGATGCGTCAACACAAACCAGGTGTGCGCGGCCTGCGCGCCTACGTGGGAGTAGAGAATCGTTGCAGATTCAGGCTCCAGCATTCCGTAATTAACCTTGAGCTCCTCGGCCGAGCGGAAGCAGGAGTTGGGATAGTTGGAACGGTCCCACTCGAGGTTAATGGCGCCCGGGATGTGGCCGTGGCGCATGGTGGTGCCGTAGGCGGAATCGCCATTGGGATCGTGCTCGGTGGCCTCGCCCGCAAACTCCTCTGGGGAGCGGGTATCCACGAGCGCTCCTTCGGACTCTCGCACCTGGTCTACGAAGGCACGCAGGACGGAATCATCGCGGCTTACCTCGGGGTATTCGGATTCGGGGAAGTCCGGCACCATGAAGGAAGTATCGCGTTCCTCGGCCATCCAGGCATTGCGGCCACCATCGAGCAGGCGAACATCCTTGTGGCCAAAGAGGGTAAATACCCACAGGGCGTAGGCGGCCCACCAGTTGGACTTATCGCCATAAAGGACAATCGTATCGTCGGCATTGATGCCCTTGTCCCGCATCAAGGCAGTGAACTCTTTGCCATCGATGAAATCGCGAGTAAGTGGGCTCAGTAGCTCCGTGCGGAAGTTGATGCGGGTGGCGGTGGGGATATGGCCAATGTCATAGAGGAGCGAGTCTTCATCGACCTCAATGACGCGCAGGCCCTTGATGCCTAGGCGTGCGGACAGCCACGGTGCAGACACGAGGCGCTCGGGGTGTGCGTATTCCTGAAATGGGGGATAGGGATCAACGTCAGCCACTGTCCGCCTGCCTTTCCTATAAGGGTTAGTAATTTGCTCCCACCACTTTAACCCGAATTTTCCCGTGGTGATCACTCGGGGATCATTCCTGTGGTGTGCGATACAGGGCTCGGCCGGGGAAATAGGGGCGCCGGCCGACGGGGTTAGGCAGAGGGGGCAGTTGGCCGCGCGGGGGAGGAAAAGCTGGGATAAACTCAGGATATGGTGCGACAACGTGCTATGAACACCACCTAAGAAGGGAACTGCTAGTGCACAAGGCAATCGTTGTATTTGAGGTAGAGGGCGGCTCCGATAAAGGCGCAGATGGTCACCGTAAGGACACCATGCCGATCGTCAACGCGATCAAGGAACAGGGCTGGGATGCGGAGGTTATCTACTTCCACCCAGATAACGCGGAAGAGATCTACGCCCAGGTTTCTGAAAACTTTGATGCTTATATCTCTCGCGTGAACCCAGGCAATATCCCCGGTGGAGAGAAGGGCTATTTCGAATTGCTCACCAAGTTGGCCGATGCCGGCCTGGTAGGCATGTCCACTCCGGCGGACATGATGGCCTACGGTGCCAAAGATGCACTGGTCAAGCTCAATGACACCCCGCTGGTGCCGGACGATACCGCCGCGTACTACGAGGTAGAAGAGCTGCATAATACTTTCCCTACCTCGCTGTCTTATGGTGAGCGGGTGCTCAAGCAAAACCGCGGTTCCACCGGTGAGGGCATCTGGCGCGTGCGCCTCGCGGACCAGGAGCTTGCCCAGTCCGTAGAACCGGGCACCGCGCTCCCGCTCGACACCGCCCTGAAGTGCACCGAGGCAGTAGATAACCAGACCCATGACTACAAGCTGGGCGCCTTCATGGATTTCTGTGATCAGTACATTGAGGGCGATAACGGCATGCTGGTGGACATGCGCTTTATGCCGCGCATTGTGGAGGGCGAAATCCGTATTCTCCTCGTGGGAGATGAGCCGGTATTCATCGTGCACAAGAAGCCGGCGGAAGGCGGCGACAACTTCTCTGCCACGCTCTTCTCCGGCGCAAAGTACACCTACGATAAGCCGGAATCTTGGCCGGAGTTGCTCGAGATGTTTAAGAAGGCTCGCCCCGTTATCGCAGAGAAGCTCGGCGATACCAAGGATGTTCCTTTGATCTGGACCGCGGACTTCATGCTTGACGATGCCCCCGATGGCACCGACACTTACGTTCTCGGCGAAATCAACTGCTCCTGCGTTGGCTTTACCTCCGAGCTGGACATGGGTATCCAAGAAAAGGTCGCCGCCGAGGCGATTCGTCGCGTTCAGGACGCGAACGCCTAGCGCACGCTGTATTCTGCCAAGTGGCCCCACGGGTGACCGTGGGGCCTTTTCCTACCATCCCCTAAAGCATTTTCTAAGGACCAGATTATGGCTGATAATGATTTCGACTCCGACGGCTTCCCGAAGGATTTTTCTCCGCGCGATTTTTCCGAGACCCCGCAGCACCGGGTCGAGGACGCTGCGAAAAACGCCGAAGACGCCGGCGCCTCCGAGGTGAATGAAACCAAGGAATTCGGCTCTACTAATACCAAGGAGACGAAGTCTTTCGGCCACACCGATAAGCCTGGTGAGTCTGGGCATTCGAGTGCTCTTTCCTCCCCGCAGCCGAGCGCGGAGGGCAAGTCCTCTGACTTTTGGGCCTCCTCGAAGTCCTCCACTCCAGGCGAGGGAGCTGCCTCCCGTGCGCATAATCCATTCACGGATTCGGCATCGTCGGATGCTGCTGCGAACGGCAACCAATTCGGTTCCGCCCAGTCCGCTAGCGATCAGCCGGTTTTCGGCGGCTACACCCAGCAGCAGGGCACGAGCCAGGGATTCGGACAGTTCCCGCAAGCAGGCGATGCCACTGCCGATTCCGGCCAGAAGCTTGGCGATAAGAAGAGCCAGATGAGTGACACCCTCAAGGGCTTGGGCAAGAAAGACGGCCTATTGGGCGGGCTCTTTGAGTTCGAGTTTAAGCACTTCCTGACCCTCACCCATGTGAAGGAAATCTACAAGGTCGCCATGATTCTTGGCGGCATCATGTGGATCCTTCACCTCCTGGGTGCCTTCTTATTCGCCACCGGCATGGGCATTTATGGCATTCAGGAAGATTCCGCGTCCGCCATCTTCGGAAGCATTTTTGCCTTCATCTTCCTAGCGGTACTGAGCACTGTCATCTACTACGCAATCATGGTTGCCATCAGGCTATTCCTGGAAGCCATGGTGGCTAACGTGCGCATTGCGCAAAACACCGGCGACATCCTGGACAAGATGGACTAGCACTGTAATGAGCTGATTGCTCAATTAAACGAGCAACGACGAGCGCCCCAGCGAAATTCCGCTGGGGCGCATTGTATTGCAGGCCCAGGCGATTGAATGCCGGCCTAAAAGTTAGTCGTAGGTGCCCAGCTGGTAGCTGGGCAGGTCAACCCACATTTTGTTGAATTCCTCGACTTCGCCGGATACCGGTTCAAGGGAATCGCCCTGTGCCCGCAGGCGCACGGTGTGGTGGGCGGTAATGCCCTCCGCGGTGGTGCGGCTGCGTTCTCCCCACGTGAAATCGACCTCGTTGTCTGAGACTGGGGTGATGCTCTCTACCTTGTGGAAGATGGACATGTCCTTGGCCGGAGCACCATTGACGTAGAAGGCTATGCCATCAGTAATCGAGGCGCCAGTGCCTGCCGGACCGTTCAAATCACCCATTGAGCCGCGGAAGATGATCCAGCTAATCGTCGAGCACGGGTCATAGGAGTTGTCGATATCGGCGATCCAGTAATTGAAATCGCTGCCATCATCGGCGGGCATGCGCCCAGGTGCCGTGCCAGAGGCGTAGACCTTGCGTGGGTCGTTGGGCAGCTCCATGCACTCGCTGTCCTTGCCCTTTTCCTGCTGCTGCGTGGTTGCCTCCTCGCCTCCGTCGGTGGACTCAGACGGGGAGGGCGCTGCTGCGGAAGCCGTGTCGTCCCCGCCGGAGGGTTCATCCTCGGCAGGTGCTTGGCTGGAAAAGACCGGCTCTTGGGAGGAAGAAGAATCCTCCTGAGTACCGCAGGCACTCAGCGCGAGCGGCACGGAAACAGTGAGCAATACGGCGGCGGAGAAGCGGCGTAGGTAGCGCGGTATCACGGCAGGCATACGGGAACTCCAGGATTAGTCGAGGAGGGTGGCGACGGACTCCGGGTCGGCGTCGGAAAGCATCTGGCGAATGCGGTCGTATTCGTCGTCCTCGCCGATGGTCTTGGCGGCGTGGCCGAGTGCGGCGATGGCGCGCAGGACACCCTGGTTCGGCTCATGGGAGAAGGGGACAGGGCCCCAACCCTTCCAACCATTACCACGCAGGCGATCGAGGCTGCGGTGGTAGCCCGTGCGCGCGTAGGCATAGGCGGTGATGAAAGCGGATGGCTCAGAGCCCTCTTGCTGGTTGAGTTCTTGCTCTGCTAGGAGCGCCCACAGCAGCGGGGAATCGGGATGGGCAACAATGCCAGCGGCCAGATCCGAGGTGGACTCTGCGCCGGGATCGGCCGGCAGCTCAATGGGTTTCGGGGCAAGCATGTCTTTCATTTCCATGCCACCCCACTGTAGCGACGCCGGCGCTCTGCTACCAGAAATCGGAGACGTTCAGTTCAAAGGCATAGAGCGCGCGGCGCACCACCGGCAGCGATAACCCGATAACGGAGGAAGGATCGCCTTCGATGCGGTCAATGAACCAGCCGCCCATTGCTTCCAAGGTGAAGGCACCGGCGCAGTGGAGAGGCTCGCCGGAGTGGGCATATGCTGCGATATCGGCCTCGCTGGCCTGGGCAAAGTGCACCGTGGTGGTGGATGTTTCCACATGGCGCTTTTCACCAAAGATGAGGCAGTGGCCGGTAAGCAGCTCGGCTGTGCGGCCGGCTTGTTGGTGCCAGCGCTCGATGGTGGCTTCCTCGGTATGGGGCTTGCCTTGTAGCTCGCCGTCGAGCAGCAGCATGGAATCGCCGCCGATGACGGGCTCGGTGGGGTAGCGCTCGGCCACCTTTTCGGCCTTGGCGGTGGCTAAGGCCGCCACGATATCGGCCGGTGGGTGGCCCACGAGCGAGGCTTCGAGGGAGCGCTCGTCTATATCGGCCGGCTCTAAAACGGGCTCCACACCCGCGCCGCGCAGGATAGACGCGCGCGAGGGTGATTGGGAGGCAAGGATAAGCCGCATTAGAAGTACCGCACGGTATGGAAGGCGGAGGGGTTGTAGACGCGCTGCGCGCCAAAGGGCTCGAAGCGCTCGGCAGGGTTGCCCCATTCATTGCGCTCGCCGGTAGCGCCCGAGTGCTTTGCACTCATCTGGGCCAATACGGTGCGCAGGGCCGCGAGTTCGTCCTCGGTGGGATTGCCCTTGACTACCTTGATTTCAGGTGCAGACATGTACCCTCCTAAACGGTTCCGTGCTTCTTCGGTACCTGGGCTACGGCCTTGCGCTCTAGCAGGCGCAGGCCTTCTACCAGGTAGTGGCGGGTTGCCGTTGGCTCGATAACATTATCGGCCAGCCCGCGCTCCGCTGCGGCATATGGGTGTAAGAAGAGCTCGTCCATCTCCTCTTCTCTGTCCTCCGAGCCATAGATGGCCAGGGAAGCTTGGGAGGCCTGGGTGACGGCAATTTCCGCGGTAGGCCACGCGTAGACCAAATCCGCGCCGAGGTCTTTGGCACCCATAAATACGTAAGCCGGGCCAATGGCCTTGCGGGTGATCACAGTGAGCTTGCCGACGCTCGCTTCAGCCTGCGCATAGGCAAACTTCGACGCCCTGCGCAGGAGGCCGGCCTTTTCTTCTTCCGGGGTAGGCACAAAGCCTGGGGAGTCCACGAATTCCACGATGGGGGTATTGAAGGCATCGCAGGTACGTACGAAACGTGCGGCCTTTTCTGCGGCGGCGGAATCTAGGGCGCCGGCCAGCGCCAGCGGCTGATTGGCAACGATGCCGACGGCGCGGCCATCGATGTAGGCAAAGCCGGTAAGGATGTTTTGTGCGGCCTCGGCGGATAACTCGAAGAAGGAGCCTTCATCGACGACAGCCTTGATGACATCGCTCATGTCATAGGCCTGCGCGGCAGTATCCGGAATGACGGCGTTCAAATCAAAGTCTGCGACGCTACCGGCTTCCACTCGCGGCGCCTCGGCGCGGTTATTGGCGGGGAAGTAAGCCAAAACGTCGCGCACGAGGGACAGAGCCTGCTTGTCGTCGCTGGCCACCAGGTGAGCGGTGCCGGACTCTGCGTGGGCTGCGGCGCCGCCAAAGGTCTCTGGCTCCGCACCGGCCACGTGGCTGGCGGCCTGGTGGAGAGCGGTGCCTTGGGTGACTACGAGGACATCGGCAAACGTGGGTGCGAAAGCAGCGATACCGCTGGTATTGCCCGCGACAACGGAAATCTGCGGGATGAGACCCGAAGCCTGGGAGACACGCGCCATGAGGCGGGCGTATCCGGCCATGGTGGCGATGCCCTCTTGCACACGCGGGCCGGTGGATTCATAGATGCCGATGATGGGCACGCCGGTCTTGATGGCGAGGTCATATACCTTGGTGAGCTTTTCGGCATAAACCTCACCCATCGTGCCATCGAAGATTTCGCCGTCCTGGCTAAAGACGCACACGCGGCGGCCGTCGATAGAGCCGTAACCGGTGACCACGCCATCGGTATAAGGGCGGTCATGCTCGCGACCGAAATCGGTCGAGCGGTGGCGGGCTAGCGCGTCCGTTTCTACGAAGGAGCCCTCATCGAGCAGCTGCGTCACGCGGGTGCGGGCGGCCGGCTCGCCTTCTCCCAGCGGCGCGCGGGACTCGGCGAGCTTGGCGTCCAGGTCCTCGATCTTGCCGGCGGTGGTTTTCAGGTCAGTCATAGGCCCCCACACTACTAGCGCACCCCGCTCAATGCGGAATGGAACGCTGCGGGGACGCGGTGAAGAAAACGATTGTGTGGCAAATGCCACCACAGTGTGGGTGGTGCATAAAACCTGGGAATTCCTTGAATGCACCAGGCCAAGGGGCCCTAATCTGGGGGTGAGTCCTACTGTAAACATTTAACGGTGCTGGGCAGGTGAGCGCCCATTATCGCACCTCAAGGTAGGTAAAAGCATTAGAAAGATTTTCATTCAACTATTGATGCGTGTCCTGTAATCCCTTATGATTACCTGAGTCTTCATGAATGTTTCCCCTGATTTTTAACGATCTATTAAGGACGGTCTTCTGGTGATTAAAAAGAGACTGCGCTTGCTCGCACCGCTCGCCGTAGCGGCTCTCTTCACGCCAGTGGCACACGCGGGAGATATTCCCCCGATGCCGCAGGCATATCCCATTTCCAACCTCTACAAGAGCTGCAGCGCTGCCGGCGATAATGCTGAGCGTGAATGGCGCTTTGCCGAAACCGGCCGCCGCTACATGAGCGACGGCACCCTGCAGTTCAAAAACACCACCAACCAAGAAGTGCCCTACACCGCCGAGGTAGAAACTGGTACCAATCACGAGATTGAAGCCAATTCCAAGGCCAAGCTGCCTTCCGGTTGGGACACCACCGCCAAATCCGATATCGGTCTGAAGATGACCAACGGCTGGCGCGATAAAGAAACCTTCGGTCCAGTGAAGCTGAAGCCGGGTGAGTCCTTCCGCGTCGAGTACGGCGTCATCGAAAAGGACTTCATCTCTATGTTTGTAGGCTGCAATGATGACCGCCTAGAAAACATCCCAGGTGCCAACGTCATCCGCGGTAAGGGCCCGGCCGAGCGCTACGCCTTTGCTTATATCATCAAGGCGGATGGCTCAGTATCCGATCTGGCCATGGAAATTCCTTCCCGCTCTCCGGGAGCAAACTCCAAGCCGATCGAGGGTAACTACACCTCCGTATCCGGCCCGAGCCTAGAGAAGATCGCCGATCCGAAGAAGGATGAGATCATGCAGCCGGCCGCGGATCTGCAGCGCGATCCATCCTGGCCAAAGGAAGGCGATAAGTGTGAAGCTGGCGATACCTCCTGGTACCCGCTGGACATCACCGCTGTAAAGCCGACCTACCGCAAGGCTGGCTACTCCACCGACTTCCTTAACTGGTCTAAGGGCGATTACGAATTCGCCCCAGTGACTGACTTTGTCGTTGGCGCCGAGCACGCCCCGTACACCAACTGGCAAGGCAACCGCGGCGATATTCCGAAGGGCTGGCTGGAGTCCGTCGGTGCCGTAAAGCGCGCCTACATGCCGGTCGGCACCGAGCTCAAGCACGTAGATCTCAAGCCGGGCGAGCGCGTGCGCGTGGAGTATGGCACCACCATGACCCGCATCAACTACCGCGAGGTTCACTGCGGAAAGAGCGGAAACTACGACCTCACCTCTAACTACAAGCAGACCTCCGCCCCGAGTGGGTTCTGGGCAGAGGCCAAGATCACCGACAAAGCCGGCAATACCCGCACCGAGGACGTCACTCCGGACGAATTCCGCGACCTGCCGGTTCCGACCCAGACCATCTACTAAACCCCACCACACCTACACAAGGAGAAAGTTCCATGTTCAAGTCCAAGATTGCTTCTACCACCGCGGCTCTCGCCGTTGCTTCCGGTCTCGTCTTCGCTCCGGCCGCTAACGCCCTGCCACAGCGCGACCTCGGCCCGGCTAACCCGACCACCATTGGTGAGCGTTGCTCCAACCCAGGTGACACCGGCCAGACCGTTGACATCAAGCGCACCTATTTTGATGGCTCCGCCGGCTCCTGGACCGTGTCCAACTACAACGATGAGCCGCTGCCCGTTACCCGTTCCATCACCGAGACCAAGACCAAGACCTGGAACGTTTCCGCTGGCATCGACTTCAAGCTGATGGATCTCATCAACTTCACCTTCTCCTCCAGCTACACCGATAGCCAGTCCTACGAGGTAGGCGAGCAGGTTGGCCCGTACAACATTGCTCCGGGCAAGACCGCCGTCCTGCGCGCCGGCTGGGTTGTCTCTGACTTCGAGGGCCAGAAGACCGTGTGCGGCTCCGACCACAAGTGGCAGGCTAACGGCGGCACCTTCACCGCTACCCTGCCGAAGGAGCGCCACATCGAGGTCTCCACCCGCGATAACAACGATTGGGGCTAAACGTGAGCAAGACGTCCATCGCTAGCGCCCTCGCGGCGCTGAGCCTGGTGGCCGCTCCTGTTGCCCACGCCGCTGATTTCGGTGGGGACTTTGAGCTGCCCCAGCGCTGGAACGACGATTATAAGCCGGGCACGCATTGCTCGACGCCGGGTGAAAACGGCACCTACGTCACTGCAAAGCGCCGCTGGTTCAAGCAGACCGACGCCACCAGCGTGGCCAACCGCAACGCCGAGGAGGTGCCGGTCAAGCACACCGTCACCCAGGCTCGCACCCAGACCATCGAGGTCTCCGGATCCGTTGAGGGCACCGGCGAGCTGGCCAAGGTGCTGACCAAGACCTATGGCTTCAACTACGTCAGCGAGCAGCACTGGAAGCTAAACCAGGTGGTTGGCCCGTACACCTTGCCTGCGAACTCACAGGGCAAGCTGGTGTGGGGCTTTACCATGCTCGACACTGACGGTCAGGACGTGCGCTGCAACTCTGACCAGCAGTGGGAAGCCCAGGGCAAGCCATACTCGGCTTCTGTGCCAGAAGCGCGCTACTCCGAGCTGCGCCTCGAAGACGCGCCTGAGTGGAACTAGGCCACCACAACTATTAAGCGCCCTCTCGGTCCATAAGGACCGACGGGGCGCTTTTCTCTGTGGGTTGCGTAGTGCGCCGGTAGGAGAGGGGGCTGCGGCTGCGCGCTAAGGGTTAGGCCGGCAGCCAGGCGTAGCCATAAGGGCCAAGCTCCACCGGTCCGAGGTCGATGGAGCGATCGCTGAAGTTGTGCAGGCACAGCAGATCGCCGCGTTGGTAGCCAAGGACGGCTTCCTCGCCTGTCTCTACTGGTTCGCATGGAGCGGTGCCGAGATCCGGATGGGCATGGCGCTCGGCAATCATGGCGCGGACGGTGTTGAGCAACGAGGTGGCGTCATCAAGCTGGGCGGCCACGGAGGTACCTCCCACAACCGGAAGGCGGGAAGGCGCGTTGGTGCTGAAACCAGAGTGCTCGGAATCGTCCCACTGCATTGGGGTACGCACCGCATAGCGGTCCGGAAGTCTGGTGTCATCGAGCATGCCAATCTCATCGCCGTAGTAGATAAACGGTGCGCCCGGCAGGGTCATCAGCAGCGAGAACATGAGCTCCACCTTGCGGCGATCGCCGTTCATCAGCGGCATCAGCCGGCGGGCAATGCCCACATGGGCGCGCATTTCATCATCGGGGAGGAAAGCTTCATACATCAGCTCGCGCACGTCATCGTCCACCATCTCCAGAGTGAGCTCATCGTGGTTGCGCAGGAAGGTGCCCCATTGGCAGCCTTCCGGAAGCTGGGGCAGTTCGTCGAGGATGGAGTAGACCGGGGTGGCGTCGCCAAGCGCCAATGCTTGGTACAACCGCGGCATAACCGGGAAGTTGAAGACCATGTGGAAGCGCTCGCCTTGGCCATAGAATTGCATGGTTTCGGCCGGCGGTTGGTTGGCCTCCGCGATGAGCACGGCATCCGGATAGTGGGCGTCCATGAAGGAACGAATCTTTTCGACAAACTCAATTGTTTCCGGCAGGGACTCGCCGCCCAAATCATCGCGTTCAAAGAGATAAGCAATGGCATCGAGGCGCAAGCCGTCCAAGCCCTTGTCCATCCAGAAGGACAAAATTTTGAATACTTCCTCCTGCACGGCTGGGTTATCGTAGTTCAAATCTGGCTGGTGGGAGTAAAAGCGGTGGAAGTAGTACTGGCCGCGTTTTTCGTCCCAAGTCCAGTTGGAAGTCTCCACGTCAGTGAAAATGACGCGGATTTCGGGGTAGCGCTTCGGGTCATCGCCCCAGACATAGAAATCGCCATAAGGGCCAGTGGGATCCGTGCGAGAGGCCTGGAACCATGGGTGATCGGAGCTGGTGTGGTTGAGCGCCAAGTCCGTCATAATGCGCATGCCGCGGCGGTGCAGCTGCGCAATGAGCTCTTCAAAGTCTTCCATCGTGCCGTAATCCGGATGGATGGAGTAGTAGTCCGCGATATCGTAGCCATCATCGCGCAAGGGGCTGGCATAAAACGGCGAGAGCCACAGGCAGTCCACGCCGAGCCACTGGAGGTAATCCAGCTTATCGATGACCCCGCGCAGCGTCCCTACCTCTTTATCGCCATCGGCCTTAAACGAGCCGACGAGGGCCTGGTAGAAGACAGCATTGTGGTACCAGCTCATGAAAGGTCCTTTCTTTTAACCCGCCAGGTCAGATAGGTAAGGAGGCACAGGGTGCCGGCTAGGAGACCGGGCCAGATGGCGGGGGAGTCTTGAAAGAGGTTGATGATGGCCTGGATAACCGCGAGGACGCTAAAGAAACCAAGGAAGCCCAGCGCGGTATCCCACAGTATGGCCCTGCGCATTAGGCCTTGACACCACCAGCAGTCAGGCCGGCGACGATGCGGTGCTGGAAGATGAGCACCATCATGACCAGTGGGATGGTCACCAATGCGCCGGCGGCCATGGTCGCGGCATAGGGGTACTCAAAGGCCGAGGGGCCGGAGAAGCGCGCAATGGCCACGGTCACCGGCTCGGTATCGGTGGTGGAAAGCTGCTTGGCCAGCATGAACTCATTCCACGTGGTGATAAAAGCGATGATCGCGGTGGTAAATAGCGCCGGCGCCGCCAACGGCAATAGCACCAAGCGGAAAGCCTGGGAGCGCGAGGCACCATCCACCCGGGCTGCTTCTTCCAGTTCCCAGGGCAGCTGGCGGAAAAAGCTCAGCAGTGTATAAACCGTGAGCGGAAGCGCGAAGGAAATATTGGGGATGATCATCGCGCGGTAGGTACCAATCCACTCCAGGTTGCCAAAGAGCTGGAAGAGTGGGGTGACCAAGGCAATGGCCGGGAACATGGAGGCGGCCAGGATAATGCCGGTGACGATTCCCTTACCAGGGAAGTCATAACGGGAGAGCGCATAGGCGGTAAAGACGCCGATGAGCACGGCCACAGCGGTGGTAATCAGTGAGATGAGCAGTGAGTTACCGAGTGCGGCAAGGAAGTCATTTCCCTTATCGGTAGCCAAGGCATCGCGGAAATTATCCAGCGTGACGTGGGTGGGCCACGGGGTGGTATCGAAGGTGAATCGCTGATCCCGCAGCGCGGTTACCAACATCCAGTAAAAGGGCGCCAGTCCCCAGAACATGATGAAAATGATGCCGGCGTAGTGTCCGAATTTACGCATTATTTAGCTGCCTTCCTGCCGGAGACATCCGCGCCAAGGAAGCGGATGAGGATAAAGGCGACGACGAAGATGAGGAGGAATATAAGGGTGGAAAGCGCGGAGGCGGAGTTGAAATTACCTTGGCGCATATCCTCTACCACCAGCTGAGAAATGGTCGCGGTGGGGGAGTTGGAGGAGCTAGAAATCATGATGACCGGGAGGTCATACATGCGCAGCGCATCCAGGGTACGGAAGAGCACGGCCACCATGAGCGCTGGGCGCACCAGCGGGAGGGTGATGCGGAAGAAAGTCTGGATACGGTTGGCGCCGTCCACGCGGGCGGCATCGTAGACGTCTTTCGGAATCATCTGCAGGCCAGCCAGGATGAGCAGCGCCATGAATGGTGCGGTCTTCCATACGTCCGCGATGATGACAGCCAGACGAGCATAGAAGGGGTCCGTGGTCCAAGCAATGTTCGCACCAAGCAGCGAGTTGATGATGCCCTCCGGGGCGAACATGAACTGCCATAGCTTGGCCGTGACGGCCGTAGGAATGGCCCAGGGAATAAGTACCGCAGCGCGCACCAGGCCGCGGCCGCGGTACTCACCATTCATAATGAGCGCCATCAGCATGCCCAGGATGGTCTCCAGTAGCACGGTAACGATGGTGAAAAAGAGCGTGATCTTAACCGCCGGCCAAAAGTCCGTGGCGATAACGCCCGGCGGGCAGGTAGAAATCTGACCAGTGCCGGAAACGCACCGGTTGTTAATCCAGTACAGGTAATTTTCCAGCCCGGCAAAGCCGCCCTCCTCAAAAAGCCCCGTTTGCGGGTTGAGCTGTCTATTGCCTTGGAAGGACAGGACAATGGCGCGGATGATGGGGTAGCCGATGATGACGGCGAGCACGATGAGCGCCGGAGAAATCAGCCCGGCCACGCGCCCATAATTCTTGCGCTGGGGCTTCGGCGCGCTTGCCGACGCCCCCTTTGGCGCCCCCTTGGACGCAGTCGGCGAAGCTATAGCCACGCTGGACCGCCTTTCTGTTCAAGAAATGCTAAGTATTGGCTCGATTCTATCCCCATTAGGGGAGTGAAAACCACAAAGGGTGAGGCGACGGTGTGCCCGCCTACCTCACCCGGATTGGGCGTCTAGCCCTGGGAAGCCGATTCGATGGCCGCCTTCATATCGGCGGTGGCATCATCCACCGACTTGCCATCCGTCAATGCGGCGTAGGCATTGTCTTGGATGGCCTTAGAAATCGCCGAGTAGAACGGGGAAACCGGGCGCGGTGCCGCGTTCTCCAGAGATTCCTTGAGTGCTGGCAGGTACGGGAATTCCTGCTGCAGCTGCGGGTCATCGTAGATGGAAGCCAAGACCGGCGGGAAGGACTGCTCCGCGAAGGACTTCTGGTTGTCCTCGTTGATGATGAACTTCATGAAGTCGAGCGCAGTGCCTTTATTCTTGGAGTTGATATTGATGCCGTTGTTATAGCCACCCAGCGTGGACACGCCTACGCCGTCTTTGCCCAGCGGGGCCTGAACCTCGACGTCGATGCCGGCGTCAACCGCATTGGAGTACATGTATGGCCAGTTCATGGCGAAGGCGGTCTTGCCTTCAGTAAAGGCCATATTGGTTTCTTCCTCGGTAGCGGCGGTAGAGTCCTTGGAAATGGTCTCCTCCTTGTAGGCATCCACCATGGCCTGCAGGCCGTCCTTGGCCTCCTGGGAATCCACGGTCACGTTGCCGTCCTTATCCAGGACGGAGCCGCCCCAGCCTTCCATAAAGTCAGCGGTGTTGAGCGCTAGGCCCTCGTACTGCTTGAACTGGGTGGTCAGGCAGTCTTTGCCCTTGTCCAGTGCCTCGCACGCGGACTTAAGATCCGCAAACTTCTCTGGTGCCTTATCTGCGAGCTCGGTATTGCGGAAAAGTAGCTGACCGTTAGTGTTTTGCGGCAGCGCGTAGAGCACGTCGTTATAGGTGGCAGACTCCACGGTTGCCGGCAAGAGCTCATCCGTATTGGTTTCAAAGTCACCATTGAGCGGCTGGAGCCACTGATTGGCGGCGAACTCCGCGGTCCACACCACGTCCAGCGCCATGACATCGTAGTCATCGCTGCCCGCCTGCAGGGACTGCACCAGGGTTTCGCGCTGGGCGTCGGCCTCACCGGCCAGCTCCTTGAGGGTGACCTTCTCGTCTGGGTGTTGCTCGTTCCACTTTTCGATGATGGGGGTCACCTTGTCCGTGTCATTTTTGCCCATGGCAAAGGTGATGGGGCCGCGCGCATCCGCGCCGCCCTCGGAGGAACCGCCCGCAGCGGAATCGGAGGAGGAAGAAGAGCAGCCGGCCAGTGCCAAAACTGCGGTTGTCGCAACGGTGGTGCGAAGCAGGAATTTCTTCATGGAATTCACCTTTCGGAAAACTTTCGGTTCTTTAAACCTAAAATACGGAAACCAAAAGGTGGATGAATTTGGCCTATTTAACTCTAAACGGGGGTAGAAAAGGGGTTGTGGGTGGCGGGGACGCGTACCTGCGTCCCCGAGCCCAGCTTTCTCCGCGGCTTAGCCTCCGCTAGAACTAGTCCTGCGCGATGCGGCGGCCCGTTTCTGGATCGAAGCGGTGCGCCTCGCGTGGGTCGAAGGTCAGCACGACCTCCTCGCCGCGCTGCGGTGGGGTGCCTTCGGACCTGGCGACTAGGCGATTCTCGCCCACAGTGACGTAAACATAAGACTCGGCGCCCAGCTCTTCCACAATATCCACCACGCCTTGGAAGCCCACCGGCCCCTTATTGATAAACATCTTTTCTGGGCGCACGCCTAGGCGGGAACCGTTGTAGTCAAAGATATTCATGGCTGGCGAGCCGATGAAGCCGGCGACGAATTCATTTGCGGGGGCGTCGTAAAGCTCGCGCGGTGGAGCTACCTGCTGCAGCTCGCCGTCCTTGAGCACCGCCACGCGGTCACCCATGGTCATAGCCTCCACCTGGTCGTGGGTGACATACACCGTCGTCGTACCCAGGCGCTGCTGCAGGCTGGCCAACTCCGCGCGGGTCTGCACGCGCAACTTGGCATCCAGGTTGGACAGCGGCTCGTCCATAAGGAAGGCCTTCGGCTCGCGCACAATGGCCCGACCCATGGCCACGCGCTGGCGCTGGCCGCCCGAAAGATCTTTCGGCTTGCGCCTGAGGTACTCGGTCAGGCCGAGCGTTTCCGCCGCCTCGTGCACCTTGGCTTTAATCTCGGACTTGGGGAGCTTCGCGAGCTTCAATGCAAAGCCCATGTTTTCCTCCACCGTCAGGTGCGGATAGAGGGCGTAGTTCTGGAAAACCATGGCGATATCGCGATCGCCCGGTTCCAGGTTGGTCACATCCTTGTCATCGATGGTGATGCGGCCGCTCGACGTCGGCTCTAATCCCGCCAGCGCGCGCAGCGTTGTGGACTTGCCGCAGCCCGAAGGGCCAACGAGTACCAGAAATTCGCCGTCCGCGATATCGAGGTTCAAGTCCTTTACCGTGGGCGCGCTCGCACCGGGGTAGGTGATGTTGACCTTTTCAAAAGTGACCTTTGCCATGCGCAACACACTAGCACCATTGGTGGCCGGTATCCTTGAAGCTTATGACTGCTCTTGATTTGGAACGCATTCGCACCGCGCTGGCGGACGATTTCACCACCATCGATTTCGTGGAAAAGACCGGCTCCACCAATACCGATTTGATGCAGGCCACCAACGTTGCGGATGGCACCGTGCTGCTTGCCGACGAGCAACTTTCCGGCAAGGGTCGTCTTGGTCGCTCTTGGACCGCGCCGGCCGGCTCCCAGGTAATCTTTTCCGTGCTCTTGCTGCCTGAATCCCTCGAGCACTTGGGCACCTTGCCGCTGGCCGCGGGCCTTGCGGTGACCGATTCGATTGAGGGCACCGTGCTCAAATGGCCAAACGACGTGCACATCGACGGCAATAAACTGTGCGGCATCCTCGCCGAGGCCGGTCCCGTGGGCCAAGCCTTCAAGGCCGCGCCAAAGACCGAGCTCACCAAGCTGGAGGTAGGCAAAGCCGAAGTCAACAAGGCAGAGGTCAATAAGGCCGTAGGTAGTGCCGCGCCATCCGCGCGCGTCGTCGTGGGCATGGGCATCAATGTCACCCTGACTCGTGAGGACCTACCGATTGAAAAGGCCACCTCGCTCGCGCTCGAAGGCCGCGATACCGACCGCACCGAGCTGACCATTACCGTGCTGAAGAACCTGCGCCGCCGCATCGCGCAGTGGGAGAACCAAGATCCGCAGCTCCTGCGCGACTACCGTGCGGTCTGCTCCTCGCTTGGCCAGGAGGTGCGCCTAGAGACCCCGTCCGGCGATGTCACCGGGCACGTCGATGAAATCGGCGAGGACGGCCGCATCATGGTCGCCGGCGAATACTACTCCGCAGGCGATGTCACGCACCTGCGCCCACAGCAGTAAACCACCACAGTAGACACGCGAGGTAGCATCCATAGCTATGGGACTAATGAAGATGGGCCAAGGTGAGGTCAAGCGCGCGGATGTCTCCGCGCCGTTTCGCGCGCTGATTTTCCCCTTCCTCGAGCTCATCCTCATCACCGGCCTGCTGTGGATTGCCATCGGCTGGTGCGATGTCCAAGCGGTAGATCCGATGCTGCGCAATGGCCTCGTCGCGGTATGGGCGCTGCTGGGGATCTGGCGCTTTCTCATTCCCCTTTATAAGGCTCGCCGCAAGCGCTTCATCGTGACTAATAGGCGCGTCATCGCGCGCGAGGGCCGCAATATCGATTCGATTCCGCTGCAGGATATCCGCGGCGCCCGCAAGCGCCGGGGCGGGGTGTCCCTAGCGATTCACGGCTGGGACCGGGCGATGTATTTTCCCAATGTAGCCAAGCCCAAGCGCGTGGCAGAGATTATCAATGATCGCCCTTGGTTTTAACCTCGGTGGTGTGCAGCTGGCTATCCAGATCCTCGGGGGAGAGGTTGGCGCGGCTGAATTCCTGCGTCAGCGGCAGGCGCAGTTCTAGGTCGGAGGCGGGGCAGAGCTCAACCGTTGCCTTATCCACTACGTAGTCCAGCACGTGGCCGCCGGAGGTACGGGCGGCGTCGATAAAGTGCACGTGGCAGCCTGGTACCGAGATTCCCTTTTCATACACGGGGGTGCGGAAGCCGCCGATGATGCCCTCGACGTCCTTAAAATGCAGCTCCTTGTCGCCGCCAACGGCTTCAGACATCGGCGGGTAAGGCTTTTCTTGCTTGACCACCGTGCGGGTGGTCACCTCCTTGAACGCGCCCGCGATGCGCACCGCGTACATGTAGTTAGCGGAGGGCTCGAGCTTATCGATAAACTCGGAAAGTTGATCGCGGCGCAGGCCCGCGGGGGCGTCGGCAGTAATGCGCGGGACAAAGTTCGTGGCCACCGCGTAGGGAGTGCGCTGATCCAAGTCCGCAATCTGCGCGGAGCCATCGCCACGCAGCTGGTAGCAGGTGCCGTCCAAGATGATCATCTCCCCGTCCAAGCCATCAAAGGTGCCTAGGCCGAAATTGCCCTTACCTAGCAGTTCCGAAATGGTCATTTCGCCGTCATAAATGCCGTCTAGCAAGGCGGTCATGAGTGAGTTTTGGAAGATGGTATGACGAGTGAACATAGTATCCAGGCTAGTATTGGGGGACGTGAGTGACTTAAAGCCTATTGTAACTGTTTGTGGCGACGGCCAGCTGGCCCGCATGATGCAGCCGGCCGCCGCGGAACTCGATATTCACCTGCGGATTCTGGCTAGCAAGCCGGATTCCTCCGCCACGCAGGTCACCCCAGATGTGGTGCTGGGGGATTACACCTCCTTGGAGGAGCTGCGCGGCGTGGCGGAGGGCGCGGATGCCATCACCTTCGAGCATGAGCATGTGCCCAACGAGCACTCCGCCGCGCTTATCGACGCCGGATTTAACGTCCAGCCCCAGCCCACCGCTCTTATCTACGCGCAGGATAAGCTCAAGATGCGCGAAAAGCTTGCCGCGCTTGGCGCTCCCGTGCCGCGCTTTGCCGCCATTGACTCGGTGGCCGATGCCCGCGCCTTCTTCGACGCCGTCGATGGCCGCGTATGCCTCAAGGCCCGCCGCGGTGGATATGACGGCAAAGGCGTATGGTTCCCCACCGCCGATAATTGCTTTGAGCTGGTCTCCGAGCTACTCGACGCCGGAACCCCGCTGATGGCAGAGGAAAAGGTAGAACTTACCCGCGAGCTTTCCATCCTCGTTGCCCGTCGCCCTTCCGGCGAGGCTAAGGTGTGGCCGATTACCCAGTCCCGCCAGGAAAACGGCATTTGTGCCGAGGCTATCGCTCCCGCGCCCGGCCTCGCACCGGAACTCGCCCAGCGCGCTTCCGAGTTGGGTCTCACCATCGCCGAGTCCCTCGGCGTGACCGGCGTGCTGGCCGTCGAACTCTTTGCCTTCGACGACCCCGAGGGCGAGGATATCTCCGTCAACGAACTGGCCATGCGCCCGCATAACACCGGCCACTGGACCCAGGATGGCTGCGTCACCTCCCAGTTTGAGCAGCACCTACGCGCGGTGCTCGACCTTCCGTTGGGTGCAGTCGACACGCTGGCGCCTGTGACCGTGATGGTCAATGTCCTAGGTGCCGACGAGGACCCTGAAATGTCCATGCCCGATCGCGTCCGCGAGGTCATGCAGCGCTACCCGCAGGCCAAGATTCACCTCTACGGCAAGGACCACCGCCCTGGCCGCAAGATTGGCCACGTCAACGTCACCGGTGGCTCCACCGATGAAACCCTTTCCATTGCCCGCCAGGCCGCGCACTTCCTCGTGCACGCCACATGGGCTTAATTTCCTGCTTTAAGAAAGGACACTATGCAACCGCACGTAGGCATGATCATGGGCTCCGATTCCGATTGGCCCACCGTTGAACCCGCCGCCCAGGTCCTCGCGGACTTCGGCATCCCCTTCGAGGTCGGCGTGGTCAGCGCCCACCGCACCCCGGAAAAGATGCTGGCTTATGCGAAAGAAGCCCATACCCGCGGGCTGAAGGCGATTATCGCCTGCGCCGGCGGTGCTGCGCATCTTCCAGGAATGGTCGCCGCGGCCACGCCGCTGCCGGTCATCGGCATCCCCCGCGCACTGAAGGATCTCGATGGCCTCGATTCCCTTCTTTCCATCGTGCAGATGCCTAGTGGCGTGCCGGTAGCCACCGTCTCCATCGGCGGTGCGAAGAACGCCGGCCTGCTCGCCGCCCGTATCCTCGGCGCTGGCGATCCCGCCATCCAAGACAAGATGGTGGACTATCAAAAGCGCATGGCCGAGGAAGTTGAGCAGAAGGACAAGAACCTGCGCGACAAGCTGCTGGGAGAGTAGCTTTCCGGTCTAAAGCCGAACAAAACAAGCACGTTTTAGCCATAGCCATGTAGTTTTTCGGCAAAACGTGCTTGTTCTGTCTCCTAAGCTCTAGCGAAGTTCTCGTTGCCCCCTGCCAACATGCAAAACAAGCACGATTAGGCAAAATTCGAGGAGGAAAAGGGTAAAACGTGCTTGCTTTGCATCGCTGTAGCCTGCGGCGTGAGGAAGCGTGCTTTAAGCTTTCGGGCAGGGGGGGATAATGCTCAAGGGGGGAAGCATGGAAGAAGTACTGGTTTCAGGCCTAAGCAGGGGAGAACTGCAAACTCATGTAGCGAATGGAAAGATAATCCGAATCGGCCGCGGGATCTATACGTGGCGGGAACCGACTCCCATGGAGGTAGCTCGCATCCTACACAAGCGGTGGCCTGGAATCATGCTCGCAGGAAGCTCTGCGGTGCAGCTGTACTCCAAGAAGGCGATGACCTTTCCTCTGAAATTTGCCTACAGGCATGTCGTGAGTGGTTCGCAGTGGTTTGAAGTCGAGAGAACTCGGCAGAAAACGAGATTTACGTTTGAAGGTATCCCTGTGCAAAATCCCCTGCTAGCAGCGGCTGCGGTGGATGACGATCAAGCAGTAACAATGCTTGAAACGCGATATCAAAACAGGCGCGGTAAGCAAGCCTTAGAAAAAGACCTGGGATGTATCGCGCGGGTACCTGCTCGGGTTCGGGAAGTAGTGAACAAATCTGCGGTAGGTGCAGATAGTGAAGCAGAAAGGAAAGTAGTCCGCGCGTTTCAGCGTCGTGGGAAGAAGGTTCAGGTGAACCACCAGATAGGTCCCTATCTATGGGACATCGTTGTAGGGAAGGTCGCCGTTGAAATCGATGGCTATGACTTCCATAAGGCGGAGGATTTGGGGACCTTCGTTAAAGACCGCTGGAAGGGAAATGATGCGGCGCTAAGAGGGTATACCGTTCTTCGCTATTCAGGAAGCTGCGTTAAGCATCACTTGGTGGATGTGGTTCAGCAGATTACTGAGGCTCATGAGGGGCGAACGAATTTCGGCTCTCATGCTCACGAATCCGTGTGGCGTTGGCATTGGCTTTTAGCCGGGTATGAAGCCGAGCCAATTTACGGCTAGCGCCCTTCGATTTCTTTCGTGACCTGCTCAAAAGAGAAGCGTTCGCCGGTATCGGCGGCGCGGGCTTGGCGGAGAGCTTCAGCATCTGCAGCGGCTTCGAGGCGGTCAAGGAAAGCTAGTTCCTGAGGTGAAATGATAACTGCGGCTTCCTTACCGTTGCGGGTGACAACGGTGCGGGTGCCTGCGTAGTGGGCTTGGTCAATGACCTGGCCTAGGCGGGTGCGGAGTTCGGAAAGTGGCAAAGACAATGTAAAGCTCCTAAAACATCAAAGTACTACTAGTACTAAGTTAGCAAAGAGTACAATTTTTTAAGAGGTCATGGGATACAACATCACGTTTACGCGGCAGGCCAAGCGGGAGTTACAAAAATCCATCAGGGAAACCGAAAGCAATATCAACGGATTAAGCGTGCGATCGGTGGACTGGCCCAAGACCCATATCCACCAGGATCTATCGCTTTGTCGGGCAGGAGTGGCCGAAGAATAAGGGTGGGAAATTACCGCGTGCTGTACTCCGTAGAGGAGCAAGAAGTGCTGGTGGAAGTGTTTACAGTAGGGGCACGCGGAAACGTCTATAAGCGCTAGAAGGGCACGCCGGAGCGCAAGATGATATTGGCAAACGGCGTCGTGGAACCGGTGCGCACGACGAAGGAGGCACGGGCGACCTCGCGCTTGAGGTCAGCGTGGGAGACCTCGGTAAGCGGTACCGCGGGAAGCAGGGAGCGCACCTCGGGCGGGGTGGTATCGGCGATGGTCCCGGCTTCGACCACGACCTCCTCAAGGAGGGCGGCCAGGGTATCGGCAAAGGTGGGGATGCCGAAGGTAAGCGTGAGGTCGATGACGGGAACATCGTGGGGGATGGGAAGGCCGCAATCAGCGATGACAAAGGTATCGGTGTGCCCGAGGCGTGCGACGGCGCTGGTGAGCGCGGGATTGAGGAGGCCGGACTTACGCATCGGTGACCTCCGGCAGGGCGGATTCGGTGGTGGGGTAGGACGGTTGCGCGCCGCTGCCGGTGGCGGCGAAGGCGCCGACGCGGGCGGCGAAAGTGGCGGCATCGACAAGCGAGGCACCGGTGAGGAGCTGGGCGCAGAAGGCACC
This sequence comes from Corynebacterium sp. CTNIH16, assembly GCF_032821655.1. Lineage (NCBI taxonomy): Bacteria > Bacillati > Actinomycetota > Actinomycetes > Mycobacteriales > Corynebacteriaceae > Corynebacterium > Corynebacterium sp. CTNIH16. The sequence goes on along the minus strand of NZ_JAVBIG010000002.1, from coordinate 125,190 downwards.
TGCGAAGGCATCGCCGGCGCCGGTGGTATCCACGGCGGTCACGCGCGGGGTGGGGATGTCTGTGCCGCTATCTGGGGTGGCTACGTAGGCGCCGTGGGCGCCGAGGGTCAGCACGACGGACCGGAAGCCGGCCTCTACTAGGCGGTGGGCGAGCTCGCGCGGGGCGCCTTCAGATGGCAGCCCGAGCTGGTCCAAGATGAGCCCGGCCTCGTGTTCATTGGCTAGTAGGGGATCGGCCTGCAGAAGCGAGTCACGGTCGACCTTGACCACGGGCGCGAGGTTAACCACCACTCGGCCTTGGGCCGCCTCGACCGCGGCCTGGAAACCGGAGGCGGGGATTTCGCCCTGGAGGAGGACTACATCGGCATCGGCGATGGTGGAGGCGCGGGAGGAGACAAAGGGGGCGTCGACAAGCGCGTTGGCACCGGGGGAGATGACGATGGTGTTCTCGCCATCGGCCGAGACAGTAATGACGGCGAGGCCGGTATTGGTATCGGCCTGCTCCACAGCGCCGAGATCGATGCCGGAGGTGCGCATATAGTGCATGGCAGGCTCGGCATAAGGATCGGAGCCGACCGCGCCCACGAAGGCCACAGTGGCGCCCAGCTGTGCGGCCGCGACAGCCTGGTTAGCGCCTTTGCCCCCGGCCAAGATGTCGCCGCCAGAGCCCAGTAGGGTCTCGCCGGGTTGCGGGTGGCGCTCGGCGTGCACGATGAGATCGGCATTGATGGAACCGACGACGGTTAGCTTGCTCATTGGAAATCCTCCACATTGTCGCGGGTGACGGTGATGACCTCGACGGGGACGTTCTTCGCCGCTGCGCCACCGTGCAGGAGCGCTGCGGCTTGTTCGATGGCGCGGGCACCGAGCTCTGCGGGCTGTTGGGCGATGGTAGCTTCTAGCTTGCCATCTTTGACCGCCTTGAGGCCATCGAAGGTGCCATCAAAAGCCACCACCTTGACCTCAGAGCCGGCCCGCGCCCCCAAAGCTTCGACCGCGCCGAGCGCCATTTCATCGTTCTCTGCAAAGATGGCCTTGATATCCGGGTTGGCCTGCAGCAGGTTGGTGGCGACGTTGAGGCCTTCCGTGCGGTCGAAATTCGCTGATTGCTTGCCGACGACCCGAATGTCCCCATACTTCGCAATCTGCTCTTCAAAGCCCTTACCGCGCTCGCGCGAGGCGGAGGTACCAGCGGTGCCTTGGAGGATGAGGATATCGCCCTTTTCCCCGATGGCCTCGGCGAGCTTATCCGCCGCCTGCGCGCCGCCGGCGACGTTATCGGAGGCCACCATGGAATCCAGCTCTACGCCGTTGACGTCGCGGTCCACGCCGATGACGGGCACGCCGTCATTTTTGATGCCGCGCACGGCCGGAGCCACGGCATCGGAATCGGTGGGGTTGACCACGACGACCTTGGCGCCCATCGAGGTAGCATTGCCCAGCTGATTGACCTGCTGGGCGGGGTCATCGGAGGCGTCTTGGATATCGAGCGGAACGCCGAGTTCCTTGGCCTTATCCTGCGCGCCGTGGCGCAGTTCGACGAAGAAGGGGTTGGTCTGCGTGGACAGCGCTAGAGTGATGCGGTTGCGGTCTTCTTCCGAGCGATTGCACGAGGCAAGGCCCAGCGCGAGGGCTGGTACGAGGAGGGTGGCGATGAGCTTTTTCATGGCGGGTGCTCCTTAGTTGGCCGTCTTATTGCGGATGACGTCGAAGCCGACGGCCAGTGCGATGACCAGGCCGATGACGATCTGTTGCCAGAAGGAGGAGACGTTGAGCAGGTTCAAGCCATTGCGGATGACCGCTAGCAAGATCGCGCCGACCAGAGTGCCAGTAGCCTTGCCCTGCCCGCCGGAGAGCGAGGCGCCGCCGATGACGACGGCCGCAATAGCATCGAGCTCGTAGCCGGTGCCGGCCTGCGGCTGTGCGGATTCGAGGCGACCGGCCATAACCATGCCGGCCCAGGCGGCGAAGAAACCGGAGAGTGCAAAGACGGCGATCTGGATGCGCTTGACCGGCAAGCCCGAGAGCCGGGCGGCCTCCAGGTTGCCGCCGATGGCATACATGGAACGGCCGAGTACCGTGCGCTCAAGGATGAACCAGCAGATGAGTCCAGCGATCACCATCATGATGATGGGCACGGGGAAGCCTGCGATATCGCCGCCAAAGGCGTTAACGGCTGGCGCGGTTTCAATCGGTGAGCCTTGCGAGATGACCAGGGTGAGCCCGCGGGCGATAGACATCATGGCCAGCGTCGCGATGAAAGAGGGGATCTTGCCCCACGCAGTGGCCATGCCGCAGATGGCGCCGGCCAGCGCACCTACGATCAGGCCGAGAAGCAGGGTGAGCCAGCCAGACAGTCCCGCAGTGGAGAACATATAGGCAGAGACCATGGCGCCGAGCGCGGCGACCGAGCCCACTGAGAGGTCGATGCCGGCGGTGACGATGACAAAGGTCATGCCGAAGGCCAAGATGGCCACCGTAGCGGCCTGGATGCCGATATTGAGCAGGTTCGGCACGGTAAGGAAGTATGGCGTAGCGATAAACAGCGCGATGCACAGGGCAATGAGGCCGACGAGCGCGCCATTATTCATGGCCCAGTTAACTACTCGATTCTTGGTCATGCTTCATCCTTGGGGTTGGTGCCGGCAGGTGCGGCAGCAGAGGCAGAGGTAGCGGAGGTCACGTTGGATACGGCAAAGGCCATGACCTCGTCTTGAGTGGAGTCCTTGGGGAGCTGGCCGGCGAGTTGGCCGCCGGACATGACGAGGATGCGGTCGGACATACCGAGCACCTCGGGCAGATCAGAAGAGGCCATGAGAACGGCGCCGCCGGCCGCGGTGACCTCATTGATGATGTTGTAAATCTCTACCTTGGCGCCGACGTCGACGCCGCGGGTGGGCTCATCGAGGAGGAGGACCTTGGAGCCGGCCAGTACCCAGCGGCCGAAAACCGCCTTTTGTTGGTTGCCGCCGGATAGGTTCCGAATGGGCTGGGAGAGATCGGCCATGCGGATGCGCAGCTTCTCTGCTACGTCACCGGCGCGGCGGCGTTGGCCGCTGCGGTCTGCCAGCCCTGCCTTAGCGGTGGGGTAGAGGGTGGCGAAGCCGAGGTTATCGCCCACGGAGGCATCTAGAACTAGCGCTTGGGACTTGCGGTCTTCGGGGATATGACCCACGCCGGCGCGGATGGCGGCACGGATATCGCCGCTGCGCAGCTGCGTGCCGTCGACGCGGATGGTGCCGGAATCGTATGGGTCAGCGCCCGCGATGGCGCGGATGATTTCGGTGCGGCCGGCGCCTACGAGCCCGGCGAGGCCGACGACTTCGCCGGCGTGGACGGTGAAGGTGACGTCGTGAAAGGCGCCTGCGGAAGTCAGCTCGGAGACTTCCAGCAGGGCCTCACCGCGCTCAGGCGGAACCTCGCGCGGGTACTGATTGTCAATCTCGCGGCCGACCATGAGCCGCACCAGCTCGTCTTCGTCCGTATCGGCTGGGACCTCGGCGATGAAAGAGCCATCGCGCAGCACGCTGATGGTCTCTGCAATGCGCGCCAGCTCCTCCAAGTGGTGGCTAATAAAGACCATGGCCACGCCCTTAGCCTTGAGCTCCTCGAGCACGGCAAAGAGCGCATCGACCTCCTTGCCGGTGAGCGCGGCTGTGGGCTCGTCCAGGATGAGAATGCGCGCGTTCATAGATAGCGCCTTGGCGATTTCCACGAGCTGCTGCTTGGCCACACCCAGCTCACCCACCGGCATGTCTAGGTCCACGTCCAAGCCGATAAGGTGCAGTGCCGCTTGGGCTTGTGCCTTGAGGTGCTTGCGATTGATCAACCCAAAGCGGCGTGGGGTGCGCCCGAGCATGATGTTCTCGGCCACGGACATGGTAGGCACAAGGTTGAGCTCTTGGTGAATGGTGGCGATGCCCAGCGCCTCAGATGCCTTGGTATCTGGGATTTTCACCTCTGCGCCATCTACCAGGATGTGGCCGGAATCTGGTTCGTGCACGCCGGCAATCATCTTGATGAGGGTGGATTTTCCCGCGCCGTTTTCACCCAACAAGGCCTGCACCTGGCCGCGGCGGACGGTGAGGTCTACCCCCTTAATAACCTCCACCGGTCCGAAGGACTTGGTGACATTGTCCAGGCGCAAAACGCAGTCACTCATGGCGTGACTCCATCGAGTTGGTGGGCGGTGGACATACGCGGGATGTAGCGGGTTTCTAGCACCTCGCCTTCCGGTTGGTGCTTATCATTGATGGCCGCGATGAGCTTGGCCGTGGCGGTCTCGCCCATTCTGGCCACATCCTGGTCTACCACTGAGATAGGGGAGGGTTGGAAGCGCAGGTAGATGAAGTCATCGAAGCCGACGAGCGCGATTTCTTCTCCGATGCGCTTGCCCGCATTATGACAGGCCTCCAGCGCGCCGGCCGTCATCATGGAATCTCCGGCAATGAGCGCGGTGACGCCTTCCTGCAAGAGTGCGATAGCACCCTTATAGCCCTCGCGGTGGCGGTAGCTGCCGTGGTGGATATGGGTAGGCATACCGCGGGTGGCTGTTCTGAATGCTTGGAGGCGCTGGCGGCCGGTGGAGGTTTCCTGCGGCCCGGACAGGTAGCCGATGTGCGTGTGCCCCTTCTCTTTGAGCTGTTCCACGGCTTGTTTCATGCCCGAGTGGGGGTCTGAGAGCACTGCAGGAATTTGGCCCAGGGCGCGGTCAATGAGCACGAGCGGACGGTAGTTGCGCGCCTGCTCGAGTGCTTCTTCGGCGCCTTCGAGCGGTACGGCGATAATGCCGTCCACCTGGCGTTCCATGAGGGCATCGAGCGCCTTGACCAGCCGCTGTGGATCCTCGCCGCAACTGGTGATCATCGTGGCGAGTCCCTGCTTATCGGCGGCTTCTTCGATGGCTGCGGCCATCGCGGCGAAGTAGGCATTGTCCAGGCTGGGGATAACCAGGCCGATGGCATTGGAGCGGGAGCTGCGCAATGCCCGGGCTTGAGCATTGGGCCTATAGTTGAGCTTGATGGCCGTATCCTTGACGCGCTGGCGCGTGGACTCCGAGATGGCTGGGTTGCCCGAGAGCGAACGGGACGCGGTGGAAATGGATACTCCGGCAGCAGCGGCCACGTCCTTTAGGGTGGTTCCGGCCATGCTGTCCTCCTTGGTTTAGGCGTGTGAGCCGGTTTCCGGCCCTCCTGAGTGCAATCGATTGCACATTTGGGTTAAAGGTACGGCTATTTCCATCTTCCTGTCAAGAGCTGGCAAGTCTATGCTGGTATCCATGTCTGACCCGCTTCTCGTCTTGGGTTCCCGCGTAACCCATGGCTATCCCGGTGCTATGCTGCGCTCGCGCCTTGATAAGGCGTTGGCGCTTTATAGCGGTCAGCGCATCATTGTCTCCGGCCGTGGTGAGGCGGGACCAATGGCTACATACCTCATCGAACGTGGCGTGCCGGCCGAGCGCATTGTGGTGGAACTGGAAGCCACGAGCACTAATGAAAATCTAGAGAATGCCCACCGCTTGGTCCCGGATGCCGTATTGCACGTGGTGACCAATGATTTTCATATCCTGCGCACAGCGTTGTGGGCTTGGCACTTGGGCATTGCCGTGCACCTGCATTCCGCGCGCACCCCGTGGCGGTTGATGCCGCGCAATTACCTGCGCGAAGTCTTGGCTACGCCACACTCCGCGGCGCGAATAGTGTGGCGGTGGATGCAGGGGTAAGGTTCCCGCCCGGTGTGGCGGCCCGCTGTCCACCGGCGCTTCCAACCCCGAAAGAGGTTAACTGGAGGTTAACTCAAGGGCGGTGAGCTGCTGAAACTGTGGGTTTGAGCCGGCAGTTATGCAAACGATTGACCGACGCTTCGCAGTACTCCTAGGCTAAATCCAACGAAAGTTATAGCCAGAAAGGTCTTTGTTATGACCAGTGGAGGAGCGGCTGGCCCTGACGCTGACTACCCCAGCGTCGCACTTGCCCATGGCGATTATGCGGCCGAGATTGGTCTATTCGGCGGTGCACTCAAGGCGCTGACCTATCGCGGCGCGCCCTTGGTAGAAAGCTACGGGGGCAAGCCGCCGCTGATGGCCGGAGTGGTGCTGGCGCCGTGGCCGAATCGCACCGAAGATGGCTGGTTTGAATGGCAGGGGACCGGACACCAGTTGGAGATCGACGAGCCGGAGCGCAATAACGCCATCCATGGATTCGCGGTGGATTGGTGGCGCATCAAGGAACGCTCGGACAACCGAGTGGCTCTCGCCTTTGATATTGAGCCGCGCCAGGGCTGGCCGTGGGCGATTCAACTAGAGGCCACCTACGCCCTCGATGAGCAGGGATTGCACCACCAGCTGACCGCACGCACCACGGAGCCCGGCGAGGTTCCCTTCGCCTATGGGCTGCACCTCTACCTCTCCCCACAAGGGGCAGGGGAGGAGGAAGCGGTGCTCAGTGTGGACGTCGGCAAGCGCCACCTGCTCAACGCCCGCAACCTGCCTACGGGAAAGACGGAGCAGGTGCGCATCGCTAATCAGCCCATCGCCGAGGTGGATTGGGACGATTGCTTCCACGGCGAAGGCCCACTGACGGCTGTGTATTCGGCCGGTGGAAAGGGCGTGCGCTTGGAGATGGGCGAAGGCCTCAACTGGGTGCAGATGTTTACCCCGGCCGATTTCCCGCGGGCAGGCGGCCCCGGCAAGGCATTAGCCGTGGAGCCCATGAGCGCGCCACCGAATGCGCTGCGCAGCGGTCAAGACCTCGTGCGCCTGAGAGCTCAGAAACCGCAGAGATTCACGCTGCGCCTTGCAGCAGAGAACAATAACTAGAAAGGTCAGCCATGGAGACTGCTGAATCCGTATTGAGGCTCGATGCCTCCTGGGTGGACTACTTCTTGGTAGCCATCTACTTCCTCTTCGTGCTAGGCATCGGTTGGGCCGCCAAGGCCCGAGTGTCTAGCTCCATCGACTTCTTCCTCTCCGGCCGGGGATTGCCCGCCTGGGTGACCGGCCTGGCCTTCGTCTCGGCCAACCTGGGCGCGGTGGAAATCATCGGTATGTCCGCCAATGGCGTGGAGTATGGCTTCCAAACCATGCACTACTTCTGGATCGGCGCCATCCCGGCCATGGTCTTTTTGGGCATTGTGATGATGCCGTTCTACTACGGCTCCAAGGTGCGTTCGGTGCCGGAGTTTATGCGCAAGCGCTTTGGCAACGCCGCGCACCTGGTCAACGCGATTTCTTTCGCCGTGGCCCAGCTGCTTATTGCCGGCGTGAACCTGTACTTGCTGGCTACCATCGTGGAGGCCCTGCTGGGCTGGCAGATGTGGGTATCGCTCCTCGTGGCCGGACTCATCGTGCTGTCCTATATCACCCTGGGCGGCCTTTCGGCTGCCATTTATAACGAGGTCCTCCAGTTCTTCGTCATCATCGCCGCACTCGCCCCGCTGACCATCATTGGTTTGAACCGCGTTGGTGGTTGGAGCGGGCTGAAGGACGCGGTGGCCCAGGAATCGCACTTCCACACCTGGCCGGGCACGGACATCTCCGGTTTTGAGAACCCGGTGTGGTCCGTCATCGGCATCGTGCTGGGCCTCGGCTTCGTGCTCTCCTTTGGCTATTGGACCACCAACTTCGTGGAAGTTCAGCGCGCCATGGCCTCGGATTCCATTTCGGCTGCCCGCAAGACGCCGATCATCGGCGCCTTCCCTAAGATGTTCGTGCCCTTCCTCGTGGTCATTCCGGGCATGGTCGCCTCCGTTTCGGTGGCCGATTTGATGGAAGAGCGCGCGGAGCCGAATGACGCCATCCTGCTGCTCATGCGCGACCTTTTGCCTAATGGCCTGCTAGGCGTGGCGATCGCCGGCCTGCTCGCTTCCTTCATGGCCGGCATGGCCGCGAATATCTCGGCCTTTAATACCGTCATCTCCTATGACATCTGGCAGACCTACGTGGTCAAGGACCGCGAGGATGACTACTACCTGAAGTTCGGCCGCATCGCCACGGTTATCGCCACCGCTATTGCCATCTTTACCGCGCTGCTCGCGCAAAACTTTGGCAATATCATGGACTACCTGCAAACCCTGTTTGGATTCTTTAATGCGCCGCTGTTTGCCACCTTCATTCTGGGCATGTTCTGGAAGCGCATGACCCCGCACGCCGGTTGGTCCGGACTCGTAGCCGGTACCGGTTCTGCTATCGCTTTCTGGTACGTCGCATCCTTCACGGACATGATCAACCTGCCCGGCCAAGGCACAGCCTTTGTGGCGGCCGGTGTCGCCTTCGTGGTGGATATCTTGGTTTCCATCGTGGTTACCCTGTTCACCCAGCCCAAGCCGGATAGCGAGCTGGTTGGCTTTGTTTCTTCCGTGACCCCCAAGGATCACTTTGAGGACTATACCGAAAAGTCCTTGCCGTGGTACCAGCAGACCGTCCCGCTGGGCATCATTTGCCTGGTGATGGCCGTAGCCCTCAACGTCATCTTTGCCTAAGGAGCCCAACATGTCTGAGAAAAAGCGCGCGGGAGCATTTGACCTGCGCAACGTCATCGCCGCACTCCTCGGCCTCTACGGCCTAATTTTGCTCGGCTGCTATTTCTTCCTTGACCCAGGCATCAACCCGGATACCGGGCAGGCTAAGAACGCCAGCGATAACCTATGGGCAAGCCTTGCTTTGCTGGCCGTGGCCGCCGCCTTTGTGCTGTGGGCGCGCCTGAAGCCCATCACCATCCCAGGAGAAAACTAATGGTTGAGATTACCTCTGCCGCGCTTGCCGACGGCCGCGAGATCCTCTACTTCGACGACCAGCCCCACCCCGACCGCGTGCTTGCCGACGCCCGCGACATCCCCACCGTCGCCCCCGCCTCCGAGATGCGCCAGGATCCCCTTACCGGGGATTGGGTGGCCTTTGCCGCCCACCGTATGAACCGCACCTTCTTGCCACCAGCCAACGAGAACCCGCTGGCGCCCACGCGCGAAGGCCAGCTGCCCACGGAGATCCCCAGCCCCAGCTATGACGTGGTGGTCTTTGAAAACCGCTTCCCGTCCTTTGCCACCACCGCGGACATCGAGCATCCGGAGGACGATAACCTGCTTGGCATGGTGCCGCGCCTTCCTGCCCGCGCACGCTGTGAGGTGGTGTGCTTTACCGAGGACCCAGCTTTGTCCTTCAAGGACTTGCCGGAATCGCGCATCCGCACCGTGATCGAGGCCTGGGCACATCGCACCGCTGCACTATCGCAGATTGCCGGCGTGCAGCAGGTCTTCCCCTTTGAAAACCGCGGCGAAGAAATCGGCGTGACCCTCCAACACCCGCACGGCCAGATCTACTCCTATCCGTTCCTTTCACCGCGCCTGCGCTCCATCGTGGATTCCGCCCGGGCCTACGACGGCGACCTCTTCCAGGATCTCCTCGATCGTGAGCGCGCCGCCGGCACCCGCATCATCGCCGAAACCGAGCACTTCACCGTCTTTGTCCCCGCCGCCGCCAAATGGCCGCTGGAAGCCATGGTCATGCCCAATGAGGAGGTCCCCGATTTCGCCGCGCTTTCCGGCGCCCAACGTGCCGACCTCGCGCCCCTGCTCAAAAAGCTGTACTCCGCGGTGGACCGCTTCTTCGATGGTGTGGAGAAGACCCCGTATATCGCCGGCTGGACCCAAGCCCCGGTTGACCCAGCACTGCGCCCTGGTATCCGCATGCACCTGCAGCTCTTTTCGCTGATGCGCTCGCCCGGCCGCATGAAGTACCTCGCCGGTTCCGAGTCCTCGCAGGCCGTGTGGATCAATGACACCACCCCGGAGCGCATCGCCGCCCGCTTTAAGGAGATCTGGGATGCTTAACTGGATTGACACCCGCAGCGATGCGGAGCTTGCCGCCGCAGCCCGCGAACTCTTCGCCGCTGCCTTTCCGGACGCGCTCGAGCCCGCCGGCGTGTGGGCCGCACCCGGCCGCGTCAATCTCATCGGCGAGCACATCGATTACGCCGGCGGCGCCTCCATTCCCTTTGCGCTGGAACAAAACACCGCCGTCGCCGTCGCACTCCGCACCGATGGCCTTCTCCGGATAGCCTCCGAATACGACGGCAGCGTTGCCCAGACCAGTCTCCGACTCTCCGAAGTCCGCCCCGGCCACCCTTCCGACTGGTCCGGCTACGTCGCGGGCACCGTCTGGGCCGCCACTGCCGCGGACGTTCTGACCTGCACCGGCCTCGATATTGCCATCGTCTCCGATGTCCCCGTCGGCTCTGGCCTGTCCAGCTCCGCCGCCCTCGAGTGCTCCGTGGCTGTGGCCGCCTACGAGCTTTGCCACGGCAAAGCTCCCGATGACGCCCCCCGCGCGCAGCTGGCCCAGGCTTGCATCCGCGCCGAAAACGAGGTGGTTGGCGCCTCTACCGGTGGCTTGGATCAGAATGCCAGCCTCTTCGGCCAGCGCGGCAAGGCGCTATTTCTGGATTTTTCCACCGGCGCCGTCGAGCGCGTGCCGTTCAATATCGAGGCCCAGGACATGGTGCTGCTTATCGCGGACACCAATGCGCCGCACACGCTTTCCGACGGCCAATATGCCTCCCGCCGTGGCATCATCGACGCCGTTCAGGCTGTCGCCGGCCGCTCCATCCGCGAAATCCCAGATGCCGTCGCCTTCGCCGCGACCGTCAACCCCCAGGAGGCTGAACTCTACCGCCGCCGCGTGCGCCACGTGGTGGAAGAGACTGAGCGCACCTTAGCCGCCGCTACCGCGCTCACCTCATCCGACCCGGCAGAGTTCCGCCGCCTCATGTGCGAAAGCCACATTTCCCTGCGCGACCTGTACGAAGTCACGACCCCCGAGCTTGACTCCGCTTTCACCGCGGCCGGCGAAATCGGCGCCCGCATGACTGGTGGCGGCTTCGGCGGCGCAGTCATCGCGCTCATCCCGCGCTCTGACGTCGAGTCCACCGCCCAGGCCATTTACGACGCCGCAGCATCCCGCAGCTTCCCGGAACCCACCTTCTTGGTGGCCCGCCCGGGAGACGGGGCCCGCCGCCTCGCCTAACTCTGTAGCCCGGCTCGGCTCAGTCGCGACCCTCCCAGCGCGCCTCTTGTCGTAAGGTCCATACTGATCAGGCTGATCTGAAGACCGGGCCGTCTCAGATCGGCCTTAACTCCCTCAATTCGGCCTGATCAGATCAGCCCCAAAGCCCTAAGCGTTCGGATCACAATGCCGAGAGGGCTTTCTGAATTCCCTCGCGTAGAGTCTCGCGAGACTGCTTCATCGGATGCGCAATCGCGCGCAACCCCATGTACGCAATCTGGTCGGCCGCCCGATTCAGCGGATCGCCCGCATGCCCGAGCACACGGCGAATGTCGACCTCGCATTGGCCTTGGATATCGCCCCAAGCTTGCTGGAATCGGGACCGCGCACCCGAAGACACCCCTCGCCACGTGCGCCCCGGCCGCGATGCTTTAGAGCCGCGCTTATGCACAATCTGCTCGACCGCCTCCAAAGCGGCTACGGAATCGGACTCAATAACCGCCTTGCGCGCGCCCACCTTGAGCAGGTATTTCAGCGCGAGCGTCAGTGCTTCGAGCTCGAGCTCATCCGTGCTCGCCTTGGTTTCTCGAGTTCGTAACCGGTAGTCGCCGTTGCCCGCAACGAAGCACATCGACCCCTTGAATACGGTATCCGAGGAAGCATCGGTGGCTATGCGAACCACGTCGCCCTCAGGCCACGAGGAGGCGCGCGAGAAGTTCGGCCACCAGTGTGCTTGCGGCGTCTCTACCTGTGCCGCTTGCTTCTTTTTCGGCGCCTCACCCATCTTGCGCGCTTTTCGTGCGGTGATGCCGGCTTGTTTTCGGCGCACAGAGCTCGCGGTTTTCGAAGCCCTATTTTCTCCCGCAAAGCTTCCCGTCACCGTGAAACCGTCGGCCGTAAGTGCCGCTCGCAACGCATTTTGTCTGCGACCAGTGACAATCCACACCCGTCCGTCGAGTCCCTTGAGTGCGCGTTTGACCTCGCGCACGGCGATATCGACGATATCGCCCTTCTTCGTCTGGCCGCGGCGCACAAAACGCGTCTGTTTAGTATTGACCGCGATGACCCAGCCTTCGATGGTGCCGTTGGGGGCGGAATCCCAACGCTCGTCCCAGAGCGCGACCGCAACATGGATTGGTGCCGAGACCATATCCGAGGTGATCTTGCGGGTGCCGTAGGTGCGCGATTGCGTACCGGTTAGTTCTGAGAGCTCGATGGGTTCCATTATCTCTAGTAAAGCACGGTTAACCGCGCTGCTGAATTATCCCCCACACCGCTGCTTTGAACTACTTCCCCTTAGGTCGAATGTGATCGAGCCGATCTGAGCACAACCCGCTCTCAATTCAGCCTCAACACCCTCAATTCGGCCCGATCTCCTTCGACCTAAAGTTCCGTCCGCCCCCTACTCAAGGTCCTCGGAAGTTCACCTTCCTGAGCCTCATGACGCGTGCCCCGCCCCGCCAGCCGCGAAGATGAAACCATGATTACAGATCACTTCATCAACCTTCGTTACGCCGGAGCCGAAAGTCCGCACCATTTAGCCCTCCAGTGCGGGGAGCTCACCCAGATAGCGCCCTGGGTCGCCGTTCCCACGGCCACCTGGAGGCAATGGGTGCGCCATAAACAACAATTCGCCAAGGTAGTCGCTGCCGGGTGGAGCACTCACCGCGCCGTCCTCATCAGCAAATCGGCCGCGCGGCTGTGGGGAATATGGGTAATTTCTAGGGAAGGGGAGGAGGTGGAGTTAGCGGTGCCTTCGGGAAGCGTTCCCCCTCGCAGGCTCACCGCGAAAGGATACCGGTACCGCCGGGTAAAGTCCCTCCAGGAATCCACGGTGTCGATAGCTGGTGTGCGCGCCACGAATCCCGCCCGCACCTGCCTCGAAATCGCCCGGCTACACGGCTTCCCAGATGGCCTGGTAGCTACTGATTCTGCGCTCAGACAACATGACGTCACCACCTATGACTTGCGCGAAGAACTGGCAAAAATGCGGCGCACTAGGGGACAAGCAGCTATGCGTAAGGTTATCGAGCACGCGTATGGCGGATCGGAATCGCCCTATGAGTCCTATCTGCGAGCCCTCATTATCGAGCGTTTCCCGCAGGTGAAAATTGAGCCGCAGAAACCGTTGCTCGGGAAATATCGGGCGGATCTCTGTCTCGATGGCTGGCTGGTACTTGAGGTCGATGGCGATGCCAAATATGACGGTACCTATGGCGAGACACCCGCCCACGTGGTCAAGCAACAGATAAAGAGGCAGCGTGCGCTAGAAAACCGCGGATACGTGGTGCTGCGCTTTGGTTCCAACGAGGTGAAAGCGGCGGACGAGGCATTGCGGATAATCTCTAGCCACCTGGGAAAACGCGGCGGGAAAGTTGCCTAGATCACCCCCGCGCCACCCCGTAGTACATAAACGTTGTTGAACAAAAGGCATAGCAACCTTTAAGATGATGCGCATCACAAACTAATGCGACCTGCATCACGAAAGGTGAAATCTAGTGAGTGCTGAGACATCACACGCCACTCCGGCGCAGGCGGGGGACAAGACTCCGCCCAAAGGCCTCGGCGCCATGGCGGGTGCCATGTTCCTTATGGCCACCTCCGCCATCGGTCCGGGATTTTTGACCCAGACCTCGGTCTTTACTGTGCAGATGGGCGCTTCCTTCGCATTTGCGATTATGCTGTCCATCCTCGTTGACATCGCCATCCAGCTCAACGTGTGGCGCGTGCTGTGCGTGACCGGCATGCGCGCCAATACTTTGGGCAATACCGTGCTCCCTGGCCTGGGCTGGGTGCTTGCCGTATTCGTGTTTATCGGTGGCGCGGTCTTTAATATCGGCAATATCGCCGGTTCTGGCCTGGGCATTAACGCGATGCTGGGTATCGATTCGCGCATCGGCGGCGTCATTGCCGCGGCCATCGCGATCTTCATCTTCCTCTCCAAAAAGGCGGGTATGGCCCTCGACCGCCTCGTCGCGGTCCTGGGTGCAGTCATGATCTTGCTTATGCTCTACGTTGCGGTGGTCAGCCAGCCACCGGTGGGCGAGGCCCTAAAGAATACCGTCGCGCCGGGCGAGATTGACTTCTTCGTCATTACCACCATCATTGGTGGCACCGTGGGTGGTTATATCACCTTTGCCGGCGCGCACCGCCTCATCGATTCCGGCCACACGGGCGTGGAAAACGTCAAGAACATTACCTATACCTCGGTAAGCGGCATCGTGGTCACCGGCATCATGCGTATGCTCCTTTTCTTGGCCGTTCTCGGTGTGGTCGCCACCGGCGTGGCGCTTTCGGACGACAACACCGCGGCCGATGCGTTCTACCATGCCGCCGGCGAGTTTGGCCTGCGTGCCTTCGGCGTGGTCCTCTTCGCGGCCGGTTTGTCCTCGGTTATCGGCGCCGCCTATACCTCGGTATCCTTCGTGACCTCCCAGGGCACCTCGACGCGCACCCGCAATATCCTCACCATTATCTTCATTGCGGTGTGCACGGTAGTCTTCGTAGCCATCAACTCCGCGCCACAGAAGTTGCTTATCTTCGCCGGCGCCATCAATGGCCTGATCCTGCCTATCGGTTTCGCCCTCGTGATGTGGGTGGCCTGGCGCCGCCGCGACCTCCTACAGGGCTATAAGTATCCCAAGTGGTTGCTGGTTATCGGCGCCCTGGCGTGGGTGCTCACCATCTTCATCGGCTTCAAGGCTTTCTCCGGCATCACCGAGCTGTGGGCATAATGCAGACCCCAGAGCAAGTGCGTGAGTATGCGCGCAGCCATGACATGGTCACCACCGCCGGGTATGCCCGCGGTTTCATGCAGGCTAACCTGCTGGCCGTGCCGCAGGAATACGCCTTTGACTTCTTACTCTTTGCCCAGCGCAATCCCAAGCCATGCCCGATTGTGGGCGTGCTGGAAGCCGGTCAGTACACCTCCGAGCTGCTGCCGGGTGGGGACATCCGCACCGATATTCCGGCCTACCGTGTCTTTGAAAACGGCGAGCATACAGCCACGCTTGCCGACGCCACCTCGTACTACACCCCAGACATGGTCAGCTTCCTCATCGGTTGCTCTTTTACCTTTGAGACTGCGCTGCAGGATAACGGCATTGAGGTCGCGCACATTGCCCAGCAGCGCAACGTGCCGATGTTTAAAACCACGATTCCCACCACCCCGGCCGGTGTCTTTTCCGGGCCCATGGTGGTCTCCATGCGCCCGATCCCGGCCGCGCAGGTCTCCGATGCCGTGCGGATTACCTCCCGTTACCCATCAGTTCACGGCGCCCCGGTCCACGTGGGTGACCCGGCGGCCATTGGCATTGAGGACTTGAACCGCCCGGACTTTGGTGATCCGGGCGAAGTGCCGGAGGGCTGCCTGCCGGTCTTTTGGGCCTGTGGTGTGACCCCGCAGGCCATCGTGATGGAATCTAAGCCGCGCTTAGCGATTACACACGCACCGGGCCAGATGCTCGTGACCAACGCCCGCGATCAAGATTTTCTCATTCCTTAATCGTCCAACACGGCGAGGATCTTCTCGCAGGTATTCATGAGGCTGTCATGCGAAAGCGTGGCGGCCTCGAGGCGTTTTCCATCTGCGATAAGCGTGGCCAAGGTGATATTGCCTTGAATATGGTCCGCATGAAGCTGCGGGTACCGCGGGATTGCTAGCAAGAAGGTGAGCCGCATGCGGGCGAGCAGATTATCCATCTGCTCATTCAAGGTAGGGGAGCCTAGCGCGGCCACCAGCGCGCGGTGGAAGCGCTGATTGATGGCGGAGACTTCCTGGTGCTCGCCGCGTGCCGCGTAGTCGAAGGCAGAGGAAGTCAGGGTGACGAGTGAGGGGGCGTCGGCAAAAGCGCCCCAACGTACCGCGGCCGGTTCAATGGCTGCGCGGGCAGCGAAGAGGTCGCGGATGTAGTCTGCATCGGGCGTCGCAAGGAATACGCCTCGGTTGGGGATGCGCTCGACGATGCGCTCCGCGGCAAGCCTGGTGAAAGACTCGCGGAGGGTATTGCGCGAGCAGTTAAAGCGCTCGGCCGCCTTGACCTCGCTGAGCTGCTCGCCCGGCTGAAACTCGCCGGAGGAGATGGCCTCGCGCAACTCGGAGGCGACAGACTGGGAAAGCATGACCACAACTGTACTAAAAAGTTATGCACCTCACATTGAAATGAGGTGCATAACGATGGCGCGAGCGCTAATCGATGGTCGCGATGACCTTGGAGGAATCCAGACGGTCACCTTCTGCGGCCAGGAGCTTGATGGTACCGCCGCGCGGAGCCTTGATGGCCGATTCCATCTTCATGGCCTCGACGGTGGCGATGGCATCGCCCTCGGCCACGGTATCGCCGTCCGCGACGTTCCAGGCCACGAGGTTGGCCTCGAACGGGGAGGTGACCGCATTGTCATCGGTGGACTGCGCGCCAGCCGAAGACGGTGCGGTGGACGCGGAGCCACCGGCCGAGGCGGCGCCCGGCGCGGCGAGGAAGTCCACGGGGACGCCGACGTTGACCAGCTTGCCGTCGATTTCTACGGCCACAGTGCGGCGCTGGGTGTAAATGGCCTCGACCTTTTCCACCTGGTTGGCGGCAGACGGGCGGTAGTTGTGATCCACCCAGTCAGTAAATACGCCAATCTCGGAGGCGCCGGCGGCAGCGGCATCGTCTGCTGGGGCGGCGGTGCCGATGAGTGCAGGCTCATCCATCATGTCGCGGTGGAACGGCAGCACGGTGCGCACGCCGGTGACGGTGAACTCACGCAGGGCAAAGCGGGCGCGGGCCAGGGCGATCTCGCGGGTCGGGCCCCATACCACCAGTTTGGCAATCAGGGAATCATAGTACGGCGGGATGATAGAGCCAGAGCGTACCGCGGAATCTACGCGGATGCCCGGGCCGGTGGGCGGCTCGAAGGAGACAATGGTGCCGGGGCACGGGGCGAAGCCATTGAGGATGTCCTCGGCATTGATACGGAATTCAAAGGCGTGGCCATGGGACTGCGGATCCGCATCGAAGGACAGCGGCTCGCCGGCCGCGATGCGGAATTGCTCGGCGATGATATCGGTGCCGGTGACTACCTCGGTGACTGGGTGCTCGACCTGCACACGGGTATTGACCTCGAGGAAGGAGATGGTGCCGTCTTCGGAGACGATGTATTCCACGGTGCCGGCGCCGGTGTAGCCTACTTTGGAACAAATGGAGCGGGCGCCTTCGATGATGCCGTTGCGTTGGGCGTCGGAAAGCGCGGGCGCCGGAGCCTCCTCAATGAGCTTTTGGAAGCGGCGCTGGGTGGAGCAATCGCGGGTGCCGAGCACGCGGACATTGCCGTGCGTATCGGCCAGCACCTGGGCCTCGACGTGGCGCGGGTGGGTGAGGAACTTCTCCACATAGCACTCCGCGCGGCCGAAAGCCTCCATGGCCTCGCGACCGGCAGAATTGAATGCACCCTCAATCTCTTCCATATTGTCCACGACCTTCAAGCCGCGTCCGCCACCGCCATAAGCGGCCTTGATGGCAATGGGCAGACCGTGCTCTTCGGCGAAGGCGCGGGCCTCCTGCCAGTCATCGATGGGATCGGAGGTACCCGGTGCCAATGGCGCGCCGACCTCCTCGGCCACGCGGCGTGCAGCGATCTTGTCACCGAGCAACTCGATGGACTCTGGCGACGGGCCAATCCAGATCATGCCGGCCTCGGTAACCGTGCGGGCAAAGTCGGCGTTTTCGGACAAGAAACCGTAGCCCGGGTGGATGGCATCGGCACCGGCGCGCACCGCGATATCAAGCAGCGCGGGCACGTTCATGTAGGTATCGGCCGCGGTATTGCCCGGCAGCGCATAAGCTTCATCCGCTACCTGGGTATGCAGGGCACCTGCGTCCGCTTCGGAATAAATGGCGATGGACTTAATGCCCAGGTCGCGGGCGACGCGGGCGATACGCACGGCAATCTCGCCGCGGTTAGCAATGAGGACGGTTTTAATCTGCATTCTGTTCTCCAGTGTTCAAGGCTTGGGGTGCAACGAGTTCAAAGTTCACGCGCGCGCCGGGTGGCAGCTGCGCGGCAATATCAATATCTTCTTCCAAGACGGTGGCGATGACCGGGTAGCCGCCGGTCACGGCATGATCGCGCAGGAAGACCACGGGCTTGCCATTAGGTGGGATTTGGATGGAACCGGCGACCATGCCCTCGGAGGGGAGCTCGCCGTCTTTGACGCGTTCAATCGTCTCTTCGCCATCGAGACGCAGGCCCACGCGGTTGGAATCCGAAGTGACGGTCCACTCGGTGTCCAGGAAGGCGGAGACATTATCGCCAAACCAATCATCGCGCGGTCCGAGCACGCAGCGCAAGGTGGCGCGGGTCTTGCCATCGGAGCTTTCGCGCACGCGCAGTGGGTTGGCCAGCTGGGCGTCGGTCATGCCGGTAGAGCGCGGCAGCACGCCGATGACATCGCCGGTGGTGACCGGGTCCGGGCCAAGGCCAGAAAGGACGTCGGTGGCCGCGGAGCCAAGCTCGGATTCAGCAATAATGCCGCCGCGGATGGCCACGTAATTGCGCATGCCTACCGTTGCAGGATCCACCGTGACGGTGTGCCCGGCCGTAACCAGTACGGGGCGAGCAAGGTGGACCGGCATCTCGCCGAGGCGCACACGCGCGGTCGCGCCGGTGACACAAATGACGGTATCGGTGAGCGCGTGGAGCTTAATGCCGCCGATATTTTCCAGCACTGTTGCCCCACGCGGATTGCCCACGGCCACGTTGGCGGTCGCGGCGGCGGCGCGGTCGGCAGCACCGGAGGGGGTCACGCCGAGATCGCCCACACCGGGGCGGCCCAAGTCCTGGTAGAGCGTGAGTAGGCCGGCATCGATAACCTCCATGCGCGGCAAGCGGGCAGGGGCGCGTTTCGAGCGGGCAGAGTGATCAACGAGCTCCGGCAGCTTATCCACGCTGCGATAGCGCACGCGGTCTCCCGGCTGTACCAGCGCCGGCGGGTTAGCATTGGAATCCCACATCGGCGTATTGGTGGTGCCCAACAGCTGCCAGCCGCCCGGGGAAACGCGCGGGTACACCGCGGAAAACTCACCCGCGATACCTACGGCACCGGCCGGCACCGCGGTACGGGGATTGGATCGGCGTGGCACAGCACGCGCCTGGGAGGGGTCCGACGGCGCACAGTAGGTAAAACCCGGGGCAAAGCCACCGAATGCCGCGGTCCACTCGGTAGAGGTATGCCAGTTAATGAGCGCTTCGCGCGAAAGACCCAGCAGGTCTGCGGCCTCGTCCACATCCTCGCCGTCATAGAGCACATCAATTTCTACCGTGCGCGCCTCCGCAGCCGTCGCGGCGGCAGGGGAGAAGTCCTGCAAAAATTCCGCCGCATCTCGCGCCGAATCGGGTGCTTCAAAGGTCAGCAGCAAGGTGGTGGCGGCCGCGATGCAGTCCACCTGATTCTTCAACGGCTTGGCAGAAAGCGCCGCGTGCCAATCCATCACCTGGTTCAATCCATCCAGGTCAATGAGCAACGCGCGCGTGCCCACAAAATTAATGTGCATTAGATAAAGCTCCGAATCTCGATGCCTTCTTCCCGCAGGCGCTCCACCACGCCGCGCAGCAACTTCACCGCGCCGGGCGAATCGCCGTGGGTGCATACGGATTGTGCATCTACCTCTAACTTCGTGCCATCCACAGCCGTGATCGACCCGGTCTGCGCCACCTCCAGTACTCGCTGCACCACCTCATCGGCGCTACCCAGCACCGCATTGGCTTCCTTGCGTGAGACCAGCGTGCCATCGGGGTTGTAGTTGCGGTCCGCAAAGGCTTCACGGATGACGGTAAGCCCGCTGCGCTTGGCGACGTCCACCGCTACTCCCCCCGGCAGCAGCATCACCGGCAAGTCATCAAAGGCCTTAATGCCCTTGATGACGCCTTCTGCCTGCGCCTTATCCTTGACGATGGCGTTATACATCGCGCCGTGCGGCTTCACATAGGAAACCTTGGTGCCATTGGCGCGGGCCAAAGCATCGAGCGCGCCAATTTGGTAAGTTACCTCGTCCGCGAGTTCGTCCGGGTTGTAATCGATAAAGCGGCGACCGAAACCTGCGGCGTCGTTGTAACCTACATGTGCACCTACGGTAACGCCCGCTTCTGCAGCTGCCTCGAGCGTGCCGGCAATCGAGTGTGGGTCACCCGCGTGGAAGCCCGTGGCCACGTTTGCTGAGGACACCATCTCCAGCATCGCCGCGTCATCCGCGACCGGATTGCCCGCGGTCGTTTCTCCCAAGTCCGCGTTCAAATCAATATGGAGCGAGGACATTCAACACCGTCCTTTAAGATTGTTGAACAATTCGAATGCCTTTAAGTGTAACCCTCGCCACTGTCATTTGTGAAGACGGTTACTTTTTATTTACCCGCGTGCGCACCCCCACCTAGGCATGAGAAAACCGCCCCGCCCCGGGCAAGAGGTCCGGGAGGGGGCGGGGTGGCCCGCTAGAGCCCAAGGGGCCGAAGGCCCTAGCTTGTGTAATCTTTAGCGGCCGTAGTTCTGGACAGCGTAGAGCTTGCCCTCAGAGTTTATGGCAACACCAACGCCGATGGTCTTGGCGCGTGGGTCGAGCATGATCTTGCGGTGACCCGGAGATTCGTACCAAAGCTTGACCAGGAGGGCATCGGAGTAGTCGCTCCATGCCTGCAGTACGTTCTCGCCGCCGGCCGGGATGTTGGAAGGGTAGTAGTTCCAGTGCTGTGGGCGGTGGCTGAGCTTATCGGCGCGAACCAGCTGGTTGGCCCAATCCTGAGCCAGCGCATTGAGTGCACCGTTGGCGCGAACCGGGCGCAGGCCGTGTGCCTGGCGGTAGGCGTTGGTGTGGTTGATGATGCTCTGGACTCGGTTGGAAGCTGGGGCAACTGGCTTCGCAGCGGCAGCTGGGGCGACGGGCTGGCTGGCGGACGGTACCGGAAGCTTTACACCACCGAAGCTACTCAAGGAGCTGGAGGCCTCTGCTGGAGCTGCGCCAACGCTGAGGGCGACGGCTGCTGCAAGTGCAGGAGCAAAGAACTTCTTGGCGGAGAAGTGAATTTTGGGGGTAAACATGAGCGGCACCTTTCTGCTGGGACCTAGCGGAAATCAAGAGGGCGGGAATCTCGGAGTGTTAACCGCTAACTTCCGTTCCCCTTCACTTAAAAGTTAATCAATTCCGCTCGGGTAAAATCCAGCTGACCAGCAAATATTAGGATTCATGAAGTTGATGTCGCGTAAAACTAATTGCCTCTTAGTTATTTCTCGATTTGAGCTAGGAAACCCCTAAATTTCCTCAGTGATGTCGCTCAGTTCCCCGCCCCTACGGGGGTAGATCTCAACCAGTATCTCAGGTTCCCAGAGGAGTGAGGTTCTTTTAAGACATACAGCCTTAGTTTTAAGCCCGTCTCTGGTAAAGCTGGCCATTTTCTTGAAAGAGCCTATGAGAAACCTTGTGTATTTCTGGCTGTCTAAGGAGTGTAAGAGAGCATCAGGGTGATGCCGGGTCTCGTTTGAACCCGCCGCGCTACCGCTGCTCCTCCCGCGAAACCGCCCCATTCGCCCCATTCCTGTGCGGTGTTGGCATAAGAAAAGCGCCCAGCGGGTATAACCGCTGAGCGCTAGTAGCTGCAAGACAATTTAGGCCTGGGAGGTTGCGGCTGCGTTGTCAGTCGATGGTGCAGGGGAGAGCACCTGTGAAATGATGTCGGCGGCTTCCTTGCGCGTCTTCGCACCGTGGAGCTGGGCTCGGAAGTCCTCTTTCATGATGCTGCGGGCCAGCTTGGAGAGCAGCTTGAGGTGCTGCTTTCCGGCGTTATCCGGAACGGCAATAAGGAAGGCCAAGGTGGTCGGGTCCTCACCCGCGGCCCACGTGACGCCCTGGGGCAGGCGCGCGAAGGCGAGAGTTGGTACCTTCGCCCCCGCAGATCGAGCGTGCGGAATGGCCACTCCGTGGCCCACTCCGGTGGAACGGGTAGATTCGCGCTTCAACGCGGCGCTGGCGACCGCTTCCGCATCAGACATACGCGAAGAGGTGAGCTTCACCATGGAGCGAATGACCTCTTCGCTGGAAGAACCCAGGTCTTTATCGAGGCTAATCGTATCGACAGCAACAAGCGGCTTATCCTTGCGCTGCGTCAATCCCACTAGCAGGAGAATAAGGCCAGCACAGACAGCGATGCCGGCAAGCATGGCGATAAAGAAGCCAACGACGTTATCTACCGCGCCGAGCACCGCGACGATGGGGCCGCCGTGCATGACGTGGTCTTGTGCACCAAATAGACCGGCGAGCGCACCAGCTACGGCGCCACCGGCAACGTTGGCAGGGATAACCTGTAGCGGGCGTGCAGCCGCGAGCGGAATGGCGCCCTCAGTAATGCCGAAGAATCCCATGAACAACGCGGCGATGCCCGCATCATTTTCGGCCTTGGTGAACCAGCGGCGGCGCAGGAGCGTAGCTACACCAACGGCGAGAGGCGGTACGGCAATCGCGCATGCTGCCATGCCCATGGGTGCCGCATTGCCGGCCGCGATCATGCCGCCGCCAAAGAGGAAGGCTGTTTTATTAAAGGGACCACCCATATCGAAGGCGATCATGGCGCCCAGGATAAGACCCAGCACGATGACGGAGGAGCCCTGCATGCCAGCGAGATAGTCGGTCATTGCCTCGAACGCGGCCGAAACTGGTGCGCCAATGAGCAAGATGAAGATGAGCCCCACGATCAGTGTGGTGAAAATCGGGATGACGATGATGGGCCAAATCGGTGCAATGAACTTGTGTACCGGAATCTTCTTAATGGCAAGAGCCACATAACCGGACAAAATACCGGTGACAATGCCGCCCAAGAAACCGGCGCCCGCCTCAGAACCGTAAAGCGAGCCGGTGGTGGCGATGAGGCCAGTAATAAGGCCAGGGGCAAGGCCCGGCCGGTCCGCGATGCCCACCGCAATATAGCCAGAGAGCACTGGGACCATCAGCGAGAACGCCAGGGCGCCGAGCTCATTGACTATGTTCCAGAAGCTATCTTCTGGAATCGCCATGCCCTCAGGCGTGGGCGTGCCGCCGATGGAGAGGGCGACCGCGATGAGCAGACCACCGGTTACCACGAACGGGATCATGTGCGAGACGCCGTTCATCAGCGCCTTATACATGGTTTGACCAACGTTGTTTTTACGCGGTGCCTCTTCTTCCGTTTGCTCGGAAGTGCCCTCCCAGCGCGAGGCGCTCAAGGACCTGCTGAGCAGTTCCTTCGGGTGCTTGATGGCCTCGTCCACACCGGTGGCCTCGAGGCGTTTGCCGTGGAAGCGGTCTTTGGAAATTACCGTATCGGCACCGATGACAATGGCATCAGCGTCTTCGATATCTTGCTTGCTAAAGGTTCCTTCGACGCCGATGGAACCGTGAGTTTCAATCTTGATGCGGTAGCCCAATTCTTGGGCTGCGGCCTCGAGGTTTTCGGCTGCCATGTAGGTATGTGCGATGCCCGTCGGACACGCCGTGATGGCGAGGATGAGGGGCGATGACTCTGAAGTGCTCATGACTCTCATTAAACGGCAAACGTTTGCGCTGGCACAAGAGGCAGTGATCCACTTCTTGGACTGTACGCTGGAAGCACTCCACTACAGAAAGGGAATGCTCGCCTGTGAGTAAAGCATCGCCGGATAATATCTTGCTCTACCTGCCGCAAAAGCAGGAGGAACAGGTGCGCGAAATCTTTGCCGGCCTTGCAGAGCGCGGCTTTCCTGTCCAGCAGCAACGCCCGCATATTACTGTGACCTTTTCGCCGCATATGCAGCCGGAGGTCGTGGATTTAGCAGCGCAGCTGTTGCCGGCCGTCATACCGGCAGACTTCCGGCGGGTAGGAAACGTCATTTTCGGCACCAAGCGCAAGCAGACGGTGGCTTGGCTCCTTGAAACGACTAACGAGCTAGAAATTGCCGCGCGAAAAATCAGTGCCGCTAATCCGGATGGGCGCGGGCCGCGGTGGACCCCGCATCTGACCATGGGGTTGCGCCTGCCGCGTGAGGAGGTTCCTGGCTATATCCAAGCAATGGATGAGCTCACCTCATCGCATTTCAAGGAGCTTAGCGCCGTAGAAGCCGCCTATTGGCGGCCGCGCACGCAGGAAAAGACAGTGCTGGCCGAGGCCTAGAGCAGGGCCTGCAGAGCGCGGGCAACGCGCAGCACGGTCAGGTCCTCGCCCGGCTTGCCGACGACCTGCACCGCATCACCCACGCCTTCTTCCTCTTCGCCGCGCAGCGGCACCGTAATCGCCGGCCATCCGAGCACATTGAAAGGCTCGGTCCAGCGCCGCAGGCTCGCGGCCGATTCCGCGGTATTTTCCGCGGTGATATCGGACCACTTGAGGGGGCCGGAATCGAGGGTAGGGGTGAGGATAACGGGGGCGTCGCCGAGCAGGGCAAGCGCTTTCTCGCGCAGCTCTTTCACGCCCTGTGCGGCCGCGTCATAATCTTCTTGGCTGATATTTTCTCCGCCCAGTACACGCTGCAGGATCACGTCCTGGTACTTATCGCGTTGGTCCAGCAACGGCCGGTGGACGTCATAGACCTCCTTCAAGCGCATCGGCTCGTAGAGCTTGGCCGTGGCGGCGATGGTGTCTTCCAAATCCACGCTCTCGGTGAGCTCAAAGTCCGAGTGCTCCAGCGCCGCCAAAAGATCCGCGAAGCGCTCTCCCTTGGCCTTGAGGGCCGTGATATCAACTGTAGAAACGTCTTGCGCTGCGGCTGGTTCCTCATCTGCGGTGGCAATAAAGGCCTGCTCAATCAGGTCAATTGAGCTGGCAAAGAATCCAACGCAGTCAAAGCTCGGGGCGAAGGGAAAGACGCCTTCTACCGGAATGAGACCAAAGGTGGGTTTGAAACCCAGCACGCCCTGGCATGCGGCAGGCACACGCACCGAGCCGGCGCTATCGGAACCCACCGTAAGCTGCAGCGCGCCGCAAGCTACCAGTGCCGCCGAACCGGAACTCGATCCACCGCCGCACACTTCGGGATCCCGCGGATTGATAACTCGTCCATACGCGGAGGCATCGCCCAAAATGCCATAGGAAAATTCCTGCAGGTTCGCCTTTGCCACCGGCAGCGCACCCTTCGCCGTCAAGCGCTGCACCACTGGCGCATCCTTGACCGGTGCGCGGCCAACATTGACCTTGGTGCCGCAGGTAGTAGCCACACACGCCACATCAACGATGTCCTTGAATGCCACCGGTTGTCCCATGAGCGTGGGCGATTCATCCACCGCGTGCTCATCAAACGGGATGATGGTGATCACCGCGTTAAAATCCTGCTGGGCTCGGTGCAGGCGATCAGAAACTGTAGGCATAATGGAAGCTAAGTCCTTTCAACGTCGGCGTCCTTTGCTGCTGACGATGTAGTAGAAGGGTGCAGATGTTACTACCGTACATCAGGAATCGGTGAACAATTTCCCGTTTCCAGGCAAAGCACCGCCTGCGCGGTGTTACTTAGCAAAGATTCCCAGCGCATCCCAAGCTAGCCAGCCGCCTTCGCGCAGGGTGAAGACCAGCTGGTTCTCTCCTTCCTTGAGGGTATCTGCGGCGAGATCAAACTCGATTGCTGCGGGGCGCAGCGGGGTTGGCTCGCCGCTGGCATCGCCTTGGCGCGAACCTTGCGTTGCGCCCTGTGGGAGCTCTATTTGTTTATGAAAATCATTAATCGTGATATCGAGAACACCGCCGAGCTTGGTGGTATCAATGAGCCACAATGCCAGCGCCGCTTTTGAAGCAGGCTTATCCAATTTCACCGTCCACCTCAGCGTGTAGGACTTGCTGCCCGCCCACTTGTCGCCGGGGCCGGGGAGGAGATAGGGGACCTCGGCAGGCGTAGCATCCGGTCCAACAGTGATTGTCTGGTCTGGGTGCGCGGTGACGATCTTCTTATAGTCCTTTGGTGAGTACTGAAACTCCGTGCCCTTTCGGTCAAAGGAACCAATCGTGGCTAGCGCTTTGCCGGCAGTGACCGAAGGCAGGGAGGTAGACGTCGCTTTGCCAGAAGGAGAGGACTCAGCACCGGCAGCATCAACCACCTTGACATAATATGACCATTTTTCACCGGCAACATCGCGCCGTGAGTGGTGGAAGAAAGGGAAGATGGTCTTGCCCAGCAGCACGTCTACACCATTAGGATCGGTGCCGATGACTCGGTAGTGATCCAAAACGACGTTCCAAGAAACAGGTTCCCAGGTGATGTAGTTTTCCATGAGCTGCGGCTCTGCCTGAACACCGGTTACGACCGGCGGAGCAGCACTCGCGGTAGGAGCTGGAGCAGAGGAATCCTGGTCAGAGGAATGTTTGCGGGAAGAACCGTGGCGAGGGGAAGAAGAGGAAAGCGAGCTAAAAAGTCCCATGATGAATTGTCCTTTCGGGGCTTAGAGGGAGCGCAGCGTGTGCTCGCCGGCATTGGTACGGAAGGAGAAAGCAGTCTCACGCGGGGCGGTATCATCGCGCTCGATCCAGGGCACGACAACGAATTCGGAATCGAGGTGCTCGCGGGTAGCGCGCACTTTGATGTAGCCACGGCGCTTATCCATGGCCTTCACATACGGCTTTTCCAGCCACTCGGTGCTCTTGGAACCAGCGAAGCCATCGCCATCGGAAGCAATGGAGGTAGCGACCAATTCCACGCCGACGGGCTGGCCGGATTCGGATTGGATTTCGGCAGCGCAGTGTTGGTGAATATCGCCGGTGAAGACAACGGGATCGCTGACCTTGGAGAGGGACTCGATAAGGCGGCGGCGGGCTGCTGGGAAGCCGTCCCACTGGTCGGTGCTATCGGCGATCGGTACGACGATCACGCTATTGACCACCACGTTCCACTGTGCCGGGGAGGTGGTGAGTTTATCGTTGAGCCACTGCTCTTGCTCCGCGCCCAAGATGCTGGCATCCTCCGCGGATTCTTCGCGGTATTGGCGGGTATCGACTAGATTGAAACGCATTAGCGTGCCCACGTCGAAAGAATCATAGATGCGGTTATTGGGGCCTTCGGGAAGCGCCGGCGGGGCCACCGGAAGATTCTCATAAAAGGCACGGTAGGCAGCCGCGCGCTGGTACAGGAAGTGCTCGGCCGTGGTGCCAATCTCGGACCAACTACCGGCGTAGTTATTTTCTACTTCGTGGTCATCCCACACAATCGCCATCGCGGCGCGCGCATGCGCGGCCTGCAGGTGCTCATCAGATTTGAAGAGCGAGTAGCGCAGGCGATACTGCTCCAGAGTCTCCACCTTTGCCTTGAAAACATCGGGCACCCTTGCGCCTTGGCGCCAGAGATTATCGCCTTCCACAATGCCGTATTCGTAAATGTAGTCACCCACGAAAATCGTCATATCCAGGTCCGGTTCCTGCGCAATATGCTTCCACGGGGTGAAATAGCCGTGGTACCACGCCTGACACGAAGCCACAGTGAAGGTGAAATTATCCACCTTCGCACCGGGCGCCGGCAGAGTCTTAAACCGACCTACGGGGCTCACCTTGCCATCCACGCGGAAGCGATAAAAGTACTCAGTTGCAGGTTCCAGCCCAGTTATCTGTGGATGTACCGAGTGTGCCAGCTCGCGTTGGGCTAGGGCTTCGCCCTGCTTGGCGACGTCCCCAAACCCCTCATCCTTCGCAACTTCCCAACCCACGCGGACATCGCCGCCGGTCATGCCGCCGTGACCATCCTCGGCCAGCGGTTCCGGGGCCAGGCGGGTCCACAAGATCATCGAATTGTGCCGCGGCGTACCCGCCGCTACACCTAGACCAAAAAGCTCCGAATCCTGCGGCAGATCACCATCCCGTGAAGAACCCCATGAACTCAGGCTCGATTGCGCACCCGCCTTTGCCGGTGCACTAATACCCGCAGCCACCGCCGCGGCTGAAACACCGGCAATCTGCAGGAAGTTACGACGGTTAAAAGAAGGACGACTATTTGAATAAGGCATACAAAGCTCCACAAGAGGTTAAAAGGAACCTTTTCAGCCTAAGTAGCCGCGGTGAATCGCTGGTTAATTCTGCGGCAATAGTAAGAGAACGTCAGTAGGCGTCCCGTTGCCATGGATCGTTCTCTCGGCAGTACTCTGGGGAGTACGTGCTTACACAATCCGCCCACCATTTATGTGCCCGCATATGTTCTTCTTCTACCTCGCCGGTCCGCGTCATCGCTGCAGGCAAATCCGAATCTGAGTTGTCATTCCCGATGCCTACTGGGGAGGAGCACTGAGATGGATCGGAGACGTAGTGATCCGTTTGCGGGCACCGGTAGGGGTATTTTGCCATTTGCTCGTCGTGGAGGTTCTGGCATTCTTGTGCCCAGCGAATAGTCCCATCGCTGTACAAACCGTTGGTGGTCCAACTACCGCCGCCATATACGCACTCGGTCAGGGTGGGTTCTGTGGTGGATTGGGCGGTGTTCGTTAGGGGAGCGTCGGCAAGCGAAGGCTCAGCTTCCGCTGCCGGTTGCGGCTCCGAAGAGGACGACTCGGCCGCAGAGCTTGTGGAACTAGAGCTGATAGTTGAACTATTGCTCGTGCTGGAGGAGCTAGTTGCAGTCGCTCCTTCCGGTTGCAAATCCGGAGAGGTACAGGAGGCTAAAGAAAGCATCACCGTTGCGGCAGTGACGATATAGGAGAGAGTCTTCATAAACTATGGATAGTAGACAATTAGAAAATATCTGGAGCGTTAAGCAGTACTTTTCATGTGTTGGGCGAGAATTAGCTGAGCCAAGCTTTCCACTATCGAGCGCAGGATTCATCAACTACGTTTAAAGCCATGACTTCCACCGCCTCCGAGCCAGCAAAGCTCCAGCCCAGCTCCTATATTCCATTGATGTTTGCACTGCTTACGGCGGTGTTCGCTTTCCAGCTCAATGCGTCGATGCTCTCGCCTGCCTTGGCGACGATGGAAGACGAGCTGGGCGCTACCACCGCCCAGATTGGCCTAACGCAGACGGCCTTCTTTACCGCCGCGGCATTGTTCTCGCTGTTCCTGCCGCGCTGGGGCGATCTCATCGGACGCAGGAAGGTCCTCGTCGGCATGATGGCGGTAGCTGCGTTGGGCTGCGTGGTTTCGGCCATTGCACCGAACGTCGCTGTGTTGCTTATCGGCCGCATCATTCAAGGCGTGGCAGGGCCTACGGTTCCGCTGTGCCTGATTATGCTGCGCCAGCAGGTCCTCAATGAGCAGCAGTACGCCCTGTTGCTGGGCATTGTGACCTCGGTAAACGGTGGTATTGCGGGCGTGGATGCCCTGGCCGGCGGTTGGCTGGCGGGCAATTTTGGCTACCGCTCGGTCTTTTGGACCATGGCAGTACTATGCGCCATCGCAGTAGTAGCAGTGCAGGTATTCACTAAGGAATCCACGGCCACCGAAACCCCGCGTATGGACTGGGCGGGCGTGCTGCCCCTAGCCGTGGCGCTGGGTTGCGTTCTCACCGCATTCAACGAGGCCGGCAAACTTGCCGAGGCCAATTGGTTCCTCGTCATTATCCTCATCCTCATTGGCGCCGCCGGCTTCTGGGCCTTCTGGAACGTGGAGAAGAAGGTCGCCGATCCGCTCGTTCCGGTGGCCTACCTCAAACAACGCCGCACGTGGGCGCTGCTTTCTACCACTCTGCTCACTATGACCGGCGTCTTTGCCGTAATGAACGGCCTCATTCCAAACCTCGGTCAGGAGGCAGAGGCCGGTGCTGGAATTTCTGCCAGCACCATTTCTTGGGTCACCCTTACTCCATACGCTCTTGCGGGCTTGGTTTTCGGCCCGATTGCTGGCTGGATGGCGTCCAAGCTGGGATATAAGTACGTCCTGCAAACCGGCTTGATCGGCACCGTCGTAGGCCTGATTATCTCCATTTTCGTCGTGGGCTTTCCGAACGCGTGGAGCCTGCTCTTCGTCTCAATTTTCTTGGGCGTGACCTACGCGGGCATTGCCAATATCATGCTCAACGGACTGGGTATTGTGCTTTCGCCGGCCGATAACCAGGGCTATCTTCCCGGCATGAACGCCGGCGCCTTCAACCTAGGCGCGGGCCTGTCCTTCGCGGTGCTCTTTGCGGTTTCCGGTTCCTTCGAACACGGCTACCGCGCGGGAATGATTGCCGGCGTCATCATCTTGCTTGCGGCCCTGGGCTTGTCCTTCCTCATTCCGCGCCCGGAGTCCATCGATGACACCGTGGCGGCCGTCAACGCCCGAAAGTAGGCTCGTGGCATGACGCGAAAAATCATTTTGGACTGCGACCCCGGCCACGATGATGCGGTGGCCCTGCTCCTAGCCATGGGCAACCCCACCATCGAGCTGCTGGGCATTACCACCGTGGGCGGCAACCAGACCTTGGATAAGGTTTCCCGCAATGCCCTGGTCGTCAAGGAAATCGCTGGTCACCCTGAGGTTCCGGTTTATGCCGGCTGCGATCGCCCGCTCGTGCGCCCCGTTGAGGTTGCCGAGGCGATCCACGGCTCCACCGGCATGGACGTGGAAGGCGTCCAACTTCCGGAGCCAAGCACCGCGCTTGCCGACGCCCACGCTATCGACTTCATCATCGACACCATCATGTCCCATGAGCCCGGCACCATCACCCTGGTGCCCACCGGCCCGCTTACCAATATCGCGATGGCCGCGCGCAAGGAGCCGCGCATCGTCGAGCGCGTCAAGGAAGTAGTTCTCATGGGCGGCGGCTATCACGAGGGCAATTGGTCCCCAGTCGCCGAATTCAATATCAAGATCGATCCCGAGGCCGCGCACATCGTCTTCGAAGAGCCTTGGCCCGTCACTATGGTGGGCCTCGATCTCACCCACCAGGCGCTTGCCACCCCGGAGGTCGAAGCCGAAATCAAGGCTCTGGGTACCCCAGTCTCAGAATTCGTCGGCGGTCTCTTCGGTTTCTTCCGCAAGGCCTACCAGGCCAACCAAGGCTTTGGTAACCCACCGGTCCACGACCCGTGCACCATCGCTTACCTCATCGATCCGGACATCGTCCAGGCTCGCAAGGCACCGGTCCACGTCGAGCTCGCCGGCGCACTGACCACCGGGATGACCGTCACCGATCTGCGCGAGCCTGCCGACGCCTCCTGCCACACCCAGGTCGCCACCACCCTCGACCACGCCGGTTTCTGGTGCCTGGTTACCGACGCCCTCAAAAACCTCGGCTAGGTCACCTTCGGCTCCGCGAGCCATCCAACTTTCAGCCACGTTATCGCCCTAGAACCACCAGTTAGAGGAGGCAACGTGGCTGCTTGGGCCCTTATGTTTCACCTCTTCTAGGCTTGCGTACCTTGGAGATTCTTTAAGGAATATCGTGAGGTTCTTTCTGGGGAAATTCGAGATTCGGGGCCACAAGATGAAGCACTTTCTGGCGAAACTCGCGAATTGAGGTCTCGAGACCGACGCTAGCGAAAGCTACAGGGTGTCCGTCGAGAAGGAATGAGATCGTCTCATCCTGTTGGTTTCGTCCCGAAGAAGCATAGAGCATGATGCCCTTAGCGGTTTTCCATTCTTCGCCGAGAATTTCTTGGCTGCGTAAGTAGGCGTAAAGCTGATAAAGGTGCGGGCTTTTTAAGGATTCGTTTCCTACTCGGTTCTCAATGAGCATATGCGTGAACTTGGCATCGATAACGGAAATTTCACCTGCTGGTGATCGCAAAATGATGTCCGTTTGCATGCTCGGTAATTCTTTGGGCACCTGTTGAGCACTCCAGTACAGCCATTCGCCGCTACTTACTTTCCAACCTAAAGGGCAGAGATGGTATTGGAACAGACCAAATAAAGCTTTTTCGAAAAGCTTGCGGATCTCGTGCTGCGTGAAGTGCTTTCTGCTGAACAGCGAAAGGGCATCGTCCCCGCGCGTGGGGACGGCAAATTCTAAAAGCAATCTAGCTACGGCAACTGGTTTCTTGTCTGCAGGGGATAGCCTAGAGTGAGGAAATACCGTCGACTTTGGTTTGGAAATGCCCATTTGAGAAAGCCTTCGAGAAAGCACCTTACACCGTCGGGCACTGGCGTCACTGTCCACGCTGGACAGTAGTTGCGCTGCGTATTCGAGGGCGTATCGAAGGAATTGGTTAACTTCGCTGTTGATGGTGAGCTCATTGAACTCACAGGCAATAAGCCCCTTCTCAAGGAGTTGGCGGCGGGCAGTTTCGTACATGTTAATTCGGCCTCGCACCCGAGTTATATTTCGTTCGGTCAGCGTAAATCCGATGCTTAATTCTCTCCGGAAACGCTCTTCTACAGCGTCACACAGCATTGTTCCAATGAGCTCTGGAAGCTCAACGCCTGCGTCTTCCGCCGCGGAATTAGATATATGCCCATCAACGAAAGACTGCGAGGCGTATAACTGGAGCATCCATACACTACGGATAGGAACGTATATGTCTTCCGGTTGTAGCGAATTAGCCGATGAGGACATTGAGAGCCTGCTCTCGCTTCGCAGGATTGTCGAACCAGTACTCTCCTATGAGCGGCTTGAGATCCGAGGCTACTACCTGGTTAAACCATTCCATAGTTGCATCGTAGGAACTGTCTGCTAGCTTTCGGCGTGGAGTAACAAAGCTGTGTCCGATTAGGTAGTCATCACCGAGATTGAAATCGTCTCGAATTAATTGATTAACCTCTTCGATTCTTCGCGCGATTTCCCTGAGAGCTTGGTCATTGCGGTTGCGTTGGCCAACACAGAAATTTCGCCAAGTAGAACCCAACTGCGGTTCGAGATTTATGAAGGCAAACCTGCGTCGTAAAGCCATATCTACCATGGCGAGGGATCGGTCTGCCTGGTTCATCGTACCGATAACAAAGAAGTTATCAGGTAAGAAAACTGCTTCTCCTTCCTGGCTATATAGCGTGGTGAGTGCATTTTCTGGATTTCTCTTGTCAGCTTCTAAGAGGGTGAGCATCTCGCCAAAAATTTGCGCGGGATTGCCGCGGTTAATCTCTTCAATCACTACTACGTGTGGATTGGAGTCCTCTTTAGCCTTTTCCACAGCCTGGAGAAACGGTCCATCTTTCAATTCCAGTTTTCCATTACTGCTGGGGCGAAAGCCCTGAACGAAGTCCTCATAAGACGTAGATGGATGGAATTGAACGGAGGTGACGACATCTTCCGCATCTGATTTACACAAGACATAAGCTAAGCGGCGAGCAAGCCAAGTCTTGCCTGTACCTGGTGGGCCTTGGAGAATTAGGTTCTTCTTCTCCTTCAGGCGTTCCAGCATTAGTCCGATATAGTCTTTTGAGATAAAGCAGCCGTCTTCGATAAGTCCAGAAATGGTATACAGGTCTTCTTCCGACGAGGACTCTACGGTTTGGGCAGTAGCATCCGTTGGTTCTTGGTTAAAACCCCAAGCTTCATATGACAATCTCGGAAAATTAGCCGGTTCGATCTCGGCGGTAGTAAGCCAGTCTCGGATTTCATCGAGTGTAAGCAAATAATCTTTACCCGTCGAAACATTTTTCTGAATATTGATTCCAAGCGCGGAGTCTTGGGCAAGATACTTGGTGATGACTGAATCGAAAGTGAGGAAATACCGGGGACGTGCCCAGAACAATGCCATGGTGTATGCCGTGATCTGGCGGTCTTTGGTCATCACGTCGAAATCGTGTATAAACTGAGCTCGATTTTCGGGCGTATCTGATTGGCTCACCGCGAGGGCCGAAGCGAAAAGACTCCAGCTATTCTCCCAAAAATCTAGATTAATAACATCTGACGGCTTCGTAGCAAAGCACGAGCGTAAGTTGTTGAGTTGGGGCAGTCCCGAAAAATCCGTTGGTGCTGGGGCTTCAATTCCGAAGACGGTTTTAAAGGCTTGGCAAATTGCCACCTTATTAGATGCCGAAATTTGCCGGTTAGCAACACCGAGGATGGTAAAAGGATCCATATCAGTAGCAGGCACTTCTTTATCATCTATGTGCCAATTCCATAGGTGCTTGAACCGGAGCGGGCGTCCTGAGATTTCAGCGGTCTCTTTTAGCTTTTCGAGTAGCTCCGCGCGGTTATTTTTGAATGCGAGTAGCTTGGTGGCGAGTTCTTCGAAAAATTCCGGCCAGTCAAACGACGGTGACAATGGAGTCTCAGAGGAAAATTCGGGATCTCCCATGCCTTGGATGACGGATTCTACTCGGTCGTAAGCATGATTGCGTGAAACCTGGCAGATAGTAAGCAGTGAAGTTAGAGATCGTTGGAGGTCTATTCCTAGGTCATCACGATTGAAGAAATCGCTTGACCAGTTGATCGGTCGGACGTGCCGCATCTCTTTCGGCTCATGAGGGCGGTACTCGTAATCGCCGGAGACATAGCCAAAATAAACTCGCCCTTTGTGCAACTTGCTCGGCATCAGAACTAGGTCGCCTACCTGCATTTGGTTTTTAAACCGGTTGAGTTGAGAAGCGTAGCTTGTGGATGTTTGTGCTTTGAGATCTGGGTGCTCTCGGACCATAGCAGCCTTGATAGAGTCCAAGGTATTTTGCTTGTTCACCTCTGGGCCATAGTCCATGCCAGGGATGCCTAGGTTGGACTCTAAAGCTTTCTTTTCGCGCTCGCCCTGGCGGCCCGCGCGAAGTACCCAGAAAAAATCCGCACTAGATTCTTCAGGAACTTCTTCCTGCGGGCTTGAACCGGCGTCTTGTTGCTTATGCGCCTTAGAAATAAGACCATTGATTTCTCGGATCTGATCTTTGTCCAAAGGATATGGGTTGGAAGCAAGCCAATTGGCGCCTTCGGCGGTCAAGGAAAAGGATCCCGGCTTAGAGGAACTGACAAACCCTATTTTCCTTGCGTAGAACACCGCCCATCGGGTTCGGTCTTCCACAACTGATCGGCTTTTGAGCTGGCGGTGAGCTTGTCCTGGAAAGTCCGCTTCAGCAATTTCTTGAACGTGTTCAAATAGTTCAGGGTAAGCGACTACTGACGTACCCCGCATCGTTTCTAAGACGACGGGAAGAACGGTTCTCCAGGAAAAAGATTGCTGTCGGTTACGCATCAAAGCATCCTTAGAAGTCAAAGCAGGGGGCGTTCTCATAATAGTAGGAGAACGATTCACAGGGGATGTGCGTATCTCAATTGGGAATCTCAGGAGGATAAACTCGGGAGGAAGAACCCCAACCCAAGGAGCTACCATGAACCAGCACTGTTTCCGCCACATCGTAGTGATGGGAGTATCCGGCTCGGGAAAGACAACGGTGGGGGAGGCGCTGTCGCCGTTGGTAGGTCTGGAGTACCGCGATGGCGATGATATGCATCCGCAGGCCAATATCGACAAGATGGCGGCGGGAATACCGCTCAATGATGCGGACCGGGAACCGTGGTTGAAGCAGATTGGTCAGTGGCTGGCGGATAGGCCAGAAGGAGCGATGGTGGGCTGCAGTGCGCTGAAGCGCAAGTACCGGGATTTGATTCGCGAGTACTGCCCAGCCGTGGTGTTCGTTCACGTACACGGCGACTTTGATGTGCTGCATGAGCGGATGCAGCACCGGCCGGGGCACTTTATGCCGGCGTCGCTCTTGCAGTCGCAGTTCGATACTTTGGAACCGCTGGAAGAAGACGAAACTGGCCGCGTCTTTGATGTGACGCGGCCAGTCGAGGAGATTGCCCAAAAGGCCGCTGCTTGGATTAAGACTGGGGTCTAAAAGAGCGCTGCTACTGCGTAGAGCACCAAGACTAGGGCAAAGCCGATGACGGAAATCAGAATTTGGTTGACCGTCCAGGTCTTCAGTGTGGTGACCGTATCCATGCCCATCAAGCGGCCGACGAGCCAGAAGCCGGAGTCGTTGACGTGAGAGCCGAAGACGGAACCGGCGGCGGTAGCCACGACGATTAGGGCGAGCTGCAGCTCGTTGAAGCCGCCGGCTTCCACGGCGGGAACCATGAGGGCAGCGGCTGTTGTTAGTGCCACGGTGGCGGATCCTTGGGCTAGGCGCAGGGCCACGGCGATGAGGTAGCAGGCCAGGATGACGGGGATGCCAAGGCCGGAGAGGGAATCGGCCAGGGCGTCGCCAATGCCAGAAGTGCGCAGTACTCCACCGAACATGCCGCCGGCACCGGTGATGAGCACAACGGAACAGATGGGCCCGAGCGAGGAATCGACGAGCTTTTCCAGCGCAGTCTTTTCTACGCCGCGGCGCAGGCCCAGGACCACGAGTGCAATGAGCACGGTGATGAGCAGCGCGATCGGGGTCTGGCCCAGCATGACAAAGAACCGCACCCACGCGGCGTCGGCATCGATGGTGCCGTTGGAAGCCAGCGCGTTGAGGCCGGTGTTGAAGAAGATGAGCACCATCGGGATGAGCAAGAGGGAAATTACCGTTGGGGCAGAGGCCGGCTTGAGGGGTTGCTCTTCTTCCGAAAGCACCGGGCCGGCGATGGCATCAGTAACCTTCAGCGGGAATTTCTTGCCGGAAAGCAGGCCGAAGCGGTAGCCGGAAATATACCAGGTAGGCAGCGCAAGCAGCAGGCCGACGAGCAGGACGAGGCCGAGGTCAGCGCCATAGAATTCGCTGGCTGCAACGGGGCCCGGGTGCGGCGGCAGGTAGACGTGCATGACCGAAAACGCACCAGCGGCCGGCAGGCCAAAGGCCAGGACCGGACCGTCCAAGCGGCGAGCAACGGCGAAGATAACCGGCAGCATCACGATCAGGCCGGCGTCGAAGAAGATAGGAAAGCCCATGATCAGCGAAGCCAGGCCGAGTGCAAGGGGCGCTTTGGATTCGCCGAAGCGGCGGACCATGGCGTCGGCAAGCGATTTGGCGCCACCGGAGGCTTCCACGAGCCGGCCAATCATGGCACCCAGTCCCACCAGCAATGCTACCGAGCCCAGAGTGGAGCTAAAGCTTTCAGTCATGGTGGGCACAATGCCCTCCAACGGAATGCCAGCAGCCAGCGCCGTAAGGGCCGAGACCACCAGCAGGGTGAGAAAAGCGTGGAGCTTGAAATAGATGACCAGCACCAAAATCACGGCGATGGCGGCCACCGCAATTCCTAGCAGCGGGCCGGTAGATAGTGTAGGTTCCCACGTTTCCATAGAGAGTTCCTTTTCCTTTGCAAACCTTTGAATAAAAGAAACGTTAGCAGTGGTCCTGTGCGCTGCCTAAAGCAATCGGCTAAATGCGACCTACCCAACACGGAGCCGGGTGAAGACAGAAAAATCCCCTAGGCGCCGTACTGGGCCTAGGGGAAAGGAGGCGTCAAACGATTTAGTCGAACTGACCCTGGATGACAGCCGCCGCATCCAGTGGGGTCACGTGGTAGGAGATGGGATTCTGGTTGGCGCCGGCCATGAGCGCGCCGGCGCAAGAGTGACCTGCGCCCATCATGTGGCCCAGCTCGTGGGCGATGGTGCCCTGGACTGCCTCTGGGTACTGGGCATTAGGAATCTTGATAAAGACCATCTTGTGATCCGGGTAGGCGGCGCCCTGGACGTAGCCATTTGGGTCGGGCTTGAAGATGATGGCGATGGTGTCATCATCAGCCTCAGAAGGCTTAACTTCCTTCAGAGACGCCTTGCCCTTGAGGGCCTTGTTCCACTCCGCAACCGCGGCATCCAGCTGCTTGCGGTACGGGAAGTTTTCGACCACCTTGTACTCCAAAACGCCATCTTTGAAGTACGGCTTTACGGAGTCTTCATCGTGGAGGATGGAAGGATCCGGAACCGGCTTGCCATCGTTGGCCAGCTTGGTGATGGTCTTGCAGGTGCCTGGATCAATGAGGGAGCGAACTGGGTCGCTCTTGGCGCTGGCGGCCGGTGCGGCGACGGTACCGAGGATTGCGGTTGCAGCCAGAGTGACGGCAGAAAGCTTCTTGAAAGAATACATAGGCAGTGAGTTACCTTTCGGTTGATTTTAAGGTTCGCTGAGTGCGATATTCCCAGCAATATCCGTGGTAAATGGCATTGTGTGGGTTTCTTATGCGTGCGAGCATATATCAGGTTCTTATTGTCTGCAAAGGGAAAAATAAGAATCTAAGGTGTCAACTGCCTATTTTCTACTTCTAGTTCAGGCGTTCGCCAGTAGTGGTGCTAAATAGATGCACTCGGTCCGGGTCGGGGGAAACGTAGAAAGTATCGCCCACCGCATAGCGGCCGCGGGCATCGACCAAAATGCCGGTCTGGCCACCCATCCGGGTCGAGGACTTGAACACGCAGTCGGCGGAGCTGTTGCCGGCGGCGTCGTCAAGCTCGCCATAGACATAGGTCTGGTTTCCCAGCTCCTCGACGTGCGCGACGGTGAACTTTGCCCCGCCATTGCCGGTATCGCTTAGCTGCCAGTCTTCCGGGCGGATGCCCACCGTGACGGTCTCCACGCCCTCAAAGTTGTAGTTGGCCAGATTGATGCGGGTAGAGCCGATGGTGAGCTCAGAGGAGTTATGGGTGAGGTCGTAGATATTCATCGCCGGGGAGCCAATGAATCCGGCGACAAAAACGTTCTGTGGGCGGTCATAAATGGTACGGGTGGTATCCACCTGCTGTAGGACGCCGGCGTTGAGAACGGCGACGCGGTCACCCATGGTCATTGCCTCAGTTTGATCGTGGGTGACATATACGGTGGTGGTACCAAGGCGGCGCTGCAGGTTGGAGATCTGCGCGCGGGTGGAAACGCGCAGCTTGGCATCCAGGTTGGACAGCGGCTCGTCCATGCAGAATACGGCCGGTTCGCGGACGATGGCGCGGCCCATGGCCACGCGCTGGCGCTGGCCACCGGAAAGATTAGCCGGCTTGCGGTCAAGAAGGTCT
Organism: Corynebacterium sp. CTNIH16; assembly: GCF_032821655.1. NCBI lineage: Bacteria > Bacillati > Actinomycetota > Actinomycetes > Mycobacteriales > Corynebacteriaceae > Corynebacterium > Corynebacterium sp. CTNIH16. Next base: position 86,475 of record NZ_JAVBIG010000002.1, on the reverse strand, counting down.
TCCATCTGCAGGATCTTCGCGGCCTCGTGCACGCGGGATTTAATCTCGTTCTTCGGGACCTTGCGGTTTTCCAGCGCGAAGGACATATTCTGCGCCACGGACATATTGGGGTAGAGGGCATAGTTCTGAAAGACCATGGCCACGTCGCGGTCCGATGGGCTGACCCCGGTGACGTCCTTACCACCGATGCGGATGGAGCCGCGGTCGGTGGGCTCAAGACCTGCCAGCATGCGCAGGCTGGTGGACTTGCCGCAGCCGGATGGGCCAACGAGGACCAAGAATTCGCCATCGGCAATATCCAGGTTGAGACGGTCAACGGCGGGGCGTTCCGCGTCCTTAGAGTAGATGCGGCTTGCGCCATCGAAGGTGACAGTAGCCATGGTTACCTTTCAGAATCTAGTGGGGAAGGGGTGGCTGCGAGAGCCTACTTATTGATGACGGTCTTGACCTGGTTGTCATAGATAGACTGCAGGGTCTTTTGTAGATCGGTCAGCACCTTGGTGACGTCATCGCGGTTGGTGACGATCTTTTCAAAGGCGCCGCCGATTTCCTGGTCCGCGCCGGGCAGGAAGGCGCGGGCATTGTCCTGCGGTCGGGTCTCTGGCAGCTGTTTGATAGCGGTTTCGAAGTTCGGGTTGTCCTTCATGAACTTCTTTTGGTCCTCGTTGTCCACCGCGGTGGAGCGCACCGGCATGTAGCCCACGTTCTGGGACCAGTAGCAGGTGTTTTCCTCATTGGTGATGAAGTCAATGAGCTTGATAGCAGCCAGCTGGCGGTTCTTGCTGATGCCAGCCGGGATAGCCAGGCCGGCACCACCGGTGGGGCAGGCGCCTTCGCCAGTCGGGTTAGGCAAGAAGGCGGTGCCGAGCTCGAACTTGGCGGTATCGGTCAGACCCGCCAGGTCACCGGTGGACAGGACGGTGGCGGCGGCGCGGCCGGTGCCGAACTCCATGGCCATGTCATTGCCCACGTAGGAGTAACCGTTCTTCTCATCGGTGATGTCCTTGAGCCATTCGACGGCCTTGATGGTCTTGTCATCGGTGAACTTCAGATCCCACTCATCGGAGTAAGCGCCGCCCTTGGACCACAGCGGGCCCTGGAAGATCCAGCCCAGGTAGTCCACGGCATCGCCCCAGCCAAAAGGCTTCATCTTGGAATCAGCCTCAGCCAGCTTCTTGGACCACTCATCCATCTCATCCCAGGACTTCGGGCCGCGGTCTGGCAGACCGGCCTTCTTCCACGCGTCCTTGTTGTAGTAGAACAACGGCGTGGAACGAGCGAAAGGAAGCGCAAAGTGGCCGCCGTCGTAGTTGTAGTCCTCATAAAGGGGCTGCACGTAGGTAGACAGGTCGATGCCCGCTTCCTTAGCAAGGTCATCCACGTTGGCGATTTGGTCATTGATGGCAAAGTTGTACCACCAGACGTCAGACAGCACCACGATGTCCGGCAGGTCCTGGCCGGTGAGCGCGGCGTTGAACTTCTGTGCTGCTTCTTCGTAGTTCTTGCCGGCATCAACGAGGTTGACCTTGATGTCCGGGTTCTCCTTTTCAAAGCGGGAGATGATCTCCTTCTCAATGTCCTTGGACGTGCCCGGGTGGTTGGACCACCAGGTCAGCTCGGTGACTTCACCGTCGCCGCCCTTGTCGTTGCCACCCTGCGGATTGGTGGACGAGGTGCCGGCACAAGCTGCGAGTGCGGTAGCAGAAGCGGCTGTGGAGGCTAGGGCGAGGAATTTGCGACGTAGCATGTAGTTCTCCTTAAAAGGGTGGTTAAGGGGTGGAAAGTAAAGCAAGTGGAAACGGCGAGCGTGGGTGGGGAAGAAGCCTTCTAACCCTTCACGGCGCCAGTGGTGAGGCCTTGAATCATGTACTTTTGCAAGGCTAGGAAGATGATGACCATAGGAATGATGGTGAGAATGGTGGCGGCCATTACCGGGCCCCAGTTGGTCACGCCATCGTTGTTTTGCAGCATGGTCAAACCCACCTGCAGCGGGGCAACGTCCTCTGTATCCGCCATGAGGAAGGGCCACAGGTAGGTATTCCATTCATTGACCATGGTGATGACGGAAAATGCGGTCAGCGTGGGCCATGAGACCGGTAGTAACACCTTGGTGAGCAGGCGGATAGGGCCGGCGCCGTCCATGCGGGCAGCTTCCACCAGCTCATAGGGCAGGGACAAAAAGTGGTTGCGCATCAAGAAGGTACCGAAAGCCACGCCGGCTAGTGGCACGATGATGCCCACGAAGGTATTGCGCCAGCCCAAGGAATTGACCAGGGCGTAGTTGGAAATGACGGTGATTTCGCTGGGCACCATGAGCGAGGAAATGACCAGCAGGAATACCAGGTGGCGGCCCGGGAAGCGCAGGATCGCCAGCGCATAGGCGGAGATGACGCCCAGCACAATCTTGATGATGGACAGTACTGCGGTAATGAGCACCGAGTTGCGCAGGTAGGTCCAGAACGGCACACGGGTGGTGGCATCGGAGTAGTTCTCGGTTTCCCACACGGGCGGAAGCCAATTGACCGGGTCGGTATAGATATCGCCCTTGGCCTTAAACGAGGTCATGAGGATCCAAAACAGCGGCAGGCCGATGAGCAGCAAGACCGCCAGGATACCCAGGTAGCCACCGGCGATTTTGGCACGGCGGGCGGTGGGGGACTCATCCGTGACCATGTGAAGGGTAGAAGTAGCCATGTTGGGTTAACCTCGCTTATCCATGATGCGGACCTGGATCAGGGTGATGATGAGCAGGATGAGGAACAAGATGGTGGCGGCAGTCGCACCGTAGCCGGCGCGGAAGTTGACGAAGGTCTCGTTGTAGATCTGGAAGACCAGCGTCTGCGTGCCATTGCCCTGCGGGCCGCCACGGGTCATGACGTTGATGATGTCGAAGACCTGCACGGAGTTAAGCAGCACCGTAATGGATAGGAAGAAGGTGGTATTGCGCAGCTGCGGCATGGTCACGCGCCAGAACTTGCGCCAGCGTCCGGTGCCGTCGATAGCGGCAGCTTCATCTAATTCCTTATCCAGGCCCTGTAGTGCTGCCAAATAGATGACAAAGGTATAGCCCAGGTTCTTCCACACAAAGGTAAAGGTCACCATGAACATGGCCCAGCCCGGTACTGCGTAGAAGTTGGGGGAGTCCACACCGAACCAGCCCAGTATTTCCTGGATGAGGCCAAAGTTGGGATCGAAGACGAATTGGAAGGCAATGCCAATGGCCGCGCCGGAGATGGCATAGGGGGCAAAGACCACCGAGCGCGCAAAGTTGCGACCCTTAATGTTTTGGTTCAGCAGCAAGGCCAGCGCTAGGCCGATGACCATGGAGCCAATCACTGCGAAGAAGGTAAAGACCAGGGTGTTGAGCACGATTATCTTCGTGTCATCGCGGCTAAACCACTCCGCATAGTTATCCAAGCCCACGAAGGTGGAGGTGGGGCTGGAGATATTCCAATTGAAAAAGGAGAGGCGGATATTGTCCAGCAGCGGCCGGTAGGTAAAAACGGTCAGCAAGATAAGGTTCGGCGCTAAGAGCGCTGCGGCCAGTAACCATTCCTTGTGTCGGTTGCGCTTGGCCTTGCGGACAAGCGCCGCGGAATCACCGGAGTTTTCCGCGCGTGCGGGAGATGCGGTTGTAGTGCCGGCGACACCGGCACCGAGAGAGTCTTCCTGAAAAGTCACTCGGTCAATCTAGGGCGGGCAGGTGACGCCTAGCTACACAGAAAACAAACATCTGATGAATAATAAGAAGCCGATGAGTTAAAGGTGGACACGTCATCAAAGATTCTATAAAGTCGCAGCGCAACCCCCTATGGCGCTGGTCGCTCCGCTGCCCAACTATGTCTGTCGTTACAAAGATGCCCCGCTTGCCGGCGCCACCTTCCTCCCACCTCACTACACTGGCTCCATAGTCCACCACGTTGCCCACCAGGAGGAAGCAATGTCTGTCCGTACCGTTTGCAGCAATTATGACTCCGTCAAGAATTGGCAGGAGCCGCTGTATAAGGATCTGCACCAGCACCCGGAGCTATCCATGCAGGAAGAGCGCACGCCGGGTATCATCAAGGACAAGCTTTCTGACCTTGGCTTTCACCAAATTGAAGTAGGCGGCGGCGTGCTCGGTGTTTTAGAAAACGGTGCTGGGTCTACCGTCATGCTGCGCGCGGATTTCGATGGCCTGCCGGTTAAGGAGGATACCGGCCTAGATTACGCCTCCACCGATACCGCCGTTGACCAGGAAGGAAACGCGGTCCCCGTCATGCACGCCTGCGGCCATGACTCCCACGTGGCCAGCCTGCTGGGCATGGGCGCGCTCATGGCGCAGGCCACCGACCAGTGGTCTGGCACCCTACAGCTCATTTTCCAACCGGGCGAGGAGATTGCCGCCGGTGCCCAGTCCATGGTGGATGACGGACTTGTGGACAAGGTCGCCACGCCGGACGTGGTACTGGGGCAACACGTCTTTGCCAGCAACTTTCCCGCCGGTACGGTGGCGCTGGCCTCCGGCCCATTCATGTCCACCGCGGTCAGCATGGACGTCAAGGTTTATGGTCAAGGTTCGCACGGCTCCATGCCGCACCTCAGCGTCGATCCCGTTGTACTGGCCAGCTCCATTGTCATGCGTTTACAGACGGTCATCTCCCGCGAACTCAACCCCTCCGAATTCGGCGTGCTGACCGTGGGTGCCATCAATGCTGGCTCGAAAGCAAATATCATCCCCTTCGAGGCCAACCTAAAGATCAATGTGCGCGCCTATAGCGAGCAGGTGCGCGATAAAATCACCGGCGCCATCGAGCGCATCGTCAATGCCGAGTGCGAGGCCGCCGGCAGCCCGCAGCCCGCCGAGTTCAGCTACCACGATTCCTACCCGCTTACCAGCAACGATAAGGACACCACGGAGCGCCTTCAGGAAGCCTTTACTGCCTACTTTGGCCCCGACCGCGTCCTTGATGCCGAGCCCCTCACCGCCTCGGAGGATTTTTCCACCATTGCCCGCGCCTTCGGCGTTCCCTACTGTTTCTGGGTATTTTCAGGCCGAGAAGAAGAAAAGGATGTCCCTAACCACAGCCCGCACTTCGCCCCGCTGCTCCAGCCCACTCTGCGCACCGGCACCGAAGCCCTTATCGCCGCTGCGATGAGCTACCTAGGAAACAACTAACCGACACGCAACATTCGGCCGCACAGCTCCAATGGGGTGTGTGGCCATTCCTCCTGGCATGCGCGCTGTATGCGGCGGCGGGGTGGGGGAGTAGTCCGCAGGATCCATAACCGCGAATCTGGGCCCTGCATCGCTTTCCGACGCCCACTTCTTCCTTCACACCCCAACCTGCAGACCCCTAAAACAGCTCCAGAGCCCGGGCCTCGCTTGGGGCCACAGAGCGCTGGAACTGGTTCTCTCTATCTCTCTTGCGTTCTCTCGAACACGTAAATTCAAGATAACGCGCTAGGCTGCCATAGGTCTGCAATTTGTCTGTGAATATAGTGGCAATCATTTGGTGGAGGGTAAAAATGGCTCATCAGCTTACGGGTATAAAGGCGGAGGCCTTTGGATTGCTGAACATGATTCACCAGAGGCTTCTTTTGCGTAAGATTTTAGGAAAGCTACAAGCGCGCTATCGGGTTGGGGTCGGCAAGTCTTTAATTGTGCGCCGAGAGCAATGTCAGAGGAGGAGATATGGCACAACAATTTGATCCAGAGATGCATCGGCAAATGGGTGTCGAGGCGGACGTTGTATTGCGGGTGGGAATGCTCCTAATGGGTGCCGGCACCTCTGGTTATCGCGTACTTAGAGGGATGAAGCGGAGTGCGCGAGCTTTGGGGTTTGACCATCTAGATGCCACAGTGGGTCTGACGCAGATCACCTGTACGTTTCACCGCGGCGAATACTTCCGGACGGTCATTGCTCGGCAACATTCGCCCGCAGTTGATGCCTCTCGGATTGAAGCCTTGGAAGATTTAACCCACAACCGCCTCTACGCAGGGATCACGGCTCGGGAGTTAGCGGCGATGCTGGATACTATTGAGCATAATGTCAAAAAGCGCTGGGGCGGTCTAATCCTTTCTTTCGCTGCCGCGATCGCATGTGCGGCGTTTGCGTATCTTAATTTTTTCCCGCTGGAAGCAGTGGGGTTGGTTGCTTTGGCGGCGTTTGCAGGCCAGTTTGTTCGTTATACAGTTCTCCACCGTCACGTTCATCAAATTGGAGGAGTGATTGCTGGTGGAGCGACGGCAAGCATTGTTTTCTTTTTGTTGACGGAGATTTTCGGAGCTTTAGGTTCGGTGGAGCCTAGTGAATTGTCCTCGGGCTTTGTAGCAGCTGTTTTATTCTTGATCCCTGGGTTTCCACTTTTCTCTGCTTTGATCGACATAGCCCGCTTTGATCTTGATGCGGGTATTGTCAGGTTGGGGTATGCTTTCACCGTTATATTTACGGCCGCTTTCACGGTCTCAATGGTTAGCTGGCTGACTAAACTTAGCCCTGACCCACCTGCACCTGCACAGGATATGCAATGGTTTCTGTTGGCGCCGCTGGCAAGTTTTCTAGGCATTGCTGGGTTTGCTTTTCTTTTTAACTCTTCCCGCCGCATGGTCTTAGTAGCGGCGTGTGTTGGAACCGTGGCAAATGAGCTTCGTTTGATTCTAATTCACGCGGGAACAACCATTTTCTTTGCAGCCTTTGTGGGTGGATTGCTTATCGGGTTGCTGGGGGCAGTAGCTTCTAAAAGGGCGCGTCTTCCTCGTATTACAACTACCGTTCCGGCCGCGGTGATTATGATCCCAGGGGTGACGATGTTCCGGGCAGTGTTTTATTTGAACGATGGTCAGATGGATCAAGCATTGGCCAATGTAGCAACTGGAATGATGGTGGTTGGATCTATTGGTGCCGGTTTGGTCTTTTCTCGCCTGCTTACTGATAAGGATTGGGCGCTGGGTCGTCTCATTGATTTTGATAAAAAGCTTCCGCAAAGGCCTTCTTCCGCGTGATGCTTAGACTCTTGTTAGAAAGGCCTGTTGTCCTGTGGAAACTGAAACTACCAAGGGTCCTCTCTGCCTCTCTCATATGCGCTGTCTCAAACGCCCGAAATCAGTATGGGGCACTGGGCCGTAGCGCCCATGGGGTCTAGCTGTTGGGTTGCTGTTAGTAGTTGGGAATGGGGTGGGGAGGGCGTCGGAAAGCGGGGCAGAGGTAGAGTTGTGCAACATTAGAACATCAAAGTGACGTAGGACATAGTTTGTTTCTGTAGGGTGGAAGATATGCGCGCACTCTGGCTGCGTCGTTTCACATGCTTGTAGAGCTACAGAATTGAGGTGAGGAGCATGTCTCCTCTCACAGCACAACCCCCAGCCAAGAACGCCGTGCCGGCACAGGTGGAAGATACAGAAGTTACGAAGCGCCAACATCGCTCGGCCATTAAGGCGGCGTTTATCGGCACCTTCATCGAGTGGTTCGACTACGCGGCCTATATCTATATGTCCGCGATTATCTCCCGCGTGTTCTTTCCGGAGATGGAAGGCCGCCGCGCGCTGATTATGACGTTTGCGCTCTTCGCACTGTCATTCCTGGTGCGGCCGTTGGGAGGCATTGTATGGGGTCACTTTGGCGATAAATACGGGCGCATCCACACGCTGACGGTGTCTATTGTGATGATGTCGGTGGCTACCGCGTGCATCGGATTCCTGCCGGGGTATGCCACCATTGGCTTTGCCGCCTCCATCTTGCTATTGCTGTGCCGCATGGTGCAGGGATTTTCCGCAGCCGGAGAGTATGCAGGCGCGGCCACGCACCTAGCTGAGATTGCCCCGGCCGGTAAGCGTGGCATCTATTCGGCGGTAGTGCCGTCCGCGACGGCCTCGGGTTTGCTCTTGGGCTCGCTCATTGCGGCACTGCTGACTGGAGTCCTCGATGATGCCGCCCTGGATTCCTGGGGGTGGCGCGTACCATTCCTCATTGCGCTGCCTTTGGGTCTGTATGGCCTGTGGATTCGCCGCAACACGGAAGAGTCCTCCCACTTTGAGGATCAAGATGAGCCGGAGGAATCCCCGCTGCGTGAGGTCCTCAAGTATCCCAAGGCCCTGGCCATTGCCTTTGCGGGCGCGGTTCTCAACGCCATTGGCTTCTACGTCATTTTGACCTACCTGCCCACATACCTGTCGGAGGAGTTGGGCATGGCCGCGACGCCGGCGTTTATCGCGTCCTCGGTGGCGTCCGCATTCTATGTGGGCTTTGCCTTGCTTACCGGCATGCTTTCGGATCGTCTTGGTCGCCGCACAACGATGCTGTGCGCGGCCGCGTTCATGGGTGTGTCCATCATTCCGGCCTTTATGCTTCTTGATGGCGCCGGGCTCCTGCTTGTCATTATCATCCAGGTGTGCTTGGGCGGCGTGCTGGCGCTTAACGACGGCGTCCTGCCCTCCTTCCTTTCCGAACAATTCCCCACGCACGTGCGCCTTTCCGGCTTCGCACTGACGTTTAATACGGCCAATGCTGTCTTTGGTGGTACCGCTCCCATGATTGCCACCTGGCTTATTGATGTCACAGGCCTGCAGCTTGCTCCCGCCTTCTATTTGGTGGCTGCGGCGCTGGTGACCGGAACTGCGGTGCTATTCGCTTCGAAACACAATAAGCTGCACCAGTAGCGCTTCGGTACAAGGTAAAACGCCTGCGGCCCTCGGAACCAAAAGGAACCGAGGGCCGCAGGCGTCTCTCTCTACAAGGTGTTTCCATGTATCGGCTTAAGCCGCCCTCTGGAAACTGAGGGGTTCTCTCTATCTCTCTCGTATGCGCTCTCTCAAACGCATGATTTAAGTATGGGGCATGGGGCTGCTACCACAATGGATTGTGCCTGATAAGTCCCTGCTAGTTGCTGAAAGTTTACTGCTAGCCCATCTGCGGCTTAGTAGTCATAACTTTCGGCAGTGTTTGCATCTGCGCCAATGCGTTGCAGGTGTGTGCGGCGCTTTAAGCGGATAGCCGGGCGGGCTGCCATGCCGAGGCTGCCCAGAAGGTAGAAGACGGTAGCGACCATCGACAAGCCGGCAAGTGTTAGCACCGAGCCGAGGATAAAAACCACGGAGATGGCGATGTCATTGGCGATAGAGAAAGTCTCGTATTTGTTTTTGATTCTGATTTCGTTGTTCTGCCCGAGCTTAATTGTGAAGTCGGGATCCTTTTCCTGTTCTGACATGATGCCTCCCACCTTGCCAGACAGGAAAAGCCCTTGTCGAGCCACGTTTTTGTGGGATTATTGGAACATTCCCCAGATGGTGGCAAAGAGCACGATTAAGCCCATAACTGCCACAAAGTAGTTGGTCTTTTTACCGCGGAAGCGGGCTAGTGCCTCCACGCGGTAGATGACCCAAATAGGCAGCAGGTAGGTCATGAAGGCGAAGAAGACGCCGCCTACGACAGAAATCATGTCCAGGATCGAAGGGTTGAAAATTCCTACTAGAGACGTGGTGATGAAGATGAAGAGGTAGGTCCACAGGTCAAGTGTGCGCGCAGACATCTTCTTTGTGGCTTTCGGGGCGGCCAGGTTGAAGAGGTACTGGGTACCCTCGATGGTGCCAAGGGCGTGGCCGAAATAGGACGAAGCCACTGCGCAAATAACCACGATGGGCGCCATGTAGGCCATAAATGGGGTGCCGGTTTCGTTGGCGAAGTAGGAAAGTACCGGCAGGTTCTTGTCATTAGCTTCCTGCATGCCGTCCGCGCCCATGGCCAGGGCGCAGGACCAGACAAAGAACATGGTGAAGATGGTCAGCAGGATGGCGGAGTTGCGGATAACCTTATCGGACTGTGAGTGGTGGTCCGCGCCGTATTCCTTTTCCATGCCCAGCGAGAACTGGGAGATCGCAGCAACGAAGGAAAAGGAGAAAACCAATACGGGAAGGATAAGGATGATGGCCTTGATAACGCCGCCAGCGGTGTGATCGCCGGCCTCCATGAAGGAACCGAGGTCCCATTGCGGAATGAGGTAGAGCGATACCACTGCGAGCGCCACGATGAGCGGGTAGACCACGAACTGGGCAATCTTGAGCATGATGGCGTTGCCAAAGGCCAGCGCGAGTGTCATGAGGCCCACGCACAGCGGCGCCAGGATGTAGCGGGAGATTTCCGGGCCACCCAGCTGGTTGACGATGAAGCTATCGACCGTATTCGTAATCGATACGCCGTAGATAAGCACCACCGGGAAGATGGTGAACCAGTAGATGATGGCGAGGATGATGCCGTTGCCGCGGCCAAAGAAGTGGGTGAGTACCGCGAGGACGTCCTCGCCATGCAGCGGCGAGTAGCTAATGATCCAGGAGAAGGCGCGGTGGGCTAAGTAGGTCATCGGGAAGATGAGCAGCGTGGCTACCAGTAGCGGGATGAAGCCGAAGCTGCCGGCAGAAATCGGCAAGAAGAGGATACCTGCGCCCACGGCAGTGCCGAAGAGTGTGATTGTCCACTGGCTGTTGACGGCCTTATTGGTGGTCACCTGGCTGCTGTTGGGGGTGTCTGCGCCGCCGGTAGCGGGTGAACTGGCCGGTGAAGCAGGCACATTCGCAGTCGTGTGAGACATAAAATTCATCCTTCAGTACGTGTGAATGAGCTAACATAAACAATCTATCTGAAGGTTTTGTCGAACGAAAGCAAATTTGTGATCTAAGTTAAATAAATGTTAAAGACCGCCGCACCGAGGGTGGCGCAGCGGTCTTTGGGAATCTTGTTAAGGTGCCGCAGCTAGTCCGCGATCAGGTTTTCTTCCTTCAAGAAGTACTGCGCGACGGTGGTATAGTCCTCGCCATCGACGTCGACGCGGGCATTGAGTTCCTGCATTTTTTCGTCGGTAAGCAACTGCGAAAGGGGAGCGAAGAGTTCTTCAATCTCTGGGTGCTCGTCCAAGACCTCGGTGCGGACAACCGTGGCAAGGTTGTGCTTAGGAAAGAACGGATCAGGGTCTGCCCATAACCTACAGCTGCAGAGCCTGGCTGCGACCGTAGGGGGCGAAAACTAAGCCAGATAGCGCCGCAGACAATATGTGTTGCCATGTAAAAGGAAATGAACAAGGAGAAGGCCGCCACACCATCAGTGGTGCAGCGGCCTTCTGGGAGTGACTGGCTAGGAAACTATTTCCCTAGGGCAGAAGTAGGGTGTTCTTAGAACAGGCCCTCAGCCTTCTTGCCGGTGTCCTTCAGGGTGTGCTCGCGGGAGTCAACGTTCTGGTCGTTGTGCTTGGAGTCATCACCCTTGATGCGGGAAGTCTGGGTTACCTCGATGTTGTTGATGAGGCGGCCTTCCTTGGTCTTGCCATCGCCGAAGTCCAGGTTGGCGATGCGGGCCTCTTCGCCAGCGTTAATCGGGTTAGCCAGGGTTACCTCGAAGGAGCGGGTGGAGGTCTTCTCGTTGAAGCCCAGGTCACGGATGTGAGCGCCGTTGGAGGAACGCGGGGTGATGAGGCGGTCAACGCCCTTCGGTCCCTTAGCGGTCTTCACGTCCACGCGGAACTGGGTAGCTGGGAACTCGCCGTAGTAACGCTCGGAGCCAACGTTCTTAGCGCGCAGAGCAACGGTGCCTGCGAAGCCAGCGTGCTTAGCGCCGGAAACGGTCAGGTAAGGTTCGAGGTCGAGCTTGTGCTTGGAGTCCTTCTTGTCCTCCTTGGCGTCAACCTCTTCCTGCTTCTTCTTGTCAGCAGCCTCTTCGTTCTTGCCCTCTGCTTCAGAGACCTTCTCGGTTGCTTCCTTGGCGTTGCCCTCGGACTCCTTGACTACCTCTGCGTCAGCCTCGAGGTTCTTGTCCTCTTCAACGACCTTCGGGTCATTGACGTCGGTGGTGTTCTGCGCGTCCTTGTTGGGAGCGTAGGAGTCAGACAGCTTGTCGTACAGCTTGACGCGAACCTCGTTCTTTACCGGCTGCATTGCGTTCCAAGCAGTCGGGGTGGACCAGGTGCCGTTTGGCTTGCAGTACTGCTGGGTACCAGTCATGTTCAGCACGCGGAAGCCGTAGGTAGCTTCACCGGTGTGGTTTGGCGGAACGTCGTAAGGTCCGATGGACTGGCCAGCATCCCAAGACAGGGAGTAGGAAGCGCTAGCACCAATCTTGGTAGCGATCTCGTGAGAGATGCCGAAGGAGCCTTCAGCGCCCTTTTTGGAGCCCTTGCCGCCCAGGTTCATGGACGTGGTCTCGGTGCGGTCACCGTTGACGGAAAGGGAGATGGACTGAGACTTGGACAGATCCTGCTGCAGCGGGATGTCCTTCTTGGTCTGGTTGGTGGTGGAGATGGTGCCGGCCGGCAGGAAGCGGTCGGAGACCTTGTAGACCACGGTGCGGTGGTCCTCCCACGGGTTACATACCGGGCGAGGGTTCAGGATGTTCGCCTTCATGTGGTCGGAACCGTGGGTGGTGTGGATGATTGGCAGGTCCGGGTTCAGGGCCGGGGTCTCCGGGTAGGACTCGGTCTGGGTAGCTGCGCCAGCCAGCGGTGCCGCGAATGCGGTGCCGGCGACGATGAGGCCGGCGGTCAGGCCGGTCATGCGACGACGAATCGACATATAGAACTTCTCCTAGGCAGGTAGAAAATGAATGAACTTATGAATGAAATCCAGCAACTCTCAATGTTGCGCTGAGAAAACGCTAAAACAGGCTCAGAATTAATTCATCTCTTAGATGTCTATATATTTTTCACGCCGGCGGGTGGGTATTTTTTATATAGACCAAGCTGTTTATTGGTGTTTGTTCCCGCTAAGCGGCTGATAGTGCGTGAAAAAATATTGATGGATGATTGTCTATACAATAGAGAATCGACACGAGGAGAGTGGGCCCCTATCTGGGGGTGTTTGGGTGGACTCTGGAGGGGTTTAGGAGCCTGACGAAAAGTTGTAGACACGTCACAATATGTGTCGTACGCTGCATTTAAGCGGTTAGGGAAGGGTTATAAAATGCTTTGTCATGAATGTTACATGACATAAGTTATAGGCGTTTACATGGCAGAGGTTGGCACGTTTCGCAACTAGAACCTGCCGGGACTTTCCGCTGAGGGGGTAGGGCCCGGAGCTAGAATAGGGCCGATTCGACAATCAGCATGAGGGCCGCAGCGATGGCCACGGTGATGACGATACGGTTGAGAAGGTGCCTATCTATAAATCGGTTGAGGTAGTTGGCGGCAATGAGCCCAATGACGACTAAGGGGAAATAGGCCGCCGCGGTGGTGACCTGGGTGCCGCTGATCTGCCCATTAAACGCGAGAATTATAAGAGAAATTAAGGTTCCGAGGACAAAGGTGCCCGCTAAGGTGCCGCGTGTGCGGTTGGGGTCAAAGCGCTTCATGATCAGCGCCATGGGCGGGCCGCCGATCGAGGTCGAGGTGCCCAGGATGCCGGAGGCTACGCCAGCGATGAGCGTATTGGCGGTGGTGGGGCGAGGGCTCCATCCCAAGCTGGATAGCGTCATAGCAAGGAGTACGGCACAACCGATAAAGATGGACAGCCCATCAGGAGAGAGGCTGGCAATTGCCCAAGCGCCCACTAGGGAACCGGGAATGCGGGCGAGGGAGGAAATGCCCACAACGCGCCAGGACGTCTCGCGGTAGGTGCGCGCGAGCGTATAACTGGAAATGCACAGCGCGAGCAGCAGAATGAGCGTGGGCACGAGCTCAGGACGAATGAGCGCGATTATGGGCGTGGCAATGGTGCCTAAGCCAAAACCGATGGTGCCTTGAGTAATGGTGCCAGCGAGGATGAGGACGCCGATGAAGATAGAGGACCATGCGTCTACAGAGATTCCCAGAAACATAACGAGGGCTAAGTGTATCTGGGCCCAGTCTGCATTCTGAAACTATTAGAGGCGGGCGGTGGCCTTTTCATTGGCGGCGATTTCCTCCAAGCGTTCGGTCGGGCACATGCCGGCAACGATGACCGCGGAACCGCCAGCGGCTAGGGGCTCGAGCACAGCGCGGGAGAAAGACTCATTATTGGACCAGCCGGTAGAAAGCAGGCGCTCGGCAGATGCGGGGGCATCGATAAGCCGGGGCAGTGGTTGGGTTTCGCCGAAGTACTGATCACCGTAGAAGCGCACGGTGGGTCCAAAATCGATGGCGCCGGTGGGCAGCTCCCCGCCGGACTCGACGATGCCGCGGCCAAAGGGGTCCTCGCTAATGAGCACGATGTCGGCCTGGGGCTGGCGGTCGTGGGCGGCCGCGTAGCGGGAGGGGGAGGTAAAGACGACGTCGGCGAGCGGGGCAGATTCGCCAAAGGTATAGGAAGGGCCGGAGGCGAGCGCGCCCAAGGCTACAACGGCCGCCTGCCACGAGGAAGGAAGATCGATAGCGATGGTGGAATCCGGCTCCAAATCGAGCTCTTCTTCCAACATATTGGCAATCTTGGCCACCCAATTGTCGAGGGTTTGCGCGGAAAAATCCATGCGTGCGCCGGTCGCCTCGTTGTATACGGTAAGCCGCGGGGAGGCGGCGTCGGCACGCAAAAGATGGGCGAGTAGTTCCATACCCGCCCATCGTAGGGGAGAAGTGCTAGTTCACGCAGCGCGGGCCGTCGCCACCAGCGTCAATCTCCGGGGAGACCTTAGCGGTACCGAAGTCATCGCCCGGGGTGCCTACCGGCTGGCTGGACTTATCCGCCTCCGGCTCCTGGTCGCTAGCTTCCTTATCGGAAGGTCCCTGGTAATCATCGGTAGCAACCACGATGAGGGTGTTATCGTCGAGTTGCGGATTCTCTGCCACCGGCAACCCACCCAGCTTCTTGGCCAGGGCCTTAGCATCCTCGCTTGTCGGATCGGCGGCGACGACCTGTGACTCGCTGTAGATGCCCGGCTGCGCGTTCGCGGAGCGCTCCACCGTGTAGCCCTTGCCTTCCAGCCAAGAGCCGATGCCTGATGCCAAGCCATCAATATTGCCGGCGTTGAGGACGTGAATATTGATATTCGGATCGACGTCCTTGTCCTTGTTTGCCTTTTCTTGCTTGTCCTTATCTTCGGCCTTGGACTCATCGGTGGCTTCATCGTGGGTCTTGGCCAGGTCATCCATGAAGCGGTGGACCTCGGCGGCATCGATGGTGACGATGGATTCGCCATAATCGCCCTGGCCGTCGATGGAGGTTACCGGGATAGTGGTGAAGGTGACATTGCCGCCGGCAAGGCCGGCCAGCTGGGTGACAAAGCCCATGATGTCCCAGCCATCATCAATGACCACGGAGCGCTCTACCGCCTTGGCAATCTTGGACAGTTTGGAAGGATTGGCCAGGGTGTCATTGTCTAGGATCTTATTGACTAGGGAAGCCATGAAGGCCTGCTGGCGCACGATGCGGTCGAGGTCACCGCGCGGGAGGTTATAGCGCTGGCGCACGAAAGCTAGGGCCTTGGCGCCGTCGAGGGTCTGCTTGCCCTTGCTGAACTTAGCGCCAGACATGTCATCATCAACATCATCGTTGAGGCAGACATCCACGCCATCGACGGCGTCAGTCAGCAGGGTAAAGCCCAACAGGCCCACCTCCGCGTAATGATCGATGGACACACCAGTCAAGGTGCGCACCATGGCCAGCAATCCTTCGCGGCCGGCTTCGACGCCCTGCTTTTCGATGTCCTTATCCGAGTGCGGCTTCTTTTTACCCTTAGCCTCCGCCTCGGCATTTTCCTGCTCGAGCTCTTCCACCTTGGCGTTCTTATGGGAGGCGAAGACAGCATTCATCTTCATATTGCCGTAGTCCGGATCCTTGACATAGGTATCGCGCGGAATGGATACGGCGGTAGCGCGGGAACCGTCCTCCGGAACGCGGATGAGCATCATGGTGTCGGTATTTTCCTCACCATCGGCCACGCCGGCGTGCAGGTCCGCCAATTCCTTTTCAGAGAGGGGATCGCCTTTGGCGTCGGTACGCGAATCCTTGCCCACCAGCAAGATATCCACTGCGCCATCGAGCGAGTTACCCGACAAGCCCTGGCCGTCCAGGGACAAGTCCGTGGCCGAAGACATGCCATTATCCAGCCGGCCCACGGTGGCATAACCCACGCCAGATACCACCAGGATCAAGGCAGACAGGAGTGCCACGATCGCCTTGATGGCCGTGGAACCTTTTTGCTTTACCGCACTAGCGGCAGAGGGCGCCGGCTGGATGGTGCGCGCCCGGCGAGTGTTCTTAGAAGTCACAAGTGGAGGCTTTCTAGATTGGTGGGGATCTGGAGACAGTTTAAGGCAGAGCGGGCAAAAATTAGTGATCCGTGTCCGATTTCGCGTGTTCGGGTAGTGTCCCTGCCCCGTGCGAGGAGCGCCAGTGACTAAGCTCGGGGCCATTGTGACTACACCAAATCAATCCCTGCTGGCCGTGATCACCGTGACCTATAGTCCCGGTGAATACCTCGGTAGTTTTTTGGACTCCCTGCCGGGCGCCTGCGCTCGCGGCACCAAGGTCGTGCTTGCGGATAATGGCTCCACCGACGGCGTGCCCGAGGCCGCTGCCCGCGAGCGCGCTGAGGTGGACTTTCTCGATACCGGCGGAAATATCGGCTACGGCGCTGGCATGAATGCGGGTGCCCGCTTCGCCCGCGAGCGCGGTGGTGTGGATGAGGAATTTTTCCTTATCTCTAATCCCGATGTCACCTTTACCCCGGGATCTATTGACCGGCTCATCGAGTGCGCTCGCCAGTGGCCGGATGCTGCGGCCGTGGGCCCGCGCATCGTCGAACCGGATGGCAGCAATTATCCCTCGGCCCGCGCCGTGCCCACCGTGGCTACCGGCATTGGGCACGCACTCTTTTCTTCGATCTGGCCGGCCAATCCATGGTCGCGCGCCTACCGCAATGAATCTGATATGACCACGCAGCGCCCAGCCGGATGGTTGTCCGGTTCCTGCCTTCTTGTGCGCTGGGAGGCCTTCGACGCCATCGGCGGGTTTGATGAGCGCTATTTCATGTACCTCGAAGACGTGGATCTAGGAGATCGCTTCACGCGCGCCGGCTACCAGAACATCTTCTGCCCGGAGGCCGTCATCAGCCACGCTAAGGGGCATTCCACCCAAGCGCACGCTGGAGCGATGCTGCGCGCCCACCACAACTCCGCCTATCGCTTTCAGGCAGACCGCCACCCTGCATGGTGGCAGGCCCCACTGCGCGGCGCGTTGTGGCTGGGGCTGCGAGTCCGCGGGCTTATTGCCTCGGCCTCGGCACGTTCTTAAGGATCGGTGCGCGTGCCGTTGACCTGGATTGCGCGCCATACGCTCTACACTGTCCCTCAGAAAATCACAGAATAAAATTGTCCGCATACATAAGGAAGACTATGACTGAAGCAGCCACCACCCACGGTGCCAGCACGGATGCAGTGATTCTCGTCGGCGGTCGCGGCACCCGCCTGCGCCCACTAACCATCGGTACGCCGAAGCCGATGCTGCCGACGGCAAACTACCCGTTCCTGCAGCACCTGCTCGCCCGCATCAAGGCCGCCGGCATTGAGCACGTCGTCATGTCTACCTCCTATAAGGCCGAGGTCTTTGAGGAGTACTTCGGTGATGGCTCCGATCTGGGCTTGGAGATCGAGTACGTGGTGGAAGAGACCGCGCTCGGCACCGGCGGCGGCATCCGCAACGTCTACGACAAGCTGCGCAATGACACGGTCATGGTCTTCAATGGCGACGTGCTCTCCGGCATGGATCTGGAAGGGATCCTCACCACGCACCATGACAAGGACGCCGATGTCACCATGCACCTGCTCAACGTGGCTGACCCCCGTGCGTTTGGTTGCGTGCCGACCGACTCCAACGGCCGAGTCACCGCGTTCCTAGAAAAGACCGAGGATCCGCCAACCAATCAGATCAACGCCGGTTGCTATGTATTCAAGCGTTCCGTCATCGAGTCCATTCCGGCCAACCGCGTTGTGTCCGTGGAACGCGAAACCTTCCCAGGGCTCTTGGCTGAAGGCCGCTTGGTTGTCGGCCACGTAGACAACTCCTACTGGCGCGACATGGGTCGCCCGGATGACTTCACCCGCGGTTCCTCCGACCTGGTGCGCGGCATCGCGCCGTCCCCGCTGATTGAGGGTAAGACCGGCGAGTCTCTTGTGGATCCCTCCGCCGGTATCGCCGGTGGGGTGCTGCTGCTGTCCGGTACCGCCGTGGGCCGTGGCTCCGAGGTGGGCGCGGGTTCCCGCCTAGAGGGCACCGTTGTTTTCGACGGCGTGCGCATCGAACCAGGCGCCATCATCCACAACTCGATCATTGCCTCCGGCGCCCACATTGGTGCCAACGCGGTCATTGAGAACTGTGTCATTGGTGAAGGCGCCCACATCGGCGCACGCTGCGAGCTTCTCGACGGCATGCGTGTTTTCCCCGGCGTTTCCATCCCTGATGCCGGCGTGCGTTTTAGCTCCGATGCTTAACGCTTGTGCAGCGGTCTGGGCACTGCACTAGGTCCAGCTGACATAGGCCGAACTGAGGACAATGGAGCCTCGGTTCGGCCTCTCTTTTTATGGGGCCACCGAGCCCGCCTGTCCGCACCAGCCGACATGGTGCGAACTCTGCACAGATCTGAAGTACATGGATCCCTTCTTTGTGGGGTTGTGCGCGCGACACGCCGGGATTTCCTGAAAATTGTTGACAGAAAAACAGGGCACCACTACATGTAGTACCCCCTACCTACACCCCCACGGGGGATCAGTTGTTACAGATGTGACGGATGGGGATCGTGTGCTGCGTTTTTGCCGGAAAGCGCGAAGAAGCCGCCAATTCGGGTTGACGATATTTAGTGATCCGGTGTGAAATTACATCAGTGAAAGAAACAGCGGCCGGCGCCGTTACTTCCACACCATCCCGGCGGGGCTACCCAAGGAGAATGTGGTGTACAGTCGGTCGCACTGATGAGAATTACCCAACCTCGGAGAAAGGAAAAGGCGTGGACAAAATGGCTAATAACAACGCCATTCTCCGTGGCGGTGCTGCTGCAGAGATGTCGCTCGATGAACTCTTCGGTGCCGTCGAGCAGGAGTGGCAGGACCAGGCGCTGTGCGCGCAGACCGACCCTGAAGCATTCTTCCCTGAAAAGGGAGGCTCTACCCGTGAGGCCAAGCGTATCTGCCAGGCCTGCGCGGTGCGCGATGAATGCTTGGAGTACGCGCTGGAGCACGATGAGCGCTTCGGTATTTGGGGCGGGTTATCGGACCGTGAGCGCCGCCGCCTCAAACGTGAGATTGGATAATTAAGGTGTCCAGTAAGGCCCCTGGTTAGCACGCAATGTGCGGCCAGGGGCTTTTCTGCTGCGCCGCGAAACTTACCGAGGGGTTACCAGCTATAGCGCGGGTCCACTTCTTCGGGATCCAAGTTGAGGTAGTTGGCCACCAGCGCGGTAATAACGGTGCCTAGGAGCTCGGAGCGCTCGGGTGGGGTGGAGGCACGTTGCTCGATGGGCATGCGGAAGATGACCAAGCGTGCGCGGGTGGGCTGGCCCTCGGAATCTACGCCGGCGGGAACCACGCGGCCGAGGGGAACTGGGCCATCGGCGATAATCTCATCCGGTAGCACGGTCATATCGGGCGAAAGTCGCATGCGCGGGATGGTGTCTACAGCCAAGTCGAGGCCCCGCAATTGTGGCGCGAAGGCGTTTTGGATGGGGGCATAGGCCTCCAATACGGCCATGTCGAAGTGCTCGCGCGCGCTGCGGTAGCGCGGGGTCTGCTGGGGGAGGAGAGGTCCGCGCATGCCGTGGCCGTGGCGGTCGCGGGCGGGGCGGATATGTGGGCGAGCGGCGGTCATGACCTTGATTCTAAGGTGCTGGCGGGCTGGATTTAGCGGAGCCACGCCGGGGCGAAGACTATCTAAATCTCAACTAAGGGTTTAGACTTATGCGCTGTGACTATTTCTCGCCATTGCTCCCGCCCAGGCTGCGGCCGCCCCGCCGTGGCGACATTGACCTACGCTTACGCGGACCAGACGGCCGTCGTTGGGCCGTTGGCAGAAGAGGAAAACCCACACAGCTGGGATCTGTGCGCCACCCACCGTGACCGCATCTCCGCCCCAGTGGGTTGGGAGCTGGTGCGTGTGGACCGCATCGAGCTGGATGAGGAAGATGACCTGATGGCCCTGGCAGAGGCAGTCAAGGAAGACGGTCGCGTGACCACCGGGTTGGTCGATGACCGCAGCGCCGGCTCCGGTGCAGACCCTATCGACTATTCCGCGACCTTTGATGGAGCGGACCCTGCCAATTCGAATCACCCGGTCTTTCGCACCCGCCGCGTGGCTTATGCCAAAAAGGCGCGCCGCGCGCACCTTTCGGTCGTGCCCGATGAAACGACGCCCGCGGAACCGGAACAGGACTGACACGAACCCCGTGGTGCGGTAGTTTCCCAGCGGGCGGGAGTACTATTGCAGGTTATGCGAACTCGTGAGCATCTTGATGCAGTAATTAAGGCCTATGACGTCCGTGGCGTGGTGGGCGAAGATATCGATGAGAACTTCGTGCGCGATACGGGCGCCGCGTTCGCCGCCATCCTGCGGGAAGAAGGCGAAAATACCGTAGCAGTCGGCCACGATATGCGCCCGTCCTCGCCGTCTCTGGCGCGCGCTTTTGCTGAGGGTGTGACCTCGCAGGGCCTCAACGTGACCCTGCTGGGGCTAACCTCTACCGACGAGCTCTACTACGCCGCCGGTTCCCTGGAGTGTGCGGGTGCTATGTTTACCGCCTCTCATAACCCGGCCAAGTACAACGGCATTAAGCTCTGCCGCGCCGGCGCGGTACCGGTGGGCCAGGAGACCGGCTTGGAGCAGATTAAGCAGATGCTTATCGACGGCACCCCGGAGTTCACCGGCACCGAGGGCGCAATTGCCGAGCAGGAGATTCTGGCCGGTTACGCCGACTTCCTGCGCAAGCTGGTACCGCTGGAGGATTCCAAGCCGCTCGTCGTAGCTGTCGATGCCGCCAACGGTATGGGTGGCCACACCGTGCCGGCCGTCTTTAATGGCTTGCCTTTCGACGTCCGCGATTTGTACTTCGAGCTCGATGGCACTTTCCCGAACCACGAGGCGAACCCGTTGGATCCAAAGAACCTCGTAGACCTGCAGAAGTTCACCGTGGATCAGAAGGCCGATATTGGCTTGGCCTTCGACGGTGATGCGGACCGCTGCTTCGTGGTGGATGAAAAGGGCCAGCCGGTTTCTCCGTCTGCCATCTGTGCACTGGTGGCGGAGCGCTACCTAGAGAAGTTCCCCGGCGCTACCATTATCCACAACCTGATTACCTCCAAGACCGTGCCGGAGCTCATTAAGGAAAAGGGCGGCACCCCGGTGCGCACCCGCGTGGGCCACTCCTTCATCAAGGCGCAGATGGCCGAGCACCAGGCCGCCTTCGGTGGCGAGCACTCCGCGCACTACTACTTCCAGGAGTTCTGGAACGCCGATTCCGGCATGCTTGCTGCGATGCACGTGCTGGCCGCTCTGGGCCAGTCCGATAAGCCGCTGAGCGAGCTCATGGCGGAATACTCCCGCTATGAGGCCTCCGGCGAGATCAACTCCACCGTGGAGGACCAGAAGGCCGCTACCCAGGCGGTGCTGGATGAGCTGGCGGATAAGATTGAGTCCGTCGATGAGCTCGATGGAGTGACCGTCGAGCTCAAGGGAACCGAGGCATGGTTCAACGTGCGCGCGTCCAATACAGAGCCGCTGCTGCGCCTCAATGTAGAGGCAAAGACCGCCGACGAGGTGCAGTCCATCGTCGACGAGGTCCTAGCCATCATTCGCCGCTAAACTTCGGCGCGCGAGTGGGAGACCATGTCCTCCCACTCCACAAACTTCTTACGCTCGCGGCCCTCGCGCTCGCCTAGGGCGCGCTCGGCCGCGTCCAAGCGCTGCCAATCCTGCCACGTCAGATATTCGATACCGCGCTCGGCAAAGACCTCGGTGATATCCGTGGCGCTGGAGGGGGAGGGGAGGGCGCCAGAGGCGGCGTCGGCAAGCAGCATGCCAATCGTTTCCGTGGCATCGGACTTGGTATTGCCAATCAAACCCACCGGGCCACGCTTAATCCACCCGGTGGTGTAGAGGCCAGGCACTACCGCGCCGGACTCATCAATGACATGGCCACCGTCATTATTGATGACGTTCTTCTCTTGGTTAAAGGGCACGCCATCGACCGCATCGGAGCGGTAGCCGGTGGCGAAGTAGACCGCCTGCACCGGCCATTCGGTGAATTTGCCGGTGCCGTGCACGCTGCCATCGCCGTTGAGCGCGGTGCGCTCGGTCTTGATGCCGCTGACCTTGCCGTCCTCGCCCAAGATCTCTACCGGCTGCTCAAAGAGGTGGATCTGCAGGGTGTGTGGCGCCTCCTTGGGATCGCGGATGGCATACTGCTCGAGCACCTGGCACACCAAGTCGGTGGACTTGCTTTCCTGACGCGCGGCCAGCGAAGCCTCGTCATAGTCAATGTCTTCCGGCGAGACTACAACATTGATGGACTCGGAATGGTCCAGCTCCTTGAGTTCCTGTGGGGTGAATTTGGCCTGCGCCGGGCCGCGGCGGCCGAAGACGCGCACGGTCTCAGCCTGGTTCTTGGCCAGGGACTCGTAGACATTATCGGGAATCTCGGTGACCTTGAGCTCATCGCCGGTCTTGGCCAAGATGCGGGAGACGTCCAGGCCCACATTGCCCACGCCAATGACTGCCACCTCCTTGGCGGAGAGATCCCAGTCGCGCTCAAAGCGCGGGTTGCCATCGTAGAAGCCCACGAACTCGCCGGCGCCATGCACACCATCCAAGTCCGCGCCAGGGATATCGCGGTGACGGTCGCCCACGGCGCCGGTGGCAAAGACCACGGCATCGTAGTGTTGCTGTAGCTCGTCGACGGTGATGTCACGGCCGATGTGCACGTTGGTCAACAGGCGAATCTGCTCGGTGTCGAGCACGCGGTGCAGGGACTTGATAATGCCCTTAATACGCGGATGGTCCGGCGCTACGCCGTAGCGGATGAGACCGAAGGGCGCGGGCATCTGCTCGATGAGGTCAATCTGTACCTCGCCGCCGGTCTTTTTCACCAGGATATCGGAGGCGTAAATGCCGGCCGGGCCTGCGCCGATGACGGCTACTTTCAAGGGCTGATTCATACTGCGTGAATGCCTTTCTCTTAATCGCGGGGGTCTAGACCGCTAGGTCCATTTTTTATGGTTTATCTTTCTGGCAATTGAACCGTTTAGTCTAGGTTGCGGCAAGGAGTTGAATTAGATTCTAAAAATGTTCTCCTTTTTGGCCAGTTCAGGGCGCTTTTTTGCTTGAAAATAAAAAAGACCGCTTTGTCTACTCAATTTAGACGGGTAGGTTGTCTTTCAATACTTTGGAAAGGCAGGTTGAGATCTACACCATGACCACCGCGACTAGGACCAAGCGCACGCCCCGCGCCAAAAAGCCCGAAGGCCAATGGAAGATTGACGGCACCGAGCCCCTCAATAACGATGAGGTAATTAAGCAGGAAGACGGTGGGCTTTCTGCCAAGCAGCGCGTCATCGATATCTATTCCAAGCAGGGATTTTCCTCTATCCCAGCTGATGACCTAGCCCCTCGCTTCAAGTGGTTGGGCCTTTATACTCAGCGCAACCAGAACTTGGGCGGCGAGATGACCTCCAAGCTGTCTAACGCGGAACTGCAAGACGAGTACTTCATGATGCGCGTGCGCTTCGACGGCGGCCGTGCCGATCCTGCCAAGCTGCGCGCCGTCGGTGAGATCTCGCGCGATTATGCCCGCTCCACGGCGGACTTTACCGACCGCCAGAATATCCAGCTGCACTGGATTCAAATCGAGGATGTGCCCACCATTTGGGACAAGCTCGAGTCGGTAGGTTTGAGCACGCTCATGGGCTGCGGCGACGTGCCGCGCGTCATTTTGGGCTCTCCGGTTGCCGGCGTGGCCGAGGACGAAATTATCGATGCCACCCCAGCCATCGAAGAAATCAAGAATAACTACCTGCCGCGCGAGGAATTCCATAACTTGCCGCGCAAATTCAAGACCGCTATCTCCGGCAACTCCCGCCAGGATGTCACGCACGAGATTCAAGACGTTGCCTTCGTGGGCGTGAACCACCCAGAGTACGGTCCGGGATTCGATTGCTTCGTTGGCGGCGGCCTGTCCACCAACCCGATGCTCTCGCAGTCTCTCGGCGCCTGGGTTCCCCTAGATCGCGTGCCAGAGGTCTGGGCCGGTGTGGTCGGCATCTTCCGTGACTACGGTTTCCGCCGCAATCGCAACCGAGCACGCCTGAAGTTTCTCGTCGCCAAGTGGGGCATCGAAAAGTTCCGCCAGGTTCTGGAAGAAGAATACCTGAATGAGCCGCTATTGGATGGCATCCCGCTCGAGGTCGAGCCTGGCTCCCGCGATCACCTTGGCGTGCGCCGCCAGAAAGACGGCAAGTTCTACGTCGGCGTAAAACCCACAGTGGGCCACGCCACCGGCGAGCAGCTCATCGCCATTGCGGACGTGGCCGAAAAGTTCGGCATCAGCCGCATCCGCACCACCCCGATGAAGGAATTGCTCTTCCTCGATGTGGAGGAAGAAGACATTCCGGCGCTCTCCCGCGCACTCGATGAAACCGGCCTGTACTCCCAGCCATCGGAGTTCCGCCGCGGCGTCATTTCCTGCACCGGCCTGGAATTTTGCAAGCTCGCGCACGTGACCACGAAGGCCCGCGCCATCGAGTTGGTCGACATCCTGGAAGACACCTTGGGTGATTTGGACGTGCCGATTTCCATCGCGCTCAACGGTTGCCCCAACGCCTGTGCGCGTTCGCAGGTATCGGACATCGGCCTGAAGGGCCAGATTGTTACCGATTCCGAGGGCAACCGTGTCGAGGGCTTCCAGGTCCACCTGGGCGGCGCCCTTGGCCTGTCCCCGGACTGGGGCCGCAAGCTGCGCGGCCACAAGGTCGTCGCCGATGAAGTGCCCGAGTACGTCATTCGCTTGGTCAATAAATACAAAGAACAGCGCGAGGAAGGCGAGCAATTCCGCCACTGGGTTTTGCGTGCCAAGGAGGAGGACCTGCAGTGAATTTTCGCCGCCAGCCCAACCCCAACCGCAACCATCCCAGCTTCTGCCCTTATTGTGCCGGTACCGACCTCTTCCCGGATGAGGAAGATGACTTTGCCTGGAAGTGCCAGGAATGCCTGCGGATTTTCTCCGTGCGCTTTCACGGCCAAGACGATGCCCCGGTAGCCCCCGCACCGGCTGTGTCATCCAATGAGGCCCTAAAGCGCTCGCTTGCCCGCCGCGGACACTCCACGGCACCGCAGGCATAAGGATGCGCCCCATGCCCGCACTTATTACCCTGTCCCACGGTTCGCGGCACCCAGGCGCCGCGGCCGGCATTGAGCGCCTGACCCAGGCCGCGGGTCTGCGCCCAGCCCGCGCGGCGCACCTGGAATTCAACGAGCCTGACCTCACCACGGCCGCGCTCGAGCTCGCCCAGCTAGGGGAGACCGAGGCCGTTGTAGTTCCGCTGCTTTTTACCCAGGGCTACCACCAGCGCGTGGACGTCCCGCGCGCGCTTGCCGACGCCTCCAAAACCTCCCACCTTTCCCTCCACCTCGCCCCTGGGCTCGGCACCGGCGAGGACCTCGCCCGCGTGCTCGCCTCCCGTACCCGGACTGGCGACGCCCACGTGGTCATCTATTCCGTTGGTTCCTCCGATTCCGCGGCGAATGATGCCATCCGTGAGCTAGCCCACCGCACCTTCGCGCTCACCGGCGTGCCCATCTCGGTGGAGTTTGCCACCCGCGGTGGCCGCGAAGGGATTGAGTCCCTGTGCCGCGAGCATAAAGACCCCGCCCGTGTACGCGTGATCCCGCTCTTCGTGACCGATGGCCTGCTCCTGGACCGGTTGGCGGGCGTACCCGCCACCGTGGACCGTCCGCTAGGCACCGACCTCGCGGGCCTCGTCGCAGATCGCTTTCACCACGCCCGCGGCGTCGCACAGGAGGTGTTCGCGCCATGTTAACCCTCATCCTCATCGCGCTCGCCGGTGCGGCCGCAAACCTCGTGGACGGTGGCATCGGCATGGGCTTCGGCGTCACCTCTACCACCATGTTGTTGCTGGCGGGCCTTGGTCCCGCGCAGGCCTCGGCCGTCGTCCATACCGCCGAACTAGGCACCACGGCCATCTCCGGATTGAGCCACGCGCGTTTCGGCAACGTGGATTGGAAAACCGTGGTCCGACTGGGCGTGCCGGGCGGGATTGCCGCCTTTTTGGGTGCTACGTTGCTGTCGAATATCTCCACCGCGGCGGCCGTGCCAGTGACCGCACTCATCTTGGTCGGCATCGGCGCCAACCTCATTTGGCGTTTCTCCCAACCGCGCCGCCGTGGCTCCGCCTATAAGCGCACCCACTCCACGCCGTTTCTCGCCGGCCTTGGCCTTGTGGGCGGATTCGTCGATTCCACCGGTGGCGGCGGCTGGGGCCCGGTGTCGACTTCAACGCTCATGGCCATCGGCCGCGAGCAGCCGCGCCACATTGTGGGTACGGTCAATGCCGCTGAGTTCCTAGTGACCTTTGGCGCTACCGCAGGCTTTATCGTCGGGCTCTGGCACGATATCGTCGCCAACTTAGCCGCAGTCATCGCCCTGCTCATCGGTGGCGCCATCACCGCGCCCATCGCCGCGTGGCTTATCTCCCGCATCAACCCCGTCTTGCTCGGCGGACTCGTCGGCACGGCCATCGTGGGTCTCAATATCAGCAAGGTCATTGGTGGCGCCGAGACGTACTTCGGCTGGGCAGTGCCTTCAGCAATCACCCCGGCGGTCGTCGCCGTCGTGGTCGCGGCTGGTGTGGCCGCCACCATCCGTGGCGCGCTGCGCACCAGGCGTGCACGTGCGGCGGAATTGGAAGCCGAAAACGCCGAGGAAGCCGCCCATGCTGATTTCCATGCGCCTGATTATCCGGAGCGCGTCGCCGCCGCCCACCGCGTCCACGGTTCGCGCAAGTCTGGCGTAACCATCGTGCAAAACATAGCTCCCGAAAGCCCCGCCGCTGACCGCGCGTAGTCCTTCCGTCGCGACCTTTGGCCACGTTATCGGGCAGAGCTCGCCTCCGGTGGACTAGAACGAGGCCATAGGTTGGCCCCGGCCACCCAGGACTCGAGAACCCGCTACCTGCTGCCTGCTACAGCCCGGCCACCTCGCCGATGACGTAGACCGCCGGCGCGGAGATCTCGTGCTCGGCCATTGTTCGCGCCAGAGTGCCCAAGGTGCAACGGTAGGCGCGCTCGGTAGAAAGCGTGCCTTCTTGGATGACGGCGCAGGGAGTAGAGGGGGAGAGGGAGGCGTCGATTAGCGCACTGGCAATCGCCGGGGCATTTTTCACACCCATGATGACCGCGAGCGTGGCGCCAGAGCGGGCGAGCGCTGTCCAGTCCACCAAGGACTTCTCATGGCCGGGCGGCAGGTGGCCGGAAACCACCGTGAATCCGTGGACGATGCCGCGCTGAGTTACCGGGATGCCCACGGCCGCGGGAACGGAAATGGCGGAGGTCACGCCCGGAATGACCGTGGCGGGAATAGACGCTTCCGCTAGCGCTTGCACTTCTTCAAAACCGCGCCCAAAGACGAAGGGATCGCCCCCCTTAAGGCGGGCCACCTTGCGGCCAGCACGGGCGTGCTCGATAAGCAGCTCGTTGATCTTTTCCTGCGAGATTGACTTCTTATAGGGGAGCTTGGAGACGTCAATAAGCTCTTTGGAAGAAATATCACACAGCTTATCGAGCTGCGCCGTAGGTCCCAGGTGATCGGCAAGAATAACCTCTGCTTCCTGCAGGGCGCGCATGCCGCGCACGGTAATGAGGTCCCACGCGCCGGGACCGCCGCCAATCAGGGTAACGGGATGGATCTGTGCGGAAGTCATAGGACTTCATCTTAGTGGGCGCCCGACTATGCTTGGGCCACATGGATACCGGTAATTATGATGCCGAAGCCGTGCGCTTTTTTGATGTGGCGCACGAAGGCGCCCAAATCCGCCTTGTGGCCGGAGAAGTGGAGCGCTGGGGTGAGGCGCTCAGTGGTCTCAATCCCCGCTCGCTGGTCATTATCCCCACCGATGCGATTGCCCGCCAAGCCGCCCACCTAGGCGTCGGCCTAGCCGAGCCGCTGCGGATCCCGATTGTGGTGACCGAATCGCTCCCGCGTTACGTGGGGGCGCTGGACGTGGTGGTGGTCGTCGGCGAGCCCGACGAGTGCGACTGGGCGTCGCGCGCCCTCATTACTGCCAGCCAGCGCGGGGCCACCACCGTGCTCATCGGGCCGGCCAAGGGCCCACTGGTGGAGGACTGCCCGGAGGATACGCTCGTCGCCCCTTGCTTACCGACGGCCGAGGGTAGCTCGCCCGCGCGCAGCATTGCCGCCCTGCATGCGCTGTGCTGCCTGCTCTATCAGGGCCCGATCGCGGTGAAGGAAACCCTCGAGGACCTCGCTGCGGCCGTGGACCGCGAGCTTGCGCAGCTTTCTCCCGAGCGCGATGCCACCACCAATCCGGGCCGCCAATTGCGCGAGTTTATTGACGGCGCCCGCATCATCCATTCCTGTGTGCTCGACCCGTACTCTTATTCTGAGCGGCGCGAGCACGTGCAGCTCGACGCCCTCGTGGCCCGCATGGCCGCGACCATCTGGGCCGTACACGGCCTGCCGAGTGCTTATGTGGACCCAGCCGAATTGCGCCGGGCGCTCGACCGGGATTCTGATAGTTCCCCTGCCAATGATCTCTTTTATGACCCCTTCATTGATGGCGATGGTGCCGAGGGTGCTTTGGTACCCTTGAAGGTGGTTTTCTGGGGGCAGGAAGAGGCGAACCTGCCCAACTCGCTTGCAGTGCGCAGCATCGACCCGGAGCCGGGCTTGGGGCACCTTGCCCGCTCACTGCAGCTTATTACGCGGAGTTTTGCCGCGACCGCCTACGAGATTTCTAAAGGATAGAAACACATGCAGCTGTTGCACAGCGCCACCCGCAACTATTCCTGGGGCTCGCGTTCCCTTATCCCGCACCTGCAGGGCCAGCCCGATGCCGATAAGCCCGTCGCAGAGCTGTGGTTCGGCGCCCACCCCGGCGACCCTTCCACGGTGGATGGCCGACTGCTCGATGAGGTCATTGCAGAGGATCCGGCAGGGCAGCTAGGCAGCCGCGTATCTGCCGAGTACGGCGAGCGCCTGCCCTTCCTCCTCAAGGTGCTTGCGGCCGAGGATCCGCTGTCTTTGCAGGCGCACCCGTCAAAGGCGCAGGCAGAAGAGGGCTTTGCCCGCGAAAACGCCGCCGGCATCGAGCTCACCGCGTCTAATCGCAATTACAAGGACGATAATCACAAGCCCGAGCTCATTGTCGCGCTCACGGATTTCTATGCCATGGCCGGCTTCCGCCCCTTGGCGCGCACCCGCGAGCTTTTTGCCGCCCTTGAGTGCCCTGAGCTGGACCACTACGTTGCCATGCTTGACGACGACCCCTCGGCAACCACCGAGTCCGCCAACCTGCGCGTCCTTTTCACCACGTGGATTACCATTCCCTCTGCCAAGCGCAAGGAGCTCATTTCCGCCATTGTTGCCGCCGGCGAGCGCCTGATAGCTGCGGACCCGGCCGATTGGAAGTCCCGCGTCATGTCCACGGTGCTGGATCTCAACCAGCGCTACCCAGGCGATAGCGGTGTGCTGGGCGCATTGCTGCTCAACCACATCGAGCTCTCACCCGGCGAGGCCGTCTACCTAGATGCCGGTCAGCTTCACGCCTATGTCTCTGGCCTCGGCGTGGAGATCATGGCGAACTCCGATAACGTGTTGCGCGGTGGCCTGACGCCTAAGTTCGTGGACGTTCCAGAGCTGGTCAAGGTCTTGACTTACGCCGCTGCCGATGAGCCGCGAGTGCAACAACAAGATAAGTCCGCCCAAGACAATGTCCACGATGCCGCCGCATGGTCGTACCCAGTACCCATCGAGGAATTCCTGCTGGACCGCGTGGAGCTCACCGGTTCGTCTTCTATGGATCTTGATTACGACGGCCCGACCATCGCCCTGTGTACCGCAGGTTCCGTAACCTTTACCGACGCTGCGGGCAAGACCCTCACCGCGACCCCAGGCCAGGCAGTCTGGCTGCCAGCCTCCGAGGGTCTCGTTACCGCTACTGCGGAATCCGAAGCCGCGGATCTCTTCGTTGCCCGCGCCTAGTCCGCGTTTAACCCACACAAGCACGCTTCGCCGCCGTCCTCCGGTTTCAGGCGAAGCGTGCTTTTCAGTCTTCATTACGGCCGCGTTGCGGTCTGCTCCGCCCAATTTTTGGCGCACATTGTGGTTGCGTCGTAACTACCGCATTCCAGCGCATACAAAACAAGCACGTTTCCCCGATTTCTGCCTTTAAAATCGAGGAAACGTGCTTGTTTTGTTCGTCTACGCCGAGAACCGGCTCCGAATTAGCGCGTAGGCGCCGCTTCCCTCGGAGCCTGCTGGGCCGTGGCCGGTGCCTGCTTAGTTGGCACCAAGTCGGTAGGTTCCTGGTTCTGATCGGCGGAAGATCGGTCTGCAGCGGCATGGCCGGTGAGCTGTTCCTGCTCCGCCTTCTCGGCCTCGGGTCGCTCCGTGCCAGCTGGTTCCTGGGCCGGAGCGTTGGAATTCTTGCCCGAGTTATCTTGCGCGGCAGGTGCCTCAGGTGAGGGCTGTGGAGTGGACGGACCAGTGGTGGCCGGCGGGGTGGTGCCGCCCTGGTTGCTCTGCGGGGCACCAGTAGCCTGCGAGCCGTTCTGGTTGCTCGGGTAATCGGGTGTCAGACGCTGATTGCCTTGGCCGGTACCTTGACCACCTTGGGTGGTGTTATTGCCTTGCGGGGAGGTGCCCTGCGGGGAGATATTCTCCGGGCGGTATACCTTGGTGGGCTGGGTTGCTGCCTGTGGGCGCATGACCGCATTAGGAGCGAGAAACGGATCGTTGTTGTGAGGCTGCTGGTGCTTGGCATCACCGGACGAGGCGGTGGAACTCGTAGCATGCGTGGAGTGCTGCTTTGAAGGGGAACGGTCCGTGGAAGAAGTGGTGGTCTCCTCGGCTGCGGTGTGAGTCGGGGAGACGGAGGTGGTCGCGGACTGATCCGCGGCATTGGAATAGTTGGCGCTCGGCGAGCTCATTCGCCAGACGGCGACTCCGACGACGGCCGCGGCGATCAGTCCGGCCACAATGAACACGTAGACGCGGCGCGAATCTGGCTTCATCGTGGCTGTCCTTTCTATGAGGCGGGCCGTTACAGCCCAAGGGGGAGGGCAATACAGTGCCCCGGTAACAAGTTGGTAACGAGACTATCATGTTTGGGAAACATTGCGACGGCGTCGCAATTCTGTGATAAGTAAACAAAAAGGCAGTTCGCGGGCGTAGAAAGTCATGCAAACCTTTTCATCGTCTGCTTTCTTTCGCCAAGAAAGCGTGTATAAATGGCGCTGAAAGCACCGAAGGAGTCAAAAAGTGAGTACTTGGGACGAAAATATTTTCAGCACGGACCTCAACGTCGATTTCTTGGACGAGATGGCAAACCTCGATGAAGAAGGGGTAATTCGCGCCGTCGAGGATGCCTGCGAGGTCGCACACAGCAAGCCAAAACTCAGCGAAGAAGAGGAAGAGAATGCTCAAGCGGCGGCCACCATTGCTGCCATTTGGGCTGGTGCGCCCTTTAGCGCGGGCGAAGTTGTCGAAGACTACCCCTATATTAGGGAACTGGTGGGCTCTGGCAGCGAGACCTTGACGGAAAATGCCCTCGAGGTGCTCGAAAATGTTGAGGAAGAATATGACCTCGAGCCTTTCATTGAGGCCCTATCCTAAGCCGAACCTGCTGCCCGCGGCAGTGGTCGCGAGACAGCGGCCCCGCGGATGAAATAACAGAAGGGAAGATAGCCCACACCTATGCTGATCAGCATTGAAGGAATCGACGGTGCCGGTAAAAATACGTTGGTCTCCGCACTCAAAGAGTCGTTGGACCGGCCCGTAGAGGTTATTGCCTTTCCGCGCTATGCAGATTCGATTCACGCGCAGCTAGCGCAGAAGGCACTCTATGGAAAGATGGGCGACCTCACGGATTCGGCTTATGCCATGGCGACGCTATTCGCGTTGGATCGCTATGGCGTTAAGGACCAGCTGCAGCGCGCCAAGGAATCTGACACTGTGGTGCTCCTAGATCGTTACGTGGCCTCCAATGCGGCGTATTCGGCAGCGCGGCTCGAAGACGATGCGGTGATGGAGTGGGTGCACGATCTGGAATTTGGCACCCTCAGCCTGCCGCAGGCGGACCTGCAGGTGTATTTGGATACGGCGGTAGAGGTGGCGTCGGAAAGAGCGCAGGCACGAGCCCAAGCGGACGCCAGCCGGGAACGCGACCGCTACGAACGCGATGGCGGGTTGCAAGAACGCACCGCCGCGGCCTACCGGCGCCTAGCGGATGCGGGCTGGGGTGGACGCTGGATCGCTACCGCCGATGCGGATACTATTATTTCAGCGATAAAAGACCTTGTAGGAGAATAAAACGTGGCGCCCAAGATTTTGGTTGTCGATGACGATCCGGCTATCTCAGAGATGCTGACCATAGTGCTCGAGTCCGAGGGACTCAAGCCCATTCCGGTCATGGACGGCAATGACGCCGTGCCTGCCTTTGAGCAGCACGAGCCGGACCTCATCCTGTTGGACCTCATGCTTCCGGGCATGAACGGCGTAGATATTTGCCGTGCCATCCGCCGTGAATCCTCCGTGCCCATCGTTATGCTGACCGCCAAGACCGATACGGTTGATGTGGTACTCGGCCTTGAATCCGGCGCGGATGATTACATCACCAAGCCATTCAAGCCCAAGGAACTCATCGCTCGCATTCGTGCGCGCCTGCGTCGCACCGATTCTGCGGAATCTGAAATCCTGGAGGTTGCGGACCTTGTCATTGATGTGCCGGAACATACCGTGCGCCGCACCGATGGCACCGAGCTGAACCTGACCCCGCTGGAGTTTGACCTGCTGCTGGAGATGGCGCGCCGGCCTGGCCAGGTACACACGCGTGAATCGCTGTTGGAATCCGTGTGGGGCTATCGCAATGCTTCTGATACCCGCTTGGTAAACGTGCACGTCCAGCGCCTGCGTGCCAAGATCGAGCACGATCCGGAAGACCCGCAGATTGTGCTGACCGTGCGCGGTGTGGGGTATAAGACCGGCAAGGCCGGCGCCGGGGAGTAAGGACCATCGGCATTATTGAGCGTCTAAGGCGCATTCGAGACGCCTTCATTACAACGTGGCGCACCTCTTTGCAGGCGCGCGTCATTGGCATGATCTTGGTCGCCTCCTCGGTGGTCATGATCATCTTGGCCTACGCGTTGGTGTCCGTGCTTACCCAACGCCTGGTCAGCCAGAAAGAAGACGTGGCCCAACAGGAGCTGGAGCGCGCCCGCACGGCCGTGGAACAGCAGATTGATGCCACCAGTTCCGCCAATTCAGTGCAGGTACGCATCAATTCTGCACGTGCGGCATTGGGTCAGCTCTCCGCCCAGCAGGGCGATGCCCAGGCGGTTTATGAACCGGTCATCGTGGTGGAAAATCAGGACGGCTCTGTTACCACTTCGCCCGAGGATTTCCCGGTGCCGGATCAGTTGCGGGAGATGGTGGATCAAGGCCAGATTGCGCAGCAGTATTTCCCGGCGCCGCGCGAAAATGGTGATCATTACAACGCCTTGCTGGTAGGCACGCCTACCGATACCGATATTCCCCATACGCAGGTCTACCTGGCGTTGTCCATGGAATCGGAAGAATCCACCATGGCGTTGATGCGCGGTCTGCTTTCGGCGGCCGGTGTGGTCGTCGTGGTGCTGCTGGTGGGCATTGCCTGGCTAGCTACCCAGCAGGTAATTACGCCAATTCGCTCGGCCTCGCGCATTGCGCAGCGCTTGGCGGCGGGTCATTTGAAGGAGCGCATGGCCGTCGATAGCGATGATGAGATGGGTCGCTTGGCCGCGTCCTTCAATAACATGGCCGATAAGCTTTCCTCCCAAATTGCACAGCTGGAGGAGTACGGCGATTTGCAGCGGCAGTTTACTTCTGACGTCTCCCATGAGCTGCGCACCCCATTGACCACCGTGCGCATGGCCGCGGACATGATTGAGGCGGAGAGCGATAGCCTGCCGTACGGTGCCCAGCGCGCTTCCCGCTTGATGTCGAGCGAACTCGACCGCTTCGAGGAATTGCTCGCGGACTTGCTGGAGATTTCTCGCCACGATGCTGGTGTGGCGGATTTGTCTACGGCAGCCATTGATCTGCGCTCGTGTGTAGAGGCGGCCTACGGGCAGGTGGAGCATTTGGCCCGCGAGCTCGACGTGGAGGTCCAGCTCAACCTGCCGGAGGAGCGCATCGGAGTCGAGGCCGATTCCCGCCGCCTTGAGCGCATCTTGCGCAACCTACTGGCCAATGCCATTGACCACTCGGAGGGCAATCCAGTGGCGGTAGACGTCGCAGCCACGGACACTGCGGTGGGCGTTACCGTTACGGACCATGGCGTGGGCTTAAAACCTGGCCAGGAAGAGCTGGTTTTCAACCGCTTCTGGCGTGCGGATTCTTCCCGCAAACGCCATTCTGGCGGCACCGGTTTGGGCCTGGCTATCGCCCGCGAGGATGCCGTCCTGCACGGCGGCACGCTAGATGCCACCGGCTACGAGGGATTTGGTTCTCGCTTCCGCCTCATTATTCCACGCACCCCGAATACCGAGGTGGGCGAGGCTCCCATCGCTGTGGAGATTCCCGGCGCACCCGTCACCAGCACTGCGGATGGTAGTGAGCTGGCAGAATCGCGACCAGAACCCGATGCTGCAGCTGCAGAAGCACCGGGCCCTGGCGCCGCCGAGCCGGATGGCGGGCCCGCCTCTGCAACGCCGGCCATTTCATCCGGCATGAGCTCACCGCACGTCGAGAAGAGTGACAGGGACACCGATGGTGAGGTAGAAGGCGATGGCATCCTCTGGCCTTCGGAACGTGAGCTTAACCGCGGCGCGGCCGCCCCGGACAGGCGCGCCTATAAGGCCCCGGACTTTGAGGGCAGGAGGAAATAAGCGTGTTGAGAGCGAAGTATCGCAAGACCGCAGTTGTCGGCACCGCAGCGGCCGTGCTTTTTGTCAGCGGTTGTTCCACCCTGCCGAATAACACCGGTCCGCAAGTAGTCGGTACCTACCAGCAGCAACCGGAAGGCCCGGAAGAAGTCATTGCACCGCAACCCGGCGATGACCCGGACTTGACGTTGCGCGATTTCTACCAGGCTTCCGCCGTGCCGGGAAACGATCATGAGGTCGCGCGCGGCTTTCTGACCGATAACGCCCGCGAAGCCTGGGACGCCAGCGGCGATGTGATGGTGGTCGATAGCTTGGACATCGTTACCGCGCCCGCTAGTAAGCAAAGCTCGAGGGATAATGAGCGTGCCTTCACGGTGCGCGGCACCATCATCGGCCGCCTTAAATCCGGCGGTGCGTACGTGCCGGAAAATGAGGGCTACGAGGCCGTCATCTACATGAAGATGCAAGACGATAGATGGCGCGTCGATGGCTTGCCGGCCGGAGTAGTAATGGAGCGCAATGAAATGCGCAATCACTACACCCCGCAATCGCTGTACTTCTTTAAGCAGAGCAACGATGTCCTGGTTCCAGACCGCCGCTGGCTGTATAAGGGTGGCGAACAATCGGAGTCGACGCTCCTTACGCTGTTGATGGAGGGACCTTCAGCTAGCATTGCGCCCGCTACCCGCCGGGCAGCGGGGGAGAAAGTCACCTTCGCCGGCTATGACCGCGAACAGGGCTACCAATTCGAGGGCCTTGCTGACCTGGACTCCCATGATCGCACGCTCTTTGCGGCCCAGTTGGTGTGGACGCTTACGGAAGCCGGCCATACCGGCCCCTTCAAGGTCAAGGCCGATGGCGGTGACTTGGTGGAGGGCATGGATAGCCTGAGCGTGGATGACTTCGCGGACTATAACCCGGAGGAAAGCAGCACCTCCTTGTCTAAGCTCTACGCCCTCAATGAGGGCAACCTGCTCGAGGTAGACGATGGTGTGGCCGAGCACGTGAAATCCACGCTGGGCAGCAGCGGTGACGTGCAATCTGTGGATGTTGCCGATAGCGGCCTCGTTGCGGCCGTGCGACGCAAGTCTAATAATGACTTCTCGCTGCAGATAGGCGAGCTTGACGGCCAGCTGCAGGATTCGGTGGATGGACCCACACTGGCACGACCGACCTTCGAGTACAACGGGCAAGCCGCGTGGACCGTGGTCGATGGCGATCGTATCGTGCGCGTGGTGCGCTCCAAGACTACAGGCCGCATCTCCGAATCCGAAGTGGATGCCCGCAGCATCGACGATATTGAGGGCGAAATCTCCGTTATCCGCTTGTCCCATAGTGGTGCGCGCGTGGCCATGATTATTGATGGCCACGTGTATATCGCGGCCGTTGCTCAATCCAGCAGCGGTGATAAGCGCATCGTCAACGCCCGCGAGGTAGGCCCCGAAGTATCCGGCTCGGCACTTTCGCTGGACTGGAATGCGGATGGCTCGCTCATCGTTGGCACTTCCTCAAGTCAGTCGCCCGTATGGCGCATCGAGCAGGATGGTTCCTCGGCTTCGACCATGCCTACCGGCAATATCACCGCCCCTGTGGTGGCCGTGGCAACCTCGCCTACCAAGCTCTTTATTACTGATTCGCACGCCATGCTTGAGCTTCCTTCCACCGTCATGGACGAAACCAACTGGCGCGAGGTCTCCGGCCTGCAGGGCCGGCGTTCTTCCCCTATCGTTTCTAACTAGCCGCCAGAGGGCCTGCGCGGCTGGGGGAGGCGAGTATGAGCTTGGGGGATCTTATTTTTCCGCGTGCCTGCGCTGGCTGCGGCGCGTCGGGCGAGGTTTTGTGCCCACAGTGCCGCGATCACTTGCGGCAGCCGCCCTACATGGTGGCACGACCCCGGCTACTGGGCGCGCCTGTCTATGCTCTCGGCCCTTATTCCGATATTCGTCGCCGCATCATTATTGGCATGAAGGAACGAGGCAATCGGCCGGTTCGCGAGTACGTGGGCGCCGTCTTCGCGGCTGGGCTCGCTCATTTGAGAGCCCGCGGCGATATCCCGCGCGAGTTCACCCTCGTTCCCGCGCCTACTCGGCCGCGTTCGGCGCGGGCACGCGGGGGCGATCCGGTGTCCGCT
Source organism: Corynebacterium sp. CTNIH16 (assembly GCF_032821655.1). NCBI lineage: Bacteria > Bacillati > Actinomycetota > Actinomycetes > Mycobacteriales > Corynebacteriaceae > Corynebacterium > Corynebacterium sp. CTNIH16. Next base: position 49,324 of record NZ_JAVBIG010000002.1, on the reverse strand, counting down.
GTGTGTCATGCCGCGGCGCAGCACCAGCGCGTGGGCGTGTGCGCCGCGCTTACCATGGGCCAGTCCACCGCGGACCAGTCCGAGCTCAATGCCCAGGATAGGTGGGCAAACCTGCAGGGCCGAGTTCGCGTGCGCACCCCAATTGCGCAGGTCCCTGCATTGCTTGCCGACGACGTCATTACCACCGGTGCCACCCTCGCCGCGAGCATCGCCGCCCTGCAGGCCGCAGGTGTAGAAGTCTGCGGGGCATTGGTCTTTGCGGATGCCTAGATTGGGCTAGTGCCTACCCTCGAGGTGGGGGAGCGGATTGAAAATCCACCCTCTCAGGTCATAACCAGTGCTATCATGAGGAGTGTCACAGAGAGATAGTTACTGTGATTGATTCTAGTCCCCACTACTCAAGGGAGGCATCTCAATGTCCCAGCCAAACAAAGCTCAGGTAACGATTACGGGCCGCAACGTCGAGGTTCCCGAACACTTCCAAGAGCGAGTTAATGACAAGCTGGCCAAGATTGAACGCCTTGACCCCACCCTGACCTTCTTCCATGTGGAGCTACAGCACGAACCAAACCCGCGCCGTGACTCCGAGGCGGAGCGCATTCAGATTACCGCTACCGGTAAGGGGCACATTGCCCGCGCCGAAGCCAAGGAAGATTCCTTCTACGCAGCGCTTGAAACCGCCTTGGGCAAGATGGAGCGCTCCCTGCGCAAGGTGAAGGTGCGCCGTGAAAACGTCAAGAGTGGTCACCGGGCGCAAAAGGGCACCGGTGAGATTGCTGCTGAGATGGTGGCCCAAGCCGAGGCTGAGCGCGCAAAGGAAGAGCGCTACGTTGATCCTTATGCTGAGACAGTGGAGGACGTTCGACCAGGCCAGATCGTGCGTACCAAGGAGCACCCGGCTACCCCGATGAGCGTGGATGATGCCTTGAGCGAGATGGAGCTGGTGGGCCACGACTTCTTCCTCTTTATTAATGAGGAGAACAATAAGCCGTCCGTGGTCTATCGCCGCCACGCCTACGACTACGGCATTATCTCCCTATCGGAAGACGCTGAAGCTTAAAGAAGCTTCTACTTCTCTTAGTTAATGACCCTGCTGCGTGTATGCAGCAGGGTCGAATTTGTGGTTAGGGGAGGGGGTGCCGGCAAGCAGGTTCCGGGGGATATACAGGCTGAACGGAGGCTGTGCGCTTGCCCTAGGTGCTAGGCGGGAGATGCTTTGTGAAAGCGAGTGAGTACAATAGCGACGAGTTAACTTTATTGTCGCGACTAGAAGGACTAACTAACCGTGTTTGGACTTTCCAAGCTGCTGCGCGCGGGCGAGGGCCGTACGGTCAAGCGCCTGGGCAAAATGGCAGACGATGTAATTGCCCTTGAGGATAAGTACGCGGAGCTTTCGGACGACGAGCTTAAGGCAAAGACCGACGAGTTTAAGACTCGCCTGCGAGACGGCGAGGAGATGAATGACATCTTGCTCGAGGCTTTTGCCACCGTCCGTGAGGCTGCTTGGCGCGTCCTCGATCAGAAGCACTACCGCGTGCAGATCATGGGCGGTGCGGCCCTGCACTTCGGCAACGTCGCCGAGATGCGCACCGGTGAGGGCAAGACCCTGACCTCGCTGCTGCCGGCCTACCTCAACGCCCTTGATGGCAAGGGCGTCCACATCGTGACCGTTAACGATTACTTGGCAAAGCGCGACGCCGAGATGATGGGCCGTGTCCACCGCTGGCTTGGCCTGTCTGTGGGCGTCATCCTGTCTGAGATGCGCCCGCCAGAGCGTAAGGCTGCCTACGATTGCGACATTACCTACGGCACCAATAATGAGCTGGGCTTTGACTACCTGCGCGATAACATGGTCCGCTCCCTTAATGATGTGGTCCAGCGCGGCCACAACTTCTGCATCGTGGACGAGGTTGACTCGATCCTTATCGATGAAGCCCGTACGCCACTCATCATCTCCGGCCCGGTTGACGGTTCCTCTCAGTTCTACAGCGTCTTTGCCCAGCTAGCACCGCGCATGCGCGAAGGCATTCACTACGAGGTGGACCACAAGAAGCGCACCATCGGCGTGCTGGAAGAGGGCGTGGAATACGTTGAGGATCAGCTCGGCATCGATAACCTCTACGCCCCCGAGCACTCCCAGTTGGTGTCCTACCTGAACAACGCCCTGAAGGCCAAGGAGCTTTTCACCCGCGACAAGGACTACATCGTTCGCAATGGCGAAGTCATGATCGTGGACGGCTTCACCGGCCGCGTGCTGGCCGGACGCCGCTACAACGAGGGCATGCACCAGGCCATTGAGGCCAAGGAGCAGGTGGAGATCAAAAACGAGAACCAGACCCTGGCTACCGTTACCCTGCAGAACTACTTCCGCCTGTACGAGAAGATCTCCGGCATGACCGGTACGGCAGAAACCGAGGCTGCCGAGCTGCACTCCATCTATGGCCTGGATGTGGTGCCGATTCCTACCAATAAGCCGAATCAGCGTGCCGACCACTCTGACCGCATCTACAAGACGCAGGAAGCTAAGTTCGCCGCCGTAGTGGACGATATTGCCGAGCACGTCGAGTCCAGCCAGCCAGTTCTGGTCGGTACCACCTCCGTGGAGCGCTCCGAGTACCTGTCTCAGCTGCTGTCTAAGCGCGGCATCAAGCACAACGTGCTCAATGCTAAGCACCACGAGGAAGAAGGGCAGATCATCGCCCGTGCGGGCCGCCCCGGCACCGTCACCGTGGCTACCAACATGGCCGGCCGTGGTACCGATATCGTGCTTGGTGGTAACCCCGAGGTCATCCTCGATGAGAAGCTGCGCGAGCGCGGCCTCGATCCATTCGAGGATGAAGAGAAGTACCAGGAGGCCTGGGAAGCAGAAATCGATTCCGAAAGGGAGCGCTCTAAGAAGCTGGGTGACCAGGTGCGCGAGGCCGGTGGCCTCTACGTGCTGGGTACCGAGCGTCACGAGTCCCGCCGCATTGATAACCAGCTGCGTGGTCGTACTGGCCGCCAGGGTGACCCGGGTGAGACCCGCTTCTACCTGTCCATGCGCGATGAATTGATGGTGCGCTTCGTGGGCCAGTCCATGGAGAACATGATGAACCGCCTCAATGTGCCGGACGATGTCCCCATCGAAGCCAAGATGGTCTCCAACTCCATCAAGGGCGCCCAAGCGCAGGTGGAGAACCAAAACTTTGAGATGCGTAAAAACGTTCTTAAGTACGACGAGGTGCTCAACGAGCAACGCAAGGTGGTCTACGCTACTCGCCACGATATCCTCGATGCCGGCGATATTCAGCACAATATTCGCGGCATGATCGATGACACCGTGTCCGCTTATGTCGCCGGCGCTACCGCCACCGGCTACGTGGAGGACTGGGATTTGGACGCGCTGTGGAATGCGTTGGATTCCCTCTACGGTCCCACCATTTCCCATGAGGAGCTGGTTGAAGGCTCCGAGTATGGTTCCCCGGGTGAGCTTTCTGCTGAGCAGCTTCGCGACGCCTTGGTACAGGACGCCAATAATGAGTACGACAAGCTCGAAGAGTCTGTGACCGCCATTGGCGGCGAGCAGCAGATGCGCAATACCGAGCGTATGGTCATCCTGCCGATCATTGACCAGAAGTGGCGCGAGCACCTCTATGAGATGGACTACCTCAAGGAGGGCATCGGCCTGCGCGCGATGGCGCAGCGCGACCCGCTGGTGGAGTACCAGAAGGAGGGCGGTGAGATGTTCAACGCCATGAACGATGCCGTGAAGGAAGAGACCGTCCGCCAGCTGTTTATGCTGCGCAAGCAGTTCAAGCAGCAGGAAGAGGAGCAGGCCGGCGAATCCGCTGCTACCGCTTCCGGCAACGGTGAGGGCACCGTAGAGGCATAGGCCTCGGCGTCCTTCCTTCAACCACGCCCAACCCCGCCCCGCCCCGCTCGTGATAGTGGGAGCGGGGCAGGTTTCTTTTCAGGAAAAAATGAGTAGAATATAAGAAACCTGTCCATTCTGCTTATTTCCTGTGAGGGGCCCACTGACGATGCGCCGCCGCTCTTTGCGTCTCGGTATTACGACGCTCTTGTCTGCCACCTTGCTCGGTGGCGCCACGCCGGCCGTGGCCTATGAGATGCAGCGTGAGTCTGCCACCTCGTTGCGCATCATTTTGGATTCGGGCGAAAAAATTGAGCAGGATAACGCAGCCGCGGCCATCCTGGCCATTGCTACCCAGCGCAAGGAAGCATTGGTGACCGATGGAATTTTGTCCCAGGACAAGGCGGACGCCGCCTTCGAGTACTACTTTGGCAAAGCCCGGCTCAATACAGCGCGCACCGATGGCAATATTTATTCCACGCCGCTGGATTTTCCGTGGGAGCCAGAGGGACGGACGCAATCCCTAGACGGCAAGCAGTACACCGAAGCGGCCGTACTGGATTACCTCGACATGCTGGGCGCCAACTATGCCCAGGCAGTAATCCGCGCCGAGCTGGGTGAATTCAACAAGGACGTGCCGCAGGCCCCCGCCGGCAACGCGGCGACCTCTCCGCGTACCCAGCTGCCGACCATCGGGGATACTGGCTCCGCCTTCCCAGGTGAGTTTCCGGCCTATGCGGCGGCGCTGCGCGATATTGTCACCATCACCAAGCAAGTCAATGCGCCCCTGGAGCAGGCCGCCGCGTCGCACCATGCTGTGGGAACCGTACCCACGGACGTGACGGCGAACGAGCCTTCCGGTCTATCCGTCTTTGAAGGCGGCCTTCTGGCCACCGGTTTAGCGGCGCTGGCCAGCGCCGTCGGATTCGGATGGTCCGCACTCGACTGGTCCGAGATCCTTTCTCACCTGGGCCAGTTCTTTTCCTAGGCGCCAAGCCCTGCCCGCAGGGCTAAAGCAAGCGGAATGACGTTAGACCGGTGGGGCTCGCCGAGCCGGTAAATGCATGCTGCTGTTGGCCTATGTAGGCGGAGCCAAAGTACTCGCCATTGGGCCGCGCGTGCAGGCTGGTCAATTGCAGTTTGTCCGTGGCGTAGGGGCTTGTGCGCCGGCGGACCCACGAGCCAATGTGTAGACGGATGGCATCCGAATAGCGTGCGGAATTGAGATGGGCTAGCGGACGATAGCCGGCGGCTACCTCGAGCGCGAAGACTACCCAGCCTTGGATGCGGTGTTGGGCGGCGACTTCCGCGGACGTCGGCAAGCGGCCATAGCGCACACGGTGGGGCGCAATGAAGAGTTTGAGGTGCGAGTAGCCAGGAATGGGCTCGTACATGGTGGGGAAGTAATGCTCCTGCATAAGGGCAGGAGGCGGACGCGTGATAATTGTCTCATGCCCGCCCCAACCCCGCCATTTCTGAGGGTTTCCTGAAAGGGGTGGGCGCGAATGCGCGCGCGGTTCGCTATACTCTCGGGGAGTTAAAGAGAATCGTAACCAAAGGATTTAAGTACATGCGTGGTCTAATCGTTGACTATGTCGGCGTCCTTGATGGCACCGAAGAAGACAACCGCCGCTGGAAGGCGCTGCTGGCCGCTGCCAAGGCAAATGGCGCAGCAACCGCCATCCTGTCCAATGACCCAGGCGGACCAGGCGCGGAGCACATCCGCGAGTGGGAGTACCGCGGCAACGTCGACGCAGTCGTTCTTTCCGGCGAGGTGGGGGCGGAAAAGCCTGAGGTCGCTGCCTTCCAAGCGGCCGCTGATGCCCTAGAGCTGCCGCTCAATGACTGCGTCATGATCGATGATTCCATCCTCAACGTGCGCGCCGCCGTGGAATCCGGCATGGTGGGCTTTTTGTACACCAGCTTTGATCGCGTCTCTGTAGAAATCCAGGCAGTCTTCGATATTGAAGGTGAATTTTAGTGGCTAAAGCCCGCGTTTATATCCCCGCGACCTACGCCATGCTGGCGGAGCTGGAAGAAACCGGCTCCCTGTCCGCACGCTCCGGCTGGGGCTTTATGGTGACCCCTGCGCTGCAGGAGTTCTATACCGAGGGCGATGAAGAAGAAATCGCCTACTCAGCATTCCTCGAGGCCTCTATGGCCTCCATGCGCCTTTTGGCCATTGGCGATGAAGAGCAGTTCCCGCACCGCCGCGTGGTCATCTCAGTAGACCTGGATGATTCTGTCCTCACCCCACGCCCGGATATGGGCGAGCCGGTGGTAGAGCTCAATCCGGCGCAGATTAGCAAGGATGACCTAGCGGCCATCCACGTGGATATTGCAGAGTCCGAGGAAACCACAGCGAAGGCCATCGAGGCTATCGATACCGCAGACCTTGGCGATGAGGATGCGGAGCTGGCTGTAGGCGATGCACTGGATAAGTTCATGGCCTTTTATCACCCCACCGAGCTGCCGTTCCTGGTAGAACTGCTCTAAATACTCAAGGAGACAATATGACTCAGCGTTTCAAGAACATCGCTGCGGCCACCGTTACCGCAGGCGCAGCCCTCATTGCCGCGCCAGCAGCCCTGGCAGATACCACCCCAGCTTCGGATGCGGCTGCCGACGCCGTGCCCACCACCCCGTGGCTGGCGCTGCTAGAGACCTCGTCCCAGGGCACCTGGGGCCAGATCCTCGACGTATTCTTCGGCATCGTGGATGGCATTTTGGGTGTTATGGCCGATACCGGCTTCCACCTCTAATTTTCCCAGTCCACGTTGGTGCGCAGGGCCTCGAGTAGGCCGCGCACCGCGTCGCGCCGCCGCGCACTGGCGGTATCAGGGGGGATAAGCGCAGGGTTATCGAGGCCGCATTCTGGATCCGCAGGCGGGCCCATATGCGTACAACCGCGGGGGCAGTCCTCGATGGCTGCGGCAAGGTCTTCAAAGACGCCAAGCACGTCATCGGCATCCACGTGTGCGAGGCCAAAGGAACGAATGCCTGGGGTATCGATAATCCAGCCGTCGGTGAATGCGTCCTCGGCGGGGAGGGGGAGCGCCACCGATTGGGTGGAGGTGTGCCTGCCTTTGCCGACGCCCGATACTTCCCCTGTCTCCCTATCCGCATCCGGTACCAATCGGTTGACCAGTGTGGATTTACCCACGCCGGAATGTCCGATGAGCGCGGTGACGTGGCCGTCGATGTGGTGGCGCACCGCCTCAAGTCCGTCTTCGACGCCGGCTTCCACCACCGTGACATTAAGATCGGCGAACTCGGCCGCGAAGGGGGCAGGATCCGTGAGATCGGTTTTGGTCAGGCACAGGATGGGGTGGATATTGCCCACAAACGCAGCGATGAGGGCGCGCTCGACAAACCCAGAGCGCGGCGGCGGATCGGCCACGGCGGTGACGATGAGCATCTGGTCCGCATTCGCCACCACGATGCGCTCATAAGGGTCGGTGTCATCGGCCGTGCGCCGGAGGACGGAGGTGCGCTCTTCGAGTTTCACTATGCGCGCTAGGGTGTCCTTCTTGCCGGAGGTATCGCCCACCACGCCCACGCGGTCGCCCACCTCGATGGCGGTGCGGCCCAGCTCACGGGCGCGCATGGCGGTGACCCGCGGGCCGTCGTCTAGTGCTACGCCCCAGCGCCCACGGTCTTTGGTTATGACCATGCCGAACTTGGCATTTTTGTGCTTGGGGCGGTCTTTAGTGCGCGGCCGCGAGCCCTTGCCGGGGCGCACGCGCACATCGGATTCATCAAAGGAGCCGAAACGCCTAGCCATTGCTCTCCTGTTGCTCGGGGTCCACCATTGTCTCCCACATGCGGTCGAAGCCGGGAAGGGTCTTCGCAGTGGTAGAAATATCTTCGATCGCTATATCCGGCACCTTCAGACCGAGGATGGCACCTGCGGTGGCTATGCGGTGATCCGCGTAGCACGGCCACTCTCCGCCATGGAGAGGGGCGGGGTCGATGTGCAGACCGTCGGCAAGCTCGGTGACCTTGCCTCCGAGGGCGTTGATATTATCCGCCAGCGCCTTCAAACGGTCGGTCTCGTGACCGCGCAGGTGGGCAATGCCGGTAAGGGTAGAGGGGGTAGCCGCCAGGGCACACAGCGCCGCGACGGTGGGGGTGAGCTCACCAATGTCGCCCATGTTGCGCTCGATGCCCTGCAGCGCGCCGTCTTTGGCGCCCTTGGCAGTGACAAAGCCCGGCTCTTGGGTGACCATGACACCCATATCCACCAAAATATGCCGAATGGCGTCGCCCGGCTGGGTGGTATTGGCAGGCCAGCGCTTAATGGTCACGCGGCCGCCGGTGACGGCAGCGGCGGCAAGGAAAGGCGTGGCATTGGATAGATCCGGCTCGATGGTCCACTCTCGGCCTGCGATCGGACCGGGGTGCACGGTCCACGTATTCTCGCCGGAATCCACGCGTACGCCGGCTTGGCGCAGCATGCCTACGGTCATTTCTACGTGCGGCATGGAGGGCAGGGGAGCGCCTTTGTGGGTGACGGTAATGCCCTGTGCAAAGCGCGCACCGGCCAGCAAAAGTCCGGAGACGAACTGCGATGACCCAGAGGCATCAATGGTAACCTCGCCGCCTTCCGGCACTCCGTGCGAGCACACGCTAAAAGGCAGGCTATCGCCGTCCACCTCGACGCCGAGCTGGCGCAGTGCATCCAGGGTGGTGGACATGGGGCGGGCGTAGGCCTGCTCGTCGCCGTCGACAAGAACGGTTTCGTCCGCCAGGGCCGCAACCGGCGGGATAAAGCGCATGACCGTGCCGGCCAGGCCGCAGTCCACCGTGGCACCCTTAAGCGGGCCTGGGGTGACGTGGATATCCTCGCCGTCGTGCTCGAAGCGCACGCCCATAGATTCCAGGGCCTTTTCCATCAGCTGCGAATCGCGCGAGATGAGTGGCGCGCGCAGGGTAGAAGGGCCATCGGCCAACGCCGCCAGAATGAAGGCGCGGTTGGTAATAGACTTCGAGCCCGGCACGTGCTGGGCCCACGTAATGGGGCCTGCCGCTTGCGGGGCGGACCATGGTTGAGACATATCGTCCATAATAGAGGGCATGTGCGGAAGATTCGTTCTTTTTACCGAGTCCCTTCTTGATGAGGTGGGAGCGCTGCTCGGAGTCACAGAGGTACATGCCCCACAAGGCACCCCAGGCCCGCGCTACAATATTGCACCCACCCAGCCGGTGGCGATGGTGCGCGTGCGCGAAAGCCTCGCCCAAGTCGACCCTGCGCGGTGGGCACTTCTGCCGCACTGGAAGAAGGACCTGGACGGCCCGCCGCTGTTTAACGCCCGGGCGGAAACGGTGGCCACCAAACCCTCCTTCCGGCATGCCTTTAAAGAGCAGCGCTGCCTTATTCCCATGAACGGCTACTACGAATGGCACCAGGAAGAAGGCGGCAAGCAGCCCTATTTCGTCCGCGCGGAAGAGGGCCTGTTGTGGGCGGCAGGCCTGTGGGACACCGGCCTAGACCGCCTGTCTGCCACGATTGTCACCACTGCAGCTACGGAAGAAATGGAGTGGCTGCACCACCGCCTGCCCCGCTTCTTGGCGGCCGAAGAAATGCGTACCTGGCTGGAGGGTAGCCCCGAAGAAGCCGCTGAGCTGCTCTTGCCGACGCCCCTGCGTGGCTTCCACACCCACCCCGCTGACAAGGCTGTGGGCAGCGTATCCAACGATTATCCGGAGCTACTCGGCGAGTAGATCGGCAAAGCTAGCAGAGCACAGCTCTGCGAGGTCCTCCGCATTGAGCTCGATATCTAGCCCGCGGCGCCCGCCGGAAATAAAGACGGTATCGAAAAGCACGGCGGTTTCCTCAATGACCGTGGGCAGCGGGTTCTTCTGGCCCAGCGGGGAAATGCCGCCGGGAATATATCCGGATGACTTGGACGCGTCATGCGGATCCGCCATGGCGGCCTTAGAAACGCCGTGGGCGGCCGCGGCTTTCTTAAGGCTCAGGTGGTGGGTGGTAGGGATTACGCACACCGCCAACTTCCGCTTGGGCCCCTTGCCTGCCGTTAAATCGATGACCAAGGTTTTGAGCACGCGTTCCGGCTCTACCTCGAGGGCCGCCGCGGCGTGATCGCCGAAGTGATCCTTGCCCGCCTCAAAGGTGTACACATGGTGGTCTACGCTGGCGTCTTCCACGACTTTGAGCGCTGGGGTGGCTGCATGCGGGGACTTTTTGGACATGCCTGGGATTCTAGCGCTACGCGTTAGGATAGAAATTGTGGCTAAAGGAACAATCAGCGAAAAGGAGCTGCAGCGCCGCTTCGAAGCGGAAGCGCTGCCCCTGCTAGACCAGCTCTACGGCGGTGCCCTGCGCATGACGCGCAACCCGCAAGATGCTGAGGACCTCGTGCAGGAGACCTACCTCAAGGCCTATAAGTCCTTTCATTCCTTCAAGCAAGGTACAAACCTTAAGGCTTGGCTGTATCGCATCATGACCAATAACTACATCAACTCCTACCGCAAGGCGAAGCGCCGGCCCACGGAGTCTTCGGCCGATGACCTGAGCGATTTTCAGCTCTATACCACCGCGGGACACGATTCCACTGGCCTGGAATCCGCCGAGGTAGCTGCGCTTAAGGACATGCCAAATGCCACCATTTCAGAGGCCATGAATGACCTGCCCGATGACTACCGGATGGTGGTGTACTACGCGGATGTAGAGGGCTTGGCGTATAAAGAAATTGCAGAAATTATGGATACTCCACTGGGCACGGTGATGTCCCGGTTGCACCGGGGAAGAAAATTGCTCCGGAAAGCGTTGAAAGACGTGGCACGAGAACAAGGCATTGGATTAGAACACCCAGACATGGAGGAGAAGTAATGGACCGCGCAACGGAACACAACTGTGGTGCGTGTAGCTCCCCAGAGGTACAGGCCCTCCTGTGCGAGCTTCTCGATGAATCGACCACCTATGCCCGCGCACTCGCTATCCGCGAGCACATCGCCCAGTGCGATTTCTGTCAGCAGCGCCTCGAGAGCGAGGAGATTATCCGCTCCCTAGTGCGCAACTGTTGTAACGGCCAGGCTAAGGCGCCGCAGGCGCTGCGCCGCCGCATTTCGATAGAGATCACCCGCATCGACACGGCGTGGTAGCCACTGTTGCTCACCCGCTGTGGTGGGGTCTGGTCTCATGATCTTTCAACTTTTTGTTTGAGTCCATACTGATCGGGCCGAATTGAGGGCGGAAGGGCCGAATTGAGACCCCAATGTGTTCAGTTCGGCCCGATCACATTGGACTTAAGGCACGGAGAGGTCAAGCGGGGAGTTAGGAGACGACATCGATTTGCGTCTGGCATAGCAAAAACCCGGTTCTACGGTCGAAGTGACCGAGGGAACCGGGCTTTGAGTAATGCTGTGCGTTATGCGCCAGGACGCTTGCCGTGATTAGCGGACTTCTTGCGGCGATCCTTGCGCTTGCGACCACGCTTGCTCATTGCGCACTCCTTCGTTGAGGGTATCTGAACTTTATTCAACTGTAGCGGCTAAGGGCGCCGAAACGAAAATTGGGGGCCGTTTATTAAGCGGAAACGCGGGCGCGGCCACGGCCGCGATTGCGGCGACGCTTGAGGGCGCGGCGCTCTTCTTCAGACAGGCCGCCCCAGACGCCGGCGTCCAGGCCGGATTCCAGTGCCCACTTCAGGCAGGAAGAGGCAACAGGGCAGCGGTTGCAGACCAGCTTGGCCTTAGCGATTTGGGTAAGTGCAGGACCAGAATTGCCTACTGGGAAGAACAGCTCGGGGTCTTCGTCGCGGCAAACAGCTTCGTGGCGCCAATCCATGATTGATATCTCCTAACAAAAATTCGACAGCAGTAAGCACAAGCGCTTTTCACGAAAATGAAAAGCAACCAATGCCAGGGTGGGTGGTTGTGTGAACTGGTCTGCGTGCAGTGGGGCCCGGTCTCGAGGTCGGGCCAGCGTCGCCGCCGCCAATGGTTCACATTGTGGTTACTTGAAGTTTCCTTCAAGTTAAGAAGAGGTTTACGTCCTCTTTCTTTTTGCTACCCCAGAATCATGACATGGTTACTCAGACTCCGCTAGGGGTAGAGGCAAAATTGTGGTCAACCTCACGTGAATGAAACTAGTGTGGGGGTCATTTAGCGCGACGTATGAGTTGAAAGAACCCTGTGAGAAACTCGCTGAACTGGAGTATTGTCCAAAAATCCTTGAGTGTGGTGACTGAAGAAGCGTCAAATCTGCCCGGCCAACTCCTGCCCCCGCGAAACCTGAGTGGCGCACAAGGAAATGGCGTTGACCGGTGAGTAGACTGTGGCTTTGTGTCTAAGCAGAAGAAAAAGCAGGTAAACAAAAAGCAAAGTGTGACCTCGCCGCAGCCGGCGCGTGAGGCGAAGACCCAGCAGGGCGCGCCACAGCCGGTCCTTGTGGCCGCAGCGCTCGCCGTGGTTCAGTCCATCACCGTCATCTGCTTCGGTATCTTCCTGATTGTGCGCGAGGTGACCGGCGCAGAAAATGGTTCCATGGTGTCGGACTCGGGCTCCGGAAGCTTTGTGGGGCTAGGCACCGCACTATTTATCTTTATTGTCTTTGGTTTTGTCATCGTCGGCGCTTGGGCCATGGTCAAAGGAAAGCGCTGGGGTAGGGGAGCCATTATCCTGGTCGAGCTCATCTTGGCAGCGAGCTCCTTCCAGATGTTTAGCGGTGGATCGCCGTTACTTGGTGCGGTCACTTTGGTAAGCGCCGCAGTAGTCATCTTCCTGCTGATGTTCGTCCGCGCTTCCACGGAGTGGGCGGCAGCAAACTTTTAAATTCGCTGCCACGCGCACAAGGGCCGCGCCCCGGGAAAAACGGAAGGCGTGGCCCTTTATGTGTTGCAGGGCGGATTAATCGGCGCTTAGACCCACGACCTGATCGCCGCGGGTTTCCACGATGGTGTCTCCCGCCAAGGTGAGGTAGACGGGGCCGTGATAGCTGCCGCGATCAACCGGGATGGTTCGCAGGGTTTTGCCGGTGGACCAATCCATGACAGCAATGCCTGCTTTGGTAGGTACCAACATGTGCTCGGCGACGGCGATGGGGGTGCCGATGGCATCGTCCACCACGTGATCCACTGCGAGGTCGCTCGGTTTAAAAAGGTAGAGGCGGGAGCCATCAAACCAGGTCATATGGTGCGGCAGGTCCGCGGTTGCCGGGGCGAATGGGGAGGCGCCCGCGTCTATGTCTGGAGAGCGTTCTGCCGAAGTAGAGTCCAGCTTTTCTCCCTTATTGTCATAGGACTCGATTGTGGGGTGCGGGCCTGGGCGGTAGATAGCGGCGGCCTTTTGCCCCACAGCGATAAGGCGGGCGCCGTCGGTGGCTATGTCCACATCGGCGGCGATATCGGGCTCACGGGAATCATCAGGGGTGGTGTCCTGGAAGCGCAACCAGGTCGTGCCCGGCTTATCGGGGCAGGACTCGGTCAGCACTAAATTCTCGGTACGGGTAAGGGCGGAGCTAATCGAGCAGTCCTCGTGCGGTTGCTTGTCCGGCTCCTGCTTTGCCTCCACATCACCGTATTCCACGGTGCGCACCAAATCGGAGCGCCACAAATCGATGCGGTCAGTGGAGACAGTTCCTACCCGGTCATTAGAGGAAACGGGTACTACCTCTTCCGAGTTGACGGCGCTGCGGGTGCTGTCATACTCACCGGTCGCAGCCTCAATTGCCACGGTATCCCCGCAGCCCACGCCGGTTTTATACGACGCCACGATTTTGCCCCACGCAGTAGACAGCGAGCACAGATCCGCGTCCGTGCGCTCATAAGTCCAAGCCTCGGAACCGTCCGGGTTGGTTGCGGTGAGCGTGTGATCGGCGTGCGTGATGGTCAGGCCGTGTGCCGAAACCGCCCGGTATTGGCCGGGTACTGGTTCGTTGGGGAGGCTGAAGGACTCGTGGAGGGCCTCGGGGACGTCGGCAAGCGCGGGTGCATCCTTATCCCCAGGAACGGCCGCTTGGCTGAGATGCGCTTGATTAATATTGGCGGTAATAGCCGCCCCGCCGACCGCGATGGCGCAGACCACGGCAATAATGCCGGTAGCCTTCCAATCGGCGGGGGTCGAGCGCAAAATGGGAGCTTTAGTCATCGGCGGCCTCCTCGCCTGCGCCGGGAGCTGCCGCGGCGCGCGGTGGTACGGGTGGGGGATTTCTCGCGGACAGGCACCTGGCCCACGACCTTGGTCTCAGGGCCGACAGTTTCCTCTACCTCCGCGGGGATGTCTAGAGCCTGGGCCAGCTCCGGGGACGTGGAGAACCACTGCGGCGGATTCGGCTCACCCAAATCCAGCTCATCATTAATAACCTGCCATTTGCCCAGCTCATCATAGCCCACCATGGTGATAGCGGTGCCCGTATGGCCGGCGCGACCCGTGCGGCCAATGCGATGGACAAAGGTCATCGGATCATCCGGAACCTGATAGTTGATGACGTGGGTGACATCATCAACGTCGATGCCGCGGGCGGCAATATCGGTGGCGACCAAGATATCCACCTGGCCGGTGCGGAAGGCATGGAGCGACTTCTCGCGCGACTTTTGCCCCAGATCGCCATGGACCGCGCCCACGTGGAAGCCGCGCCGGGCAAGGTCATCGGCCAACTGGGCGGCCGCGCGCTTGGTGCGAGCGAAGATGATGGTGCGCCCGCGGCCGGAGGCCTGCAGGGCGTGGGCGACGACGGCAACCTTATCCATGCGGTGGGCCTGGAAGGTGACCTTGCGAGTGGAGGAATGGGTGAAATCCTGCTCGCCGGATTCGGCGCGGATATGGATGGGTTTTTCCATAAACCGGCGGGCGAGGGTCAAAATTGCGCCCGGCATCGTGGCGGAAAAGAGCATGGTTTGGTGGGCATTGCCATCGAGTGCCTTGAGGATAGCCTCCACCGAGGGCAAAAAGCCCAGATCCAGCATCTCGTCGGCCTCATCGAGCACCAAGATAGCCACGCGATCTAGCTGCAGTTCGCCGCGTTCGTGGAGATCGATCAATCGGCCAGGCGTGCCAATGATGACATCTACGCCCTTGTTGAGCTTTTTGATCTGTTCCTCGTAGGGACGGCCGCCGTAAATGGAGGCTAAGCGCACGGGCAGGTGGGCGGCAGCCACCTGCAAGTCCTCGGTGACCTGCTGGGCAAGCTCGCGGGTGGGGACCACCACGAGGGCGCGCGGGGTGCCATCGAGCTCGTCGATATCGGCGTCATCAAAGACGCGGTCCAAAAGCGGCACGCCAAAGCCATAGGTCTTGCCCATGCCAGTGCGCGCTTGGCCAATCAAGTCCTGGCCAGATAGCGCGATGGGCAGGGTTAATTCCTGGATTGCAAAAGTACGCGTGATGCCACGAGTGGCGAGACCATCGCAGATTTCGGCCGCAACGCCGAGTTCCGCGAAGCTCGGTGGCTGGGATTTTATGTCAGACACACCTTGATAGTAGCTGGGATGGTTATAGTGGGGCCATTGACAATAAAACTCTAGTTAGAGGAGGAATCTTCATGGATATCAAGTTTGGTTTCGCGGATACCGCTCGCGAGCTGGTCATTAGCGCTGCAGGTGACCAAGCCGAGCTGACGCAGAAGATCAACAGTGCCCTGGCGGATAACTCCACCCTGGAATTGGAAGATGACAAGGGCCGCAAGTACCTCGTGCGCACTGACCGCGTGGTCTACGTCGAGGTCGGCATTGCAAAGAAGCACGCCGTGGGATTCGCTGGCGCCTAAGGCGAGCGCATAGGGCTGCTGATTCAGCTTTTTTAAATACAAACGGGTAACCTAAGGCCCCATGGAAAAAAGGGAGACTCGCCACGCCCACCAGAGCCAGGGCCATGCGCCGGACCACCCCAATGCGGTGGTCCGGTTTGCGCGTCAATATGGCTGGTGGCGCGTAGTGGCTATCCCCCTCATGATCGCGCTGACCATTTGGTTCATCGTCGATATCGCCACCGCGTCTTCCTCTGAAGAAAAGGCGGAAGGCACTAGCGAGGCTGCCCCAACGAGTACGGAGAAGATGGGCCCTGATCCTGCCGATGCTGCAGCGGTCAAGCGGGAAATCAGCGAGATGCCGCCCGGTGGCTCCTATACCAAGCAGGGCAAGGGCACCTTCCACGAGGTAGGCGAGCCTGGCGCCGTTACCGGTAAGGGCGGCGAGCAAAAGGTGCGCTATTCCATCGAGGTAGAAGATGGCCTTAACACCGCACCGTATGGAGGCGATGAGTCTTTTGCCGCCATGGTGGAGGCCACCTTGTCTGACCCGCGCGGCTGGACCGCGCATAAGGACTTTGAGTTCGAGCACGTGGCCGCTGATGCGGAACCGGATACCCGCATCCAGCTGACTTCGCTCGGCACCGCCGCAGAGCGCTGTGGCGAGAAGATTGAAACGGAAACCTCCTGCCACACCACCATTACGGGCGAGTCCACCACCATTATCAACGAGGCCCGCTGGGTGCGCGGCGCCACGCCTTTTGAAGGCGATTTGGGCAATTATCGCCAGTACGTCATCAACCATGAGTTGGGTCATGCCATTGGCTATGCGGCCCACCAGCCGTGTGGCGGCCAGGGCAAGCTAGCGCCGATCATGATGCAGCAGACCTTGGACCTTAACAACAAAGAATTGCACGATCGCAAGCCCAGCGAGGTCTATCCTGATGAGGATGTGACCTGCTCACCAAACCCGTGGCCTTATCCGAATCCGGATAATAAGGATCCCCACCAACCCGAATAGGAGTTAAGGATGCCGCTTCCCCCAGAGCATGTTTTAAGCGCCTTCCACGCGGAAACCGGTGCCACTGGTACCCGCCGCGTGCAGGGCGATCAATTGGGCCCGGTGTGGGATAACGGCATCAAGGTGGGCGACGTGGTCTATTCCCAGGCCGGTCCGTTTGCCGCCTGGTCGGCTAAGGTGCGCGAGCGCCTCAGCATGCAGGGGGCCCGCGTTTCCCGGCCGGTACTGTCTAGCGATGGTCGGCACACGGCCGCAGGGTGGAAGGCTACCCAGTTTCTTCCGGGCCAAGTACGCGGGCGAATTGATGAAACCGCACAGATGGCGTTGCGCCTCGACGCGGCTATAGCCGAGGTGCCCCTTCCCAACGGGCAGCGTAGCGATGCCTTCGCTCGCGCAGAGCGCGCCGCCTGGGAGGAAACGGGCGAGGCTTATCGCCCAGCCCTGCTTGCCGACGTCCCCCTTATCCCCGCCCACACCGCTCTTCTCACCACTACGGTTTACCACGGCTCCAACCCGCCGGGCATTGTGGACATTGTGCCGAGCGAATCCCCGCGCCCGGCCGGCTGGACGGCCGCTTTGGTTATTGTGGATGGGCTCATTAGCCAAGCGGTCGATGATGGGATCTGTCAGCGCTTTAGTCATGTACCCGGTATGCCGGAATTGCTGTTGCGCGCTGTGTCGTATCGCCGTCATGTCAATGACCTGCACTCCGCGTCGCGTTCAAACACGCGTTCGCACATTGAGCGGGTGGAGCAGCATCTGGTGTCTCGGACATCTGCCATACTGGAGCGGTGAGTTACGACCCCCATTCCACCGCGCGTGCGGGAGTGGTCCTTCCACGGTCCCCGCAGGTGCGCCTCGTTCCCCGTACCCAGTCCGCCACGACCCGCAGTTGGCCTGTTGACCTGCCCGAATCCGGTACCTGGAAGGTAACCGGTGCCGCCGGCACCGGTGTGTCCAGCTTCCTTATCGATACCGTCATTCATGCCTTGGATAAAGCCCGGCCGACCGGCGCGGATCCCTCCGGCATCCTGGTTATCGCTCCCTCGAAGGAATCCGGCGCCCGGCTGCGCCGCGAGCTCTCTGAGCGGCTCGAGGATTACGCCGCACAGACCTCCATGGTGCGTTCCGTACACTCCCTAGCATTCGCGTTGCTGCGCACAGCAGCCGAGGAAGAGCTGCGACTTATTACCGGTGCGGAGCAGGACGCCGTCATCCGCGAGCTGCTCACTGGCCAAGCAGAAGACGGGCATGGCTCGTGGCCCGCGGAGATGCGGCCCGCGCTGGAATATGTGGGCTTCGCCCGGCAGCTGCGCGATTTCCTTTTACGCTCCATTGAACGCGGCCTGGGCCCGGGCGACCTAGAGCGCCTCGGTGCCGAGCACGGCCGCCCCATGTGGTCCGCGGCGGGTGAATTCCTGCGCGAGTACGAACGCGTGCAGCTCCTTTCCCGCGCCCATTCCTATTCCGCTGCGGAATTGGTTACCGCGGTTCTTCAGCGCCCCCAGCTTCTGCGCGAGCACCCCTTCCACACCATCATTGTCGATGATGCGCAATTGCTTGACCCCACTGCGGGCAAGCTCATTCGCGAAATGGCCCCGCAGGCGGATCTCGTGGTGGTAGGCGGCGATGCCGATCAATCCGTCTTTGCCTTCCGCGGTGCTAGCTCGCGTTTCCTGCGGGACTTCCCAGCTGAACACGACATCGAGCTCACCGAGCCTCACCGCACACCCTCACCGGCGTGCATCTCCATTGTGGATTCGGACGGCAGGCTGCGTGACGTCGTAGCCAATACCGTGCGGCGCCGTCACTTAGAAGACGGTGTCCCCTGGCGCGATATCGCCGTCATCGTTCGTTCAACCGGTGATATTGGGCAGATGCGCCGCACTCTTTTGGCCGCCGGCGTGCCCGTGCACATTAGCCCTACCGACGTCGTCTTGGCCGAACAGCGTTTGGTTTCCGCCGTGCTGCTCGCCCTGCGTGCCTTGGAGGAAGACCTATCAAACTCGGAGTTGGAAGAATTACTCACCGGCCCCGTGGGTGGCGCCGATCCCGTCACCCTGCGCCGCCTTATTCGTGGTCTGCGCCGCTGGGATTCCACCACCCGGGGCATCGATAGCCTTCGCGGTCTTCTCTATGGCGAGCTTCCAGATTTTAATGGGCAACTTACTGAGCGCGAATACTCCATTCTGGAGCGTGTACGCGCGGTTCTAAGCGCCGGCCGGGACGCACTCGCCTCCGGGGCCTCGGTGGAGGAGGTCCTCTGGGCTGTGTGGAGCGCAACCGAGCTCGATAACCGCCTGCAGGCTTCGGCGCTGCGCGGTGGTGCGACCGGCTCGCAGGCCGACCGCGACCTAGATGCAATGATGGCGCTTTTTGACGCCGCAGGCGACTACGTCGAGCGCCGCCCTGATTCCTCGCTGCGCGCCTTCCTGACGCACATCACCGAACAGGAACTTCCCACCGGTGTGCGTGACCGCCGCACCGCTATTCCGCAGGCAGTAGAGATCCTGACTGCACACGGCGCCGTGGGCCGCGAATGGGATACCGTCATCGTGGCCGGCGCACAGGAAGGAAGCTGGCCTTCGCTAGGGGAGACCGGCTCCATCTTTGGTCAAGAAGATCTCATCGATCTCCTCGACCACGATATTGATCCCGATACCCCCGTCAGCCACGTTGCCTCCCGTTTGGCAGAGGAGCGTCGACTCTTCCATGTCGCTACCACGCGTCACCGACAGCGCCTGCTCATTGCCGCTGTGGAAAACCCGGAAGGTGATACGGTCTCTGAGCCTTCGCGCTTCATTAGCGAATTCGCTGGCCGCGGTGTGGACGTGCCTGGCCAGGCTGCGCGTCGGCAAGCAAAGCGGGCGCTGCGCCGCACGCAACTCCCGCGCGAACTGGGCCTCGATGTGCCCGAACCCGCACCCGTGTCATTGCGCGACGGGCTCGAGGTGGATCCCCTCGATGTGGCGGTGCTGTCCGTGCCGGCCTTTGTCGCACAATTGCGCCGCGTAGTTACTAATCCGGAATCCGGTGAGGTTGAGCGCAAACAAGCAGCGCGCCAGCTCGCTCGGTTAGCGGCAGCCGATATCCCTGGCGCCCACCCGGAGCAGTGGTGGTCTGCGCGCTCCGTTGCAGCTGAACTGCCGCTGCACACCAGCGGCAGTTTGTCACCCTCCCGAGTGGAAGCATTACTCAACTGCCCGCTCAAGGCCGTACTAGGAAATGTGGCCGAGGACCCAAGCACCGAGGAGCACCTGCTCCGCGGTACTTTGGCGCACGCCTTCTTTGAAGCCATTGGCCGCGGAATGGATGCGGAAAAGGCCAAGCTATTGGTGATGGAGGCTTTCGAGCGCATTCAGGACGTACCGCAGTGGCAATTGCGTTTCAAGCTCGATGAGTTTTCCACCCTGTTGGACCGCGCCCGGGAATGGGCGCGCCAATCCGAGGTCAATCAAGAGCTTGCCGGTGTGGAAATCCCCGTAGGCGTACGCGTCAGCGAGGAGGTGCGCATCGGCGGCTATATGGACCGTCTGCTTCGCGATGGAGAGGGAAATTACTTGGTGGTGGACCTCAAGACGGGTCGAAACACGCCGGCTAAGAAAGAGGGCGAGGGCCATGTGCAGCTGATGACCTATCAGCTCGCGCTTGCCCATGGCGCATTTGACGGCCACCAGGTTCACGAGGGCGAAGGCATGCCGCGCCAGGGCGGTGTGCTGGTGTATCCGGGTGCGACCACCAAAAAGATTGGAGAGATTTGGCAAAGCGATAAATCGCCGGAAGCCCTAGAAGAATTCGCCGCACTTCTGCCCCCGCTGGTGGAAGTGATGCGCGGCCCGCGCATCACTGCGCGCACCAATAAAGACTGCGATAAGTGCCCAATTCGCTCCATCTGCCCCGTGCAGGAAGAAGGAAGGATGACTACCGATGCCTAAGAGCAATTTTTCCCCACAGCAGATCGCTGCAGCCTTGGGCAAGGACTTTCCGCCTACCGAGGAACAAGCCCATGTCATCGAAGGCCCTTTTAGCCCCAAACTCGTGGTTGCCGGCGCTGGTGCCGGAAAGACAGAAACCATGGCCTCGCGCGTGGTGTATCTGGTGGCCAATGGCTATGTGCGCCCGGAGCAGGTTCTCGGCCTGACCTTCACCCGTAAGGCCGCGCAACAGCTGGAGCAGCGCATCCGGCGGCAGCTGATTAAATTGCGCGATTCCGGCCTCATCCCACCAGGCGGCGAGGTGGCAGAAGCGCTAGAAAACATCGCGCCGAAGGTAGCCACCTATGACTCCTACGCGGGAGAACTCGTCCGTGAATACGGGCTCTTGGTTCCGGTAGAGCCCACCGCACGCATCATCACCGAGGCCGAGCGTTATTCCTTGGCCTATGACGTGGTGCGCAATTACACCGGCCAGCTGGAGGATGATCGCGCCCTAGCCAAGATTACCGAGACCCTGCTGAAATTCAGCCAAGACATCGATAATGGGCTCAAGGACACGAGTCACATCGCCGAGCATGCCCGCGATTTTCGGGCGGACATCGATAACCTCGATAAATCCCAAAAGAATGGCCCCGAATACTCAAAGACGTTGCTGGACTATATCCACACACAGGAGCGCCGCGTGCAGTACGTGCCGCTGCTGGAGGCCCTGAAAAAGGAACAATCCGAGCGACAAGTCATCACCTTTGGCGAGCAGATGGCCGTCGCTGCCCGCGTAGCGCGCGACCATCCTGTGGTGGGCAAGCAACAATCCCAGCGCTATAAGGTCGTCATGCTAGACGAGTACCAAGACACCTCCTATGCCCAGCGCGTGCTTCTACGAAGCCTGTTCGGAGGGGAGCAAAAGGATCTTTCTGTGACGGCCGTGGGTGATCCAATGCAGGCCATCTACGGGTGGCGTGGTGCGACTTCTGAAAACCTCACTGCCTTCGTGGAGGACTTCCCGGTCGCGCCGGGCACACCCGCTCCGAAGGACCAGTTGACCACCTCGTGGCGCAACCCCTCTGGTGCGCTGGACTTGGCTAACTCCGTGGCGGAGGGCGTATTCGAAGGCGTTGAACGTCCCGTGGACGAGCTTTCTGCCGCGCCGCATAAGGGCGAAGGTGACATCCAGTTGGCGTACTTCGACAGCGAAGTTCGTGAGCGTGAATTCGTTGCCGAGTACCTGAAAGAGCAGTGGGAAAAGCGCGAGGGAGATACTTTCAGCGCGGCGGTTTTGGTGCGTAAAAATAGGCACTCCGCCCCCATCGCTGCGGCGCTAGACAAAGCGGGCGTACCCAATGAAATCATTGGTCTCGGTGGCCTGTTGTGGCAGCCAGAAATCCAGGACCTCGTAGCTATTGCCACCATGCTCGTGCGCCCAGAAGACTTGCCTGCGGCAGTGCGGGTGCTGGCAGGGCCCATCTGTGGCCTGGGAATTAGCGATATTCAAGCGCTTGCTTCCCGCCAACGAAATCTGGCCGGCGCGAGGGAGGAGCGCTTGCGCTGGGAGCCGGGGATGGACCCGGAAGACTACCTGCGTGCGCAGCTGGAAGATGCCACCGCTGAAGAGCCGGACCAGCGCGTCGGCCTTGCCGACGCCCTGGCCGATCTAGGTGAGAGAGACCGCTATACCCCGCAAGGCCTCGCCCGTATGGAAGAGGTTTCTGCCAAACTGCGACACCTACGCACCTATTCTCTCTCCAAACCGCTGGTGGATATCTTCGCCGATATTGAAGCATTGTTTAATATCCGCACCGAAGTCCTTGCACGTGGAAGCGCGGGGGGCGCGACACATCTGGATAAATTTGCCGATATCGTCGCGGGCTTCCACGGTGATTCTTTGTATGCGCTCTTGGATTACTTTGCGTTAGCGCTCGAAAAGGAAGATGGCCTAGACCTTGGCGAGGTTCCCGCGGCCACTGACCGCGTGCAGATTATGACCGCGCACAAGGCCAAGGGCTTGGAATGGGAACACGTCTGCGTGGTGCATGCGGATTCGTCCAGCTATAGCGCACAAGCAGAGACCTTCTTGTCCAGGATCGATAAGGTCCCGGGAGACGATGACTATATTGAGGTCCCAGAGGATGCCCAAAAGCGCTCGCATTTCCAAAACGCGTGCGAGGAGTTTAAGAAAGCGGATAGCGCCATCAAGGCGGAAGAATCGGCGCGCCTTTTTTATGTGGCGCTGACGCGTACCGAATCTACCCTGACCGTTACCGGCTCGGGCACCAATAACGCCAATGGAAAGAAGAAGAAAGTTCCTTATGAATACCTAGAGCGCCTGAAAGAGCAATTCCCGCAGTACGTGGTGGAGTGGTCCGTCCCCGACGAGCCTTCCGAGGAGGATTTTGGGGAGAGCGCACAATTCCCAGCGCTTGAGGCTAGCCCAGAGGCAGTCGCCGGTGCGGACCTAGTCCTTGCAGCAATGGAGGAACTCCCAGATTTGAGCCGGGGTGAAACCTTTGAGTTATGGGAGCAGGAAGCTGACGCTCTCATTGAGGAGTACAAGGCCCTGCAACAGCCGGTGGTAGACGTTGAGCTACCCAGCGAGCTGACCGCCTCCGACATGGTTGCGCTGCGGGCAGACCCGCTTCAGTTTGCCCGCAGGCAGCGCCGCCCCGTGCCGTTTAAGCCGAATTCCTATGCCAAGCGCGGTACCGCCTTCCACGCGTGGTTGGAGGACCGCTTCGGCAGCCCGGCGCTATTGGGCGAGGAAGAACTTCCGGGAATCGATGAGCCGGAGGACTTCGATTTGGAAGAGCTCAAGCAAGCCTTCCTGAACTCCGAGTGGGCCGAGCGCCAGCCGGAGCACGTGGAGGCGCCCTTTGAAATCACTATTGGTGAGTCCGTGGTGCGCGGGCGCATGGATGCGGTATTCCGCTTGGAGGATGGCACCTGGATGGTGGTGGACTGGAAGACCGGCCGCCCACCCCAGGGAGAAGCCATGGATGCTGCCAAGATACAGCTAGCGGTGTATGCAGAGGCCTGGCGCCGCATCCACGGCGGGGAAAAGATTCGTGCCGCATTTTATTATGTGCACGATGGCTATACCTTCGAGCCTGCCCACCTTCCGCGTGGGGAAGAGCTGAAGAAACTCCTTGAATCGTCAGTTGAGCACCACAAGGGCTAAGGTATGTGGGCGGTTGCGTAAGCGCGCAATCTCTTGGACAATCATTCGAGACCAGAAAAGAAGGCTGGACTAGTGGCCAAAAAACGTGCGCAGGCAATGAAGTCACGCTTTAGAAGTCGCTTCTTGCCGCAGGTCGAGCTGTCCTCGCAGCCGGATCACGCGCTCATTGATGTCATTACGGTGCCGAGGGATGAAAATTCCAGCCCGTGGCGTCAGCTGGGCAAGCGTGTGCTGTGGGCTTTTGGCATCGTTGTCTTCGTGACCATCGTGGTCTATGTGGACGGCGGTGGGTATAGCGAGGACATGTCGTTATTGGACTCCGCCTACTATGCGGCGGTGTCGCTGACCACCGTGGGTTACGGCGATATCGTGCCCGTGTCCCCGCAGGCCAGGTTCATTAACTTAGTGCTTATTACCCCTGCCCGCCTGATCTTCCTTGTTTTATTGGTCGGCGCGACCTTGTCCGTGTTGACGGATAAGGCCCGCCGTACTTTCCAAATCCAGAACTGGAGAAAGCAATTGCGTAACCACACCGTCGTTATCGGTTATGGCACCAAGGGCGCCGGAGCCGTGGCCGCGCTGCTGGCCGATGATGTTCCGTCCTCCCAGATCGTGGTCATCGATACCAACCGTGCGTCCCTCGCTCACGCCGAGCACCACGGATTGGTCACCATCTTTGGTTCCGGCACCAAGCAGGACGTGCTAAAGATCGCTGGGGTAGAGCACGCCAGCTCCATCGTCGTTACCCCATCCACGGACGATACCGCGGTGCTGTGCTGCCTCTCCGTGCGAGAGCTTGCGCCCAAGGCCAAGATCGTGGCGTCGGTGCGCGAGTCCGAAAACCGTCACCTGTTGCTCCAATCCGGTGCAGATTCCGTGGTCACCTCCGCTGAGACGGCCGGCCGACTGCTAGGCTTGGCCACCGTCACCCCGACGGTGGTGGAGATGATGGAAGATCTGCTCTCACCCAACGAGGGTTTCTCCGTAGCCGAGCGCGCCGTGCGCGAATTCGAGGTGGGCTCCAACCCACGCCACCTAGCAGATATTGTGTTGGCTGTTTTGCGCAATAACGAGCTGCACCGCGTGGATACCGCGGATGCCTCCGCGCTGAAGCCGGGCGACCGCCTGCTCTACATCAAGCATGAGATGGAACAGCCCATCGAGGTCATGGACGATGATGATGAGGATTAAATGTTCCTCCCAGTAACCCCTCACGGCCAGGTACCGGTTACTGCAGCGGGGGAACCGGTGCTGGTGGAGAAGGTTCCCGGGGACGTCGGCAAGCATGCAGTAGTGGACCTAGGTACCCTGCGGGCGTGCGCGTATCCGGAAGACGGTGCTAGCGAGCTGGGCCGACTGGAAAGCGCAACGTTCTTTGCGGACCAGCCGGTAATTTTGCAAGCCATTGCGCTGATCCGCAATCGGCGCGAGCAGCGCTTTGATCCGCGCACCGGTCACAAGCTGGACTACCCAGCACCGGGAATCGTGGGGCGCGATCCTTTGGACGAGCGCCGGATGGTCTTCCCGCGCCTAGATCCTGCCGTCATCGGGCTTATTCGCCTCAGCGGCACCGATCGGATTTTGCTGGCGCGCAATCGCCGCCGCACTAGCTTTTTCTCCCTGATCGCCGGTTACGTTGAGCCGGGCGAGGCCGCGGAAGCAGCTTTTGCGCGCGAGGCCCTAGAAGAAACCGGGCGCAGGGTGGATGATATTCGCTACTGGGGCTCGCAGGCGTGGCCACCGAGTGGCTCCCTCATGCTGGGCTTTTGTGCGCGCACGGCTGATGTCCACCCCACCTGCCATACTGATGGGGAATTGGAAGAAATCCGGTGGGTGGAGCGCGCCGAGCTCCTTGAGCTAAAGCTTCCACGTCCGGGTTCAATTGCACACACGATGATTATGGAGTGGTATCACGGTGACTAAGCCGGATTTGTCCCTGCTGGATGAAGATCAGCTGCGCGCGGCCACGGCGCCGCGCGGGCCCGTGTGCATCTTGGCCGGCGCGGGTACGGGCAAGACCCGCACTATTACCTATCGCATTGCCAACTTGGTGGACCAGGGTTTTGTGAGCCCGCAGCGCGTGCTTGCGGTGACCTTCACGGCGCGAGCGGCCGGAGAAATGCGCGATCGCCTGCGCACCATGGGCGTGGCCGGCGTGCAGGCGCAGACCTTCCACGCGGCGGCGCGCCGCCAGTTGAAGTATTTCTGGCCGCAGGTAGCAGGAGATCTTCCGTGGCAGCTGCTGGATAATAAATTCCCCCTAGTTGCCCGCGCGGTGCGCTCGGTGGGGCTGGATAATTCCAAGGACATGATTCGAGACGTCCTGGCGGAGATCGAGTGGGCTAAGTCCGCGCTGGTCAGTGCCGAAGATTATGAGTCCGTGATCGCGAATACAGACCGCAGTGCACCGGCCGATCCGGCGAAGGTAGCAGAGGCCTTCCGCCGCTACGAGCAGTCCAAGGCCACGCCGGACATGATGCACTTGGACTTCGATGACCTCCTCATGCACATCGCAGGTGCCATCGAGAATGTGCCGGCGATTGCGGAGACCTTCCGCGAGCAGTACCGCACCTTTGTCGTCGATGAGTACCAGGATGTTACCCCGCTGCAGCAGCGGGTGCTCAACGCTTGGTTGGGCGAGCGCGATGACCTTACCGTGGTGGGCGATGCCAACCAGACCATTTATTCTTTCAACGGCGCCTCCCCGGACTATCTGCTTAATTTCTCGCGCACGTACCCGGATGGCACCGTGGTCAAGCTGCAGCGCGACTACCGCTCCACGCCGCAGGTAACTGACCTGGCCAACCGGGTCATCGGCAAGGCCACCGGCCGCGCAGCTGGCACGCGCTTGGAGCTGCAAGGCATGCGCGAGCCTGGGCCCGAGCCCACCTTTAAAGCCTATGGGTCCGAAGAGATTGAAGCCCAGGAGGTGGCCGGCCAGGTCCTCACGCTGCTGGATCAGGGCGTGCCGGCCTCCGAGATTGCCATCCTTTACCGCATCAATGCCCAGTCGGAGCAGTTTGAGCAGGCGCTTGCCGACGCCGGAGTGGTTTACCAAGTCCGCGGCGGCGAGGGCTTTTTCCGCCGCCCGGAAATCCTGGAGGCGATCCGCGTGCTCATCGCCGCGACCCGCCGCGAGGACCTGCCGGATGACCCAGTGGCGATTGCCCGCGCCGCGTTTGTCGAGCTAGGCTTGAGTTCCACCGAGCCGCAGGGCGCCCAGGCCCGCGAGCGCTGGCAGTCCCTCAACGCACTGGTTGGGCTCATTGAAAAGATTGTGGAATCCACTCCTGGCATCGATCTCAACGGGGTGCTGGGGGAGTTGCGCCGGCGCTCTACCGATAAGCAGGCCCCAGCCATGGAAGGCGTTACGCTGGCTACCGTGCACGCCGCCAAGGGCTTGGAATGGGACGCTGTATTCCTCGTGGGGCTAACGGAAAAGCTTATGCCCATCAACCATGCCATCAAGGCTGGCGACGAACAGGTAGAAGAGGAGCGCCGCCTTTTCTACGTGGGTATTACCCGCGCCCGTGAGCACCTCGCACTGTCATGGGCGCTGGCGAAGACTACCGGCTCGCGGGCTTCGCGCGAGCGCACGCGCTTCCTCGATGGCATCGTTCCGGCGGCCGAAGATGCCTCCGGCAGTGGGTCTCGCTCACGCCGCCCGAAGCGCTGCCGCGTGTGCTCTGGTCCGCTGGGAACACCGGCGGAAAAGGTCATAGGCCGCCATGAAGATTGTGAAGGCGGCGGCGATGAAGAGGTCTTTGCCGCCTTACGCTCGTGGCGGTCCCAGATTGCGCGCCAGGAAAAGGTTCCGGCCTATGTCATCTTTTCCGATGCCACCCTGCAGGCGATTTCGGAGGAACTGCCCTCCGATGAGGCAGAGATGCTCTCCATTTCTGGCGTAGGCCCTAGCAAGCTGGAGCGCTACGGCGCCCAAGTACTAGAGGTTATTCGTTCGGTTCGCAGCTAGCCAGGTTGGTCTTGCCGCCGAAGCACACCGGGCAGCGTGGATGCGCAATGACGGTGCGCTGCTGATGGTGTCCGTAGACATCGACCTCCCACTGCTGTCCGGGGCGCGACTTTGCGGTCGGTGCGCCTGGCGGCAGCGGCCGCCCCATCAGCCGCCGGATGATCACTTGTGTATGCGCCGTAACAGCATCGAGCACCACGGCTTCTGGAGTGCGGCGCACGCGGGTGAGCTGAGTGCTGATGATATTCCACAGTGGGTCCATATCCACGCGGGCCAAGTGCGCACACAATGGGCACGGTCCTTGGCCCCGCAGCCGTACAGGCCCGATGACGCCACGATTGTCCAGCAAAGATACCGGAATCCACGTAGTGCCTGTGCCCGCGAGTGCATTCGCACAATCCAGTGGGCAGTGCAGCTGGTCCACAGCGAGTACTGGATACATGCCGTCGAGGTCGTGGATATAGGAAAAGACATTGTCTTCCTCCAACGGGATGCGGACCTGGAAGCCATCCGCCTCAAGGCGCGCGCGGAGCCTCTCCGCCAAGGTGGATCCTCCCATGAGGACAATGGTGTCTGCCTTGGCATCGGCCTCGTTGTGTGGCCAGAGGATGCCGTAGTCCAGCGCGTCTTCAATGAGGCTCAGCGCCGCCGCCTTCTCAAGCCCTGCAGCACGCAGCCGTTCAGATAAGTCCTCCGGGGACACTGGTTCGCGAGCGGTGTTGAAAGCCGTCGCGACGGTGAGCGCGCTTCCAGTTTCCGCAACCCCAACGCGGGTGGCATCCATGCCAAATTGGATCACCGTTTCCTCGCGGCACAAAACTGCGCTGCCTGGCGCCAAGACCACTTGGGTGGCAGAAATCCCCACGCTTTTAACCCCTTCCCCCGAAGTATGTGGTCTCCATTGCACCACAGGTACAATCACCTGTCATGTCGAGTACGCAGCCCACCGCACCGCAGCCCCCAGAGGTCAAAGTCATTCGCTCTGCCAAGCGGAAGAAAACCGTGCAGGCGCGCATGGTATCCGGGGTGCTCGAGGTACGCATTCCCGCGTGGATGTCCGCGCGGGATGAGCGCGATGCCGTCGCAGACATGTTGGCGCGGGTGGAGAAGAAACAGGGCAGTGGCCGCCGCACGGACGCCCAGCTCGAGGAACGTGCGCGGCGGCTCAACGCGGCGTATTTAGATGGCCGTGCAACCATCGGCTCTATTCGGTGGGTGAGCAATCAAAATACGCGGTGGGGTAGCTGTACTACCTCCACCGCGGATATTCGGCTCAGTGATCGGCTGCAACACGTGCCGGACTATGTGCTGGATTCAGTGATCATTCACGAGCTCACCCACACCTTCATCCCGCGCCATGGGCGGGATTTTTGGCAGTGGGCGGACAGGGCGCCCCACGCTGAGCGGGCGAAGGGCTATCTTGAGGCCTATCAGCGCTGGGGCTGCTAGTTCTCTTCGTCCTCGTTGCCCTTGTCCTTCTTGTCGTCTTTGCGTTCCGGCTTCTCGGAATCCGTGGACTCGTCGCCCTGCGCGGTAGAGGAATCCTCGCCGTTCTTCAGCATTTCCTCCAGCTTGGCAAACTCTTCTTCGAAGCCCTCATCCGGGCCTTCGTCCAACAGGGAGTCGATGAAGGCGGCCGGGTTATCGAGGTGCTCCGCAGTGGGCAGGAAGTCCGGGTGATCCCAAGCCTTATCGCGCTTTTCCGCGCCCACGGCCACGGTGGCGCGGCGCCATAGCTCTGCAGCTTCAGAAACCTTAGGGGCATTGAGCTCGATGCCAACCACCTTGCTGAAGGCATTCTCGGCGGAACCACCGGTGCTGCGGCGGTGTGCCCATGCCTGGGTCAGCTTCGAGGTCGACGGGATGCGCTCGCCCAGTGCCTCAGTAACCACGTGCTCGGCCCAGCCTTCTACCAAGGCCAATAGGGTCTCGAGGCGAGAGGCGGCCGCAGTGTTCTTGGAGGTAATGCGCGGGGAGAGGTCCATGCCCTGCAACTTGCTCATCGCATCCTGGATTGCCTGTGGATCGCCGGACTCGAGGTTGAGTTCGCGGGTGACTTCCTCCAAGTGGGAAGTATCAATGACCAGGCCAATGGCATATTCCTCCACGGAGGAGACGATGCGCTCTACCAACCAAGGCACGTGCTTAAACAGTCGCTGGCGGGCAGCCTCGCGTGCGGCAATATAAACCAGCACCTCCTGGCCAGGAACATTAAGCTCGCGGGCGACCTTCTGGATGGTCTGTGGCAACAGTGCCACGGTATTGGCTGGGGCGATGGGCAGGCCGAAATCGGAACCGGTCAGCGCCTGGGAGGCCAAATCTCCCAAGGCGTGGCCGAGCTGCATGCCAAAATTCATGCCAGACATCTGGTTCATCATCTTGGTCATGGGGCCCATCATCTCGCGCGCTTGTTCCGGCATGGAATCCAGCTGAGCATCATTCATGTGCTCGGCCACCGGGGTGACCATGCGCTGCCACGCCGGCATGGTCTCTTCCAACCACTGCTTGGAATCCCAGGCCTTGGCCGTGCCGGAGGCGGTGGGCAAATAGGTGGCGTCATCAAGCCAGAGCTCCGCCAAGCGGACGGATTCCTCTACAGCCTTGGTATCGTCCGCGCTTACCGCCTTGGACTGCGAGATTTGCTGCAGGGCGATGCGCTTAGCCATGTCGTAATTGACTGGGCCGGAGTTTTCCGGCGAGTTCATGGAAGAGCCCATGCCGGATAGCATCTGACCGAACTGGTTCAGCATGTCACCGAGGCCGCCACCATTAGCGCCGCCGAATGCGCCGAACGGGTTCTGGTCACGACGTCCGTCATTATCGTCGTCATCGTTATTGGGGAAAGAAAAACCGAATCCGTTGCTCATGCGTCCTAATCTACCGGCACCATCCGGCTACTTTCCATGATCCCCGCTACGCTGACAGCGAACACTACGGCAAAGGTTGTAGGGTATTGATCCGTGAATTCTCCTGCTAGCCGTCGCGTCCGCACCATCGCCTGGGGTGCCATCCCCGTCGTCCTCACCGGTGCGTTGGTATCGCTTGACCATATCCCCGGCACCGATGTGTCTTTGACCGTGCCTTATGCCGCTGAGGGACCCGGTCCCACGGTGGACACGTTGGGGGAGGTCGACGGCACTCAGGTCGTTGATGTTCAGGCGCCGAAAACCTATGACACGGATGGCCACCTCAATATGACCACGGTCTCTGTGCGCACCAATATGACCCTGGCGCAGGCGCTGGGCCGCTGGATGATGACTGATGACACGATCGTGCCCATCGATACCGTCATTCCGCAGAACATGAGCGATAAAGAGGTAGAAGAGTCCAATAAGCAGGCCTTTACCCAGTCCGAGTCTGCCGCGACTGTCGCCGCAATGGATTACCTCCACCTGCCGGTGAAGATCACCATCGCGGAAGTTTTGGATGAGGGTGCGGCGCAGGGCACGCTGAAAAAGGACGATGTCATAACCGCAGTCGACGGCAAGGAGGTCTCGGAGCCAGGCGAGGTCCAGGACGTCATCAAGCAGAAAAGCCCTGGCGATAAGGCCACGCTGACCGTCAAGCGTGGCGGCACTGAGCAAGAAGAAGAGATCGAGCTCGGGGAGAATCCCCAGCAAAAGGGGCAGGCAATGCTGGGCATCGCCATGCTCTCGGTCCCGCAAGACGATATTAAGGTCAAATACAACCTGCAGGATATTGGCGGGCCCTCCGCTGGCATGATGTTTACCCTAGCGGTTATCGATAAGCTCAACGAGGAAGATCTCACCGGCGGCAAGTTCGTGGCCGGTACGGGCACTATTCAGGAAGACGGTGAGATAGGCCCCATTGGCGGCATCCAACATAAAATCGCCGCGGCGCACGAGGCCGGAGCGGAGCTCTTCCTCGCGCCAAAGGATAATTGCTCCGAGGCCGCCGCGAGCGACCACGGCGATATGCCCATCGCGGAAGTTTCCACCTTGGAAGAGGCAGTGTCCACAATGAAGGACTTCGCGGACGGCAAGGATATTAAAACCTGCCAGTAGCCGGCCTACTTAGCGAGGCCCAACTCCTTGATCTTCTCTTCCGGGTCTTCCTGGTCGGAGGAGATCATCTGTTGCATGACCATGCCTTCTTTATTGTCCACTACGGTAATGACCGCGGTGGTTCCCAAGGTGGACCAGCCTACGACGCGGTCGCCGTCATCCTCAATGACCTGCGAGCTGCGCAGCTCGGTAAGCACCTGCGTGGTTTGCTTCGCCTTGGAGTGCGAGCGGAAGAACTGGAACTGGCCTACCTCTGGCCCAGAGCAGTTGTAGGAATCGTCCCCGCCCGTGGAATCGCAGCGGTCAAAGAGGGCGAAAAGCTCCTTGGGCGCTACCGGAGCAAAGATGTCATAGGCCTTGGCCACAGACTTTTCCAACTTTTCGGTTCCGGGCTCCTTGCTTGCCGACGCCCCCTCCGACGCCTCCGAGCTTTCCGCCGCGCTCGATTCAGCGCTGGACTCAACGGTGGAGGAGCTAGAGGCGGTGCTGGTTTCCTCAGCGGTATCTGCCGCTGGGGCGGTGGACTTGGCGCCGGCGGTGGTGGTTTCCACGGGGGCGTCGGCAGGCGCGGCATCGTCCGAGGAACAAGCGGCAGTGCTCACGCCTACACCCAGCAGAAGCGCTGCTGCGGTGGTGCGGGTGGCGGTCAGGCGAGTGAGAGTAGTGCGTCGCACGGTAGGAAAATGCTCCTTAGTCGCAGGCGAGAATTGTCACTTCAGTCTAATCTAGCTCATCCGGGTCTTGGTTCAGCCCATAGCGCAAGGCCGCAATGACCCCCGGAGCTACCTGGGGGCCGCCGCGTAGCTGGATGTCATCCTCTGCGAACGGCCCGGCCGCTTCCAGCTCTTCCTCGGTGGGGCGCAGCTGCAGCAAGGTGGTTTCGATGCCTTCCTCTCGCAGCGCCCCGGAATAAAGGCGCGCCGGGCGAGGGGAGGGGTCCTCGCTGGAGGTATCGCGGAACTTAATTTCTTGGGCCAAGATGACGCCGGCAACCTCCCGGGGCCAGGCCAGGCGGGAGACATAATCGGCCAGCTGCTCAGAACCGGGCTCAATGTTTTCGGGCACATTATCTTGCACGATGAGGGTAAGCGGCGCGGCATCCTCTTCATCGAGCGCGGCAAGCTGATCGGCTACCAAGTGGGTGGGAACCAGCGCGAAGATGGTGGGCCGAGCGTCCCAGCCTTCGGCGTGGACGAATTCCACGGCTTCGGTCATCGCGCGGTTTAAGGCTGGCTGTGATAATTCGGGGGAACTCATGAACATCCTTATTCGTTATCTGTGTATTACTTCCTTAAGCTGGAAGAAGTCTACAGGTTTTAAATTCGCACTATTTGATTGGAGCTGGCGTTGTCCTTAGGGTCATCCACACCAGCCGCCCCGTTGAAGCGGCCCCCGCGGGTCGCGACAATCATTGCGGCCATCATTGCCGTCCTTTTGTTCTTCGGCCCCATGCTCGTGGGCGTGTACACGGATTGGAGGTGGTTTGGTGCGATTGACTACCGGAACGTCTTCACCACCGCGATTATTGCGCGGATAGTCCTCTTTATCATCTTTGGCCTTATTGCCGCCGCAGTGGTGTGGGCCGCTGGCTACTTTGCCTGGCGCGGGCGCCCGGATTCGCTCGACCTTGGGGACCTGAACTCGCCGGTGTATCAGTACCGCAAGTCCATTGAGAAGTCCATGGGCGTCTTCTTCAAGGTCATCCCCGCCATCGTGGGCGTCATCGCCGGTTTCATCGGTCAGGCCAATTGGCGCACGGTGCTGCTCTTCCTCAACGGCCAGGAATTCGGCGAACAAGACGCCCAGTTCCACCACGACCTAGGTTTTTATGCCTTCACGTTGCCAGTTCTGAAGATGGTGGTGAGCACCCTATCCATCCTGTTGATTCTGGCCTTCCTCATCGCGCTTTTCGGCCACTACGTGCTGGGCGGCATCCGGATTGGCAATAAGGCCGCCGGTGTGCGCGGATCCATTTCCCACCCGGCTCGCCTGCAGCTGGCGATTACCGCCGGCTTGTGGATGGTAGCCCAGGTCATTGGCTACTGGTTGGAGCGTTATGAGCTGCTTAATACCCAGCACGAACTCTTCACCGGTGGTTCCTATACCGATATCCACGCCTACTTGCCGGCGAAGATCATATTGATGATCATTGGCGTCTTTGTGGCCGTGGCTCTGTTTATGGCCGTTGTCATCAAGGATCTGCGCATCCCCGGCCTGGCAGTGGTGCTGATGCTGTTGTCCTCGCTGGTCATTGGCCAGGCATGGCCGCTGCTGATGGAACGCTTCTCCGTACAGCCCAACCGTCAAGCCAAGGAAGAAGAATCCATCGCCCGCAATATCGAGGCAACCCGCTATGCCTATGGGCTCACGGATGATCACGTCACCTATGAGGACAACTGGGGCGGAGATGAAGTCTCCGATGACAAGGTCGCCTCTGATAACGCCACCATCAATAACCTTCGCTTGCTGGATCCGGAGATCCTTTCTCCTACCTTTACCCAGATGCAGCAGCTGAAGAACTTCTACGGCTTCCCAGAGACGCTGTCGATGGATCGCTATGAGATCGACGGAAAGAAGCGCGACTTCGTCGTCGCCGCCCGCGAGCTAGACCCGAACGAGCTGCGGGAGAATCAGTCGGACTGGATTAACCGCCACACCGTCTACACCCACGGCAACGGCTTTGTGGCAGCGCAGGCCAATAAGGTCGATGAGGTGGCCCGCGATGCAGGTTCTGCCCGCGGTGGTTTCCCCATCTTCACGGTTTCTGACCTGCAGACCCAGGCCGGCGAGGCCGAAGGCGAAGGCGAGACCCAGGATGCAGAGAAGTCCCTTGGCATTAAGGTAGACCAGCCGCGCATCTACTACGGCCCAGTCATTGCTGGCGCGGCCGATGGCATGGATTATGCGATCACCGGCAAGACCGGCGAGAACCCGGTCGAGTATGACACCGATAGCTCCACCTACACCTATGACGGCAAGGGCGGCGTTGGCATTGGCAATATCTTTGACCGCACCATGTACGCCGCCAAGTATCGCGAGCTGAATTTCCTGCTTTCGGATCGCGTCGGCAGCGAATCGAAGCTGCTGTATGACCGCGATCCGCGCGAGCGCGTGGAAAAGGTTGCTCCGTGGCTGACCACCGATTCTGCTACCTACCCGGCCGTGGTTGATGGCCGTCTGAAGTGGATTGTGGATGGCTATACCACCTTGGAGTCCCTGCCTTACTCCCAGCGTGCCTCGCTTTCCGACGCCACCCAGGACACCCTCAATCCCGATGGCACCACCCAGCGCTTGGTCAATGACAAGGTCGGCTATATCCGCAACTCGGTCAAGGCCACTGTCGATGCCTATGACGGCACTGTGGACCTCTACGAGTTCGACAAGAATGACCCGGTGCTCAAGGCCTGGCAGGGCGTCTTCCCGGACGTCGTTAAGCCTGAGGCGGAGATCTCCGATGAGCTGCGCGAGCACTTCCGCTACCCGGAGGATATGTTCAAGGTGCAGCGTGACCTGTTGGCCCGCTACCACGTGGATGACCCGAATGTCTTCTTCAATAACGATGCCTTCTGGTCCGTGCCGAATGACCCCACCGCGGAGGAATCCCGCCAGCTCAATCAGCCGCCGTACTACGTGATGGCCGCAGAGCCGAAGACCGGAAAGCCGACCTTCCAGCTGACCACATCTTACCGTGGCCTCAACCGCGAGTTCCTGTCTGCGCACATGGCTGTTTCCTCCGATCCGGAGAATTATGGTGATATCACCGTGCGCGTGCTGCCCACCGATACGCAGACCCAGGGCCCGAAGCAGGCGCAGGATGCGATGATGTCGTCCGACCAGGTCGCCCGTGACCGCACTCTGTGGGAGGGCACCAATGACCTGCACAACGGCAACCTGCTGGCCCTGCCGGTAGGCGATGGCGAAATCCTGTACCTCGAGCCGATCTACTCGCAGCGCAAGGACCAGGCTTCTGCCTTCCCGAAGCTGTTGCGCGTGCTCGTATCCTATAAGGGCCGCGTAGGCTACGCCCCGACTATTGGTGATGCCCTTGAACAAGTTGGAATCGATGCTAAGGCTGCCCAAAATATTGAGGAAGTCGAGGGCGATTCCGAGGACAAGGATGGCGCCAAGGATGAGAAGAACAAGGACGAGTCCAAGGACGATAAGCCTTCGGCTCCAGCTTCCGCTCCGTCTTCTTCTGATCAGGCTGGCGCCATCGATGACATCAATAAGGCTTTGAAGGGCCTTGAGGATGCACGCGATGGTTCCTTCGAGGAATACGGACGCGCCCTGGATGAGCTCGACAAGGCAGTCGAGTCCTACCAGTCGACGGAGAAGTAGTCCCGGTTCATAATCGCAATGAATTAGGCACCTGCCCAGCGGATTTGGGTAGGTGCCTTTCCCTATGTATAGTTACATGAGTCGCCAGGACAGAGCGAATACACTTTGTGTTAACGCACTGTTCAAGCGCAGATGATGGAAGTCATCACGACGCGGGGTGGAGCAGCTCGGTAGCTCGCTGGGCTCATAACCCAGAGGTCGTAGGTTCGAATCCTGCCCCCGCTACCAACTTCCAAGCCCCTACCAGTGGAAACGCTGGTAGGGGCTTTAGTTATTTCTCTTAAAGAGCACGTCCTGGGACTCAAATCGGGACTTTAGCGATGGCATTTTGTCACTTAAGCCGGTTTGGAAGTGATGCTGTCCTGCTGTGGAAGCTTAAAAATAAACGAAGGATCCTTGCTTCCACAGCAGGACAGCATAACCACTCCGGCGCCATCGAAGAACGCAGGAACAAAGACAAAGTTAATAGAGCGCGAAGATGGCAACCAGCTAGTTAGCATTAGTGATGGAGAGGCCCCTTTGGAACTTTCTTTTGAGCTCTCAGATTCCTTTCTTGAAAAGCTTCCAAGCGGACACATTCTAGTACGTCCAGCAGAAGGTGAGGCACCTAGCGCATACATTGAACCTGCTTGGGCCAAAGACGTCTTTGCGAACGTAGTGACGGAGCCTTGCAGCTCGTGGGTGCAACCTCACCGCAAGAATGGTTAGGCCAGATAGAATTCGGGGCGACGACCATGCTTGTGCAGAGAGTTGGAAAGGAAACGGCCTTGAGGGGGTTGTTTCTGTTGAGTTAACTACTGAAAGAAGGAAGTACAATAATTTTAGTCGATGCCCACTTGTTGGGGAAAAAGGGGGATGAATGGACGGGCGGGCTCAGGTGGTGAATGCATCTATACAGCTAGGAGGTTGTGTAGATGTCAGGTGATGAGAAGCTACGTGAGCGGTTTGTGGAGGCGTATCTGCATGATGCGCGTCCGGTGCCAGTGATCCTGAAGGAGTTGGGCGTCTCGAAGGTTCAGGCGAGGGCATGGCGCCAAAGCGAGGGGCTTAACCGTGCTCGGCGTCAGCGGAGTTTGGTTGACAAGCAGTATCAACAAGTTATCGCTCTGGTTGAGAGTGGCCGATCTGTGCTCAGCGCAATTGAAGAGGTCGGGTTTCCTCAAAGTCTGGCTTATCGCTACCTTGCTCAGGACGGGTTGGAGCTCGTCCGAGGCAATCGCGGTGGAACGGCACAACATGACCGGGATCGCATTGCCCAAGCTCTAAAGCTGGTTGATGCTGGCAAAAGCTATAAGCAGGCAGGCCAGGTGGTTGATCGCAGCGCTGACACGGTCAAAGCGTGGCACCATGATCACAAGTCTGGGCGTTTGATACTCAATGATCATCCCACTGAATCTGAATCGAAGGTAGGACGCGGAAAGCGTCTTATCCGACATGACCGAATAGAGATAGCCTACCTGCTGAAACAGGGCCATACTCACCGTGAGATTGCAGCCCAGCTGGGACGTAATCAGTCGACGATTAGCAGGGAAATCGCCCGTGGGATGACTGAGCATGGCTACGATGCCCTCGTAGCTCAAAAGCGGGCTGTGGACCGCTTAGCCAGGCCTAAACCCCGCAAACTCGATACCAACCCGCAGTTGCGTGCCTTGGTCATCGAGGGATTGAACACGAAGTGGTCACCTGAGCAGATTTCGAACTATCTTGCCCGCTGCTTCGGTAAAGGTGGGGATATGTCAATTAGCCATGAAACCATCTACCAAGCTCTCTACATCCAAGCCAAAGGCGCTTTACGCCAGGAATTGAAGGTAGAAAAAGCCCTGCGTTCTGGGCGTACCGGACGAAAACCACAATCACGCCTGCCAGCCCGCGGTAATCGAAGCTGGATTGGTGAAGACTATCGCATCAGCAAGCGCCCTGCCAGCGTTGAAGACCGCGCTGTTCCAGGACACTGGGAAGGCGATCTCATCATCGGCCAAGGAGGCACAACTGCACTCGTAACCTGTGTGGAACGCAGTACTCGCTACACCATGATCCGCAAACTAGATGTTCATGATTCCGCCACGACTGTCGATAAGTTGATCGAGATGTTTACCGGCAAAATACGCAACATCACCAAAACGCTGACCTGGGACCAAGGCGTAGAACTAGCCCAAGTCGACAAGCTGAGCATCGCACGTGGACTAGCAGTTTACTTCTGCGATCCGCACTCGCCGTGGCAGTGACCTACCAACGAAAACACCAACGGGCTAGTCAGAGACTTCCTACCTAAAGGAAGCGACTTTAGTACTCTGACCGACAAGGATGTCCAACATATTCAAGACCTTCTCAACGGGCGCCCTAGAAAAGTCCTCGACTGGTATAAACCCGAAGAGAAGATACAAGAACTATTCAAGTGATGCATCCACCACTTGAAACCGCCCTGTTTGGTGGCAACCAAATCTATTGATTTGGGCGGCAGCCCAACGAGCCGCAAGGCGAGGCGGGTGCAAGAACCGCAACCCGTATTTGATAGTTGTGTTGGTTGATCGGCTAATGATGGTAGATCAGCGCACACATCAGATCCGCTATATGTCTTGCCATATGGCGGGACATATGTTATAGCGTATGTTCCGCCATATACTAAAGCATATGTCCACCCGCATGGACTGCCATGGTTGGTGTGTGCTGGTGAGTGCTCTATATTTCGCGGGGGAGCAGTGGGGCGGCGTGGCTTACCCGCCAGGTGTTGGTGGCGCGGAATGCTTGACCTTGGCGCAAAATCTTGCGTCCAATTTCGCCGCGTTTGAACCCGAACAGGGAGTGGAGCATGTTCACCGTGGCGGTCGCATCGGCTACTGCCGCGTGCGCGTCCGGATTGTCCAGTCCCAGGCGGTCAAGGAGTGCGGGCAGGTTGTAGGGGCCACGGTCAAGCATTTGCTTGGCAAGGTCAATGGTGTCAATGAACGGAAAGAACTCGTCCTCGCCCTCATCATCGTCGACGCCGGACATACGGTCAAACTCAGCAACTATCATTTTCGAGTCAAACGGGGCGTTGTGGGCAAATAGCTGCATACCGTCGATGTAGCTAGTGAAGCCCCCATACACATCATTAAACGTGGGAGCAGTAGCCACCATGTCGTTGGTAATGCCGTGAATGTGGGAGTTTTTAATAGCTTTGCCGTCAGGATTCAGTAGTGTGTGCCAGGAGTCGACGGGGTTGAAATATGCGTCTGCGCGCACGGCAGCAAGTTCAATAATGCGGTCATAGCGCTTGTTAAAGCCGGTGGTTTCGGTGTCAATAACGGCAAAGACCGGCTTGCCTGACATACGTGGGGTATAGCGGTTGAGGAGGTTTTCTAAAAAGCCCATGGCCCCAAGCCTAGAGGCCCATACCGACATGGAAGCCTAAACGCTATCGAACATAACGGCAGCACTGTTTTCTGTGTAGCGCCCCTGGGGCACTTAGTTACCTTTTCTGATTCTTTGCCGCTCTTTTCTTTTCCAAGACAGTCTAGAAGACACAAGGATACGTGGAGGGTCATAGGACTGCGGTTGTGGTGGGGTGTTTTGGTGGCAACCAAATCGCTTGCGATTTGGGCGGCAGCCCAACGAGCCGAAGGCGAGGCGGGAGCCTTTCGGTCTTAAGCTTCTGGCGGTGTTGGTTGATGGATCCCCTGTGGGGATATAGATCTACAGGGATATAGTTATAAGCCACCTGGGAAAATAGATAAACGTGCAGGTAAAACCCTGTGGATAACTGGGTCGGTGAGGGTAAATATGCGCATCCTCTTTTTGAGTGAGGGTAAATATGCGCAGTGTCTGCGAAATGGTTCCCCGGCGGAGAGGTAATTGTTATGACAATGCCGTGATGGAAAACTTCTTTGGCCACTTGAAAGCCGAGATGTATCACGGTGAGAAGTTCGGGTCTGTCAAAGAATTTACCGCTGCGGTAGACGCGTACATCGACTGGTACAACGCGGAAAGACTCCAGCTGGGACTTGATGGTTGCACCCCGATGAAATACCGGGATAAGGCCCTTAAGACGTTAGCCGGGTAGGATTACCCCTAGTCCAACTTTCGGGGGCAAGTTCAGTTTCAGTTCGCGGTTTTCTCGACGCAGGCGCCTGAGTTCTTCTTCCATTGTTTCGCCGCCTGAA
Source organism: Corynebacterium sp. CTNIH16 (assembly GCF_032821655.1). NCBI lineage: Bacteria > Bacillati > Actinomycetota > Actinomycetes > Mycobacteriales > Corynebacteriaceae > Corynebacterium > Corynebacterium sp. CTNIH16. The sequence goes on along the minus strand of NZ_JAVBIG010000002.1, from coordinate 9,164 downwards.
GCGTCAGAATTATCGTGTACTGAAGGCTGTCACGGTACCAAGCCCGCAACGTGTGTGGGATACTCCAAGCAGCTCACCGACCTCCGTGTAGGCGCGTTGCAGTGAGCAAGACTCCAGGCGGACCATTTCGATGATCTGATGGACCGCCTTCTCCTTGAACTCGACGGAATATTTTCTAGGCATAGTTCAATCCTTCGTTAGCTGAGGTAGGAACTAAACCCAGGACGCTTCATTCATCATGCCTTCCACGCTTTCCACGAGTAAACCGTATTCCGCGGAAAATAACGCGCAGAAGCCTTTGGTGTGTGGGGCGCGGTGATTTCCGGTGCGGCAGCGGTCGGACCGCTTGCCGATGGTGCACTGACGGAATGGGTGTCCTGGTATTCGCGATTATCGAGGGCCTGGCCTAGGCTGGTGGGAGCCCCAATCCTCATTCAGCTTCTTTGGCTGGACCTGATTCGAAAACGCGGCTATTTCACCGGTTCCGCTAGGGCTCGCGATCTCGGCCGTGGGCTTCGCGCTTTTTATCAGGTCGGAAGAGCACCGCGAGCGGGGTCACCGCTCGGCGCTGTTGTATCTTGAATTGTTTTTCTTATTCCACGTTCTCGTGGGGCAATATCACCGCTGGTGCGGTAGCAATCGGCGAGTTTGCCATCATCTTCGTGTTGCCGCTGTACCTGATTAATACTTTGGACCTCTGCACGACGTGGTCTGGCCTGGTGCTGGCAGCCATGGCAATCGGTGCATTCTTCTCCGTTGCATCAGCCCTCATGTCGCGGCACGGTACGGGGCGTCTGGCACCGTGCTCATTGGGCTCGGCTTGGAAGCCGTCGGCGTCCTTAGCTTCGTCCTGCTTATGGGGCCGGATACGAATGATTGGATCATCGCCGCGCCGCTGACCCTGTACGGCTTGGGCCTGGGGTTCGCCTCCGCGCAGCTGACCGGCACGATGCTGCGGGATATTCCCGTCGATGACTCCGAGCAAGCCTCCGCAACGCAAACCACCGTGCGCCTGGGGCAGTGGTGTAGGCCTTAAGCGAAGGCATGGCCAACGCCGCGCAGTGGTCGCTCGTAGCCGCTACCGCATTCTTCGCTCTGAGCCTTGTCGGTGCACTTAGGGTGCTCCGTGCTGCGGGGGGAGAGGGGGAGAGAAGGGAGTCCCCCGCAAACAATGCCGATCTCGGTGCCCGCGTTAATCGCGTCCCGAACTGATTTTCCACCCGCTTGCTGCTTTGCGTTGCTGCCAGAAGTGACGGTAGATACCGGGGACATCGGAAAGCTCAGAATGCGTGCCCAGCTGGCTGACTTGCCCGTGTTCATCCAAGACTACGATTTGATCAGCAGATTTGATTGTATCCAGCTTATGGGCGATGACAATAAAAGTAGATTGCTCCCGTAGCTCGTCCATCGCAGCAAGAATGTTTGCCTCATTTTCTGCATCGAGCGCGGAAGTTGCTTCATCAAAGAGGACAATCGGCGCTTGTTTGAGCAGCGCACGAGCAACAGATACGCGCTGGCGCTCGCCGCCGGACAGAAGCCGCCCGCCTTCACCAACAGGAGTATGCCACCCTAGGCGGTTGGCAATAGAAGTCACGCCTGAAAGATCAGCTGCGCGGAAGACTTCCTCATCGGAGGCGTCGGGACGACCAACGCGGATATTAGCGATTAACGAGTCGTCGAAGAGGTAGACGTCCTGAAAGACCATGGACAGTCTGGACATTAACTGTTCGGTTCCAAGCTCGCGGATATCTACGCCGTCAACCATGACCGCCCCGGAATCTACATCCCAGAATCGTGAAATAAGGCGCGCAATTGTGGTCTTTCCGGAGCCAGAAGGACCGACAATGGCGGTAACGGTGCCCGGTTGGGCGTGGAAGGCGACATCGACCAATACCGGCTTATCTACGTACCCAAACGTGACATCGCGCAGCTCAACACTGCCCGAACCGTCTCCTGTGCGCGGAGTAGTGGGTTCTGGCAGGGAAGGGGCATCGGTGATGAGCTCGGTTTCTGCGAGTGCGATACGGCCTGCGTCTAAACCGACGAAACAAGAGCCCAGCTGCTCAAGCGTGCGGGTAAACCTCAAGCTGATTCCGATGATCGCAATTGTTTCTAGTGGCGATAGGGTGCCTTCAACGGCAAGATCCGCGGAGACCATAATGAGAGCCACGATGAAGATCTGTACTACTATGCCGTTGAGTAGCAAAGCTAATGTGGATACCCATAGCTCGCGTATCCGTGCTCTATGATCGATTTCTAGTGCTTGCTCAAGTGGCGCAAACCCTTGTGATTTTCCCGCCGCGCGCAAGGCCGGCTGGCGGTTAGCAAATTCTACGATGCGCTGGGAGAGCTCTTTACTCGGCCCGAGTGCGCGGTTCGATGCTTTCTCACGAATCCATGCAGCCAACTGCATCACCACGAGCGCCAATGGTGCGATGATTAGAAAGACCAATCCCAACCGCGGATTCCAGAAACACGCTCCAACCAACAGGGTCATAAGTGCTGCACCATCGCGGTACACCATGCCTTGAGTATGTGCAAGAGTCTCGGCCGCCACCATAAAACGATCTGAGACGAGACGAGATAGCCCGCCGGTATTAGCCGGTATGAACCAGCCGAGCGGTAGCGTTGCCAATTTATCGCCCACAGTCGTGTGCGCGGTTCGGATGAAATCCAAGGCCGTGTGGTAAGAGGCCATGGTTGCGAAAAATCGTAGCGCAAAAGCTACGAGCGCAATTGCCAAAAGCGTCCACATCCATGGTGCGATCGTCGTATCCCCATCGAGTGCCTTTGTAAGTGGCACGAGCGTGAGAACGGCGAGGCCGTCAAGCACGCCAACGATAAGCGATAGACAAGCATGCCTTTTATTGAGCTTATGACCTACAGGACTTTGCAGCTTTTTGACACTGCGAGTAAGTAACGGATCACGAAGCCGCGAACTAGCAGGCGTGGTGGCATTAGACATGAGAATTATCCTTCACAGGCTTGAGGCGGATTATTTGGTCTGCGCCTTGGATGGACTCTGGCTTGTGGGCGATGACTAAGACGGTCTTGTCTCTGACGAGTGTGGCTAGAGCTGCTTGAATTTCTGCTTCGCAGTCAGGATCAGTTGCCGCAGTAGCTTCATCCAGGATCAAGATTGGGGCATTGGTAATAATTGCCCGGGCAATAGAAATGCGTTGCTGTTGTCCACCGGATAAAGAGATGTCCTCACCAACAACGGTGTCGAGCCCAGCCGGTAAAGCGCGAATATCAGCAGCTATGTGCGCGGCCTCTGCTGCTTGCCAGATCTCTTCATCACGAGCTTCTGGGCGTGCAAGGCGAATGTTTTCCCGAATACTCATTCGCAGTAAGTGAGGATCTTGTAAGACGAAAGCCACAGTGCGGTACAAACTGTCGAAAGTGAGATCACGGATATCCACGTTGTTGATAGTGATTGTGCCCGAATCTGGATCCTGGAAACGCGCCAGCATCGTTGCTGCTGTGGATTTGCCAGACCCGGAGGGGCCAATCAATGCCGTGACAGTGCCTGCGTTTAATTGCGCAGAAAAGTCTTGGAGGACTGGTGTGTCTGGGGCGTAGCTAAAGCTGACCTTATGGAACTCCACCTCCATGTCTTCACTACTGGCATCGAGGCTCTTTTGGCCTTCTTTCACGTGGGAAATTGTCATGACTTCATCAAGGCGCAACGCCGCATTGCCAGCGAGCTGGTAAGACCACATCATGCGGCCGACGGTTTGAATCGTGCCCGGGATCACCAGGGCAATCAATGTTGTGGCGATGACTTCAGCAACCGTGACATAGTCCCCGGCTATTAGCAGAGAACCGACTCCTACATTGATAAGGATGAGCACGGGAACCGCCACCACGGATTCTGAAACTGCGCTAACACGCAGAAGTGGACGTACCCACTCGTAATAGAATTCCGCGAATTTTTGGGCAGCTTCGCGGTACCGCGCGTGAGCTTTACCAACGGTGCCGAAAGCCTTGACGACGGAAATACCTTCGGAGAACTCCACTGCAGTGGCAGAAACCTCTCCAAGATAATCGTCCATTTCCGCAGTTTTTGTGCCCATATCTTTCATTGAATACGCCTGGATTGCTAGGAAAATGGGCACAGTGGCAATAGAAAGTAGGCCAAGGCGCCAATCCAAGATAAAGGCATAAACTAGAAGCGCAAGAGGCGTGAAGATTGCGGCAACTTGCTCTACAGGAGCATGGGCTGTCAGGGTGTGCAGAGTTAGCGTATCGTCCTCGACGGCTTTGCGGACTTTGCCGGAATTAGTCTGGCTAAACCAAGACAGCGGTGCTTTCGCAATAGCGGTAATAATTCGGCGCCGGTTGATCCCCACCAGCTTTGCATCAGCGAAGTGGGTGATCGCAAGGGCAAGGAAATAGAAGAATAGCTGGCCCAAAAATGCTGCAAGCAGCCATTTCACAATGGACGCGACGTCATCAGTATTGCCGTCGATTAGAGCATTTCCCAGTGCCACCAACGCGACGTAGGGTGCTACGGCGAGTACCGAGGATATAAGCGCGAGAAACTGTGCGAAGTAGATGGTTGTTTGCACTGGGGCCAGTAGCTTTTTTAGAGCGACCTGGCCGGCTTTTTGTTTTGCGCGAGCCTCTTCTTCCGGTGACGCATCGTGTGATTCTGGTGCGTGGGTTCCGCTTGATTCTGTGGAACTTTGTTTTACCTCAGACATTTCTTTCTCGATTCTTATTGATTTCCGTCATATCGATGATTCTGGTGACTGATTCTTGGATGAATTCGTGGTCATGGGTGATAACGATGACCACTGCGCCGCTTGCTGCAAGAGATCGAAGCAGCGCAGAGATGGATTGCAGTTGGCGCCAGCCCACTCCAGAGGTAGGTTCATCGAAGATGTAGACCTCTGCTTGCTCGGCTTGGGCTGAAGCTATGGCTAAGCGTTGCCGTTGCCCACCGGACAGAGACTGCGGATGCCGTTGGTCCATCTCTTCCAGATCGAGGCGATGGAGAATCTCGTTGACATCGATGTGGTCCCGCTTCTTCTTTGCCAGTCCGAGCGTGACCTCTTCTTCGGTGGTGGCAGCGAATAGCTGGCGGCCAACATCCTGCATCACCATGTACGCGCTGCGCCTCCGAGCTGCTGCTCCTACTCGTTTGCTGTTCAAACGGAGACTACCGCCGCGTTTGGGAGAAGCAAGACCACAAATGATCCTGGCGAGGGTGGTTTTGCCAACACCGTTGGGCCCAATCAAGGCGGTGACTTCGCCGCTGGGGAAAAATGCGTGGTCAATGTTGAGCACCTCATGCGTGCCATAAGAAAAACGGATATCGCTTAACTCGAGTCCGCTCCGCTGGGGATCGGCGTTTTCGGGCGTGGGTGGTTCGGGCACGCTCGCGGGGAGTGGAACGTGGTGTAAGCTGCGTAGCCCCAATTGTTTGCGTTCGGGTTCGTCTAAGGCATAAAACTCTTGGGCGTGGAAACTGCGCGCTATTTTTCCCTGAGTCAAGTAAATAACTTGGTCAGCGATATCTTTTAAGAAAAAGAGACGGTGATCAGCGATAATGATCGTTGTGCCTAATTCCTTCAAGCGGTGTAGCACGCGTGCAAGAATATCGATGCTTTCCATGGAGAGATTGGACGTGGGTTCATCGAGAAGCACGAGACTGCCCGGGTACACAAGCGCGCATGCGCATGCCACGGTTTGTAACTGCCCACCGGATAATTCTTTGAATCGCCGGCCCCGAAGATCGTTAATGCCTAGCAACTCGACCGCTGATTGAATCCTCGACTCAATTTCTGTGGGATCCACACCAAGGTTTTCTAGCCCGAAGGCCAATTCTGCATTGACGCTTTCAGTGAAAAACTGCGTCCGTGGATTCTGGAATACTGAGGCGCTGAACTCGATGGCGCGGGACAGCGGTTCCTGCGCAGGGTTAAAATCCTGGCCATCCTTTATAATAGTGATGGTGCCTAGTAGCTCTCCTGGATTGAAATGGGGGATGAGTCCGTTGATCAACTTGAGTACCGTGGACTTTCCCGATCCGGAATCACCGGTAATCAGTAGACACTGTCCTGGAGAGACAGAAAAAGACACATCAGATACACCTTGAATGCCTGGCCGAGCGCCCAATGGATATGTAAAAGAAACGTTATGGGCGTTTACACTGGTTGCGACACTGCGTTCGTTCATAAGTGGACCTCCGTGGGAAGCCAGACAGAGGCAACAACGAGGCCCAACCCAGCTATTGCAGTTGCATCGACAAGCTTGAAGGAAAGATCAGCGGTGGTGGTTGGGCGTGCGGGTCCTCCCAATCCGCGGACAAGAGCAGAGGCAGCGAGCTCATCACTAGCGCGGACGACGGCGCCTAACAAGGGGATGATCAACATCGCGGACGATTGTGTGGGCTGTGTGAACCAGCTTTTTACTCCAGGCTGGAGACCTCGAAGGACCATGGCATCGCGGATGGCTTTGGCTTCTGCCACGATGATCGGCAAAACACGCAGAAATACGGCCGGTGGAATGGTGGCCCAGCCTGGTAAACGCAGGTCCCGCAGTGCTGAGGTCAACGTGGATGGTGTGAGAATGAGCAAGCCGAATGCGCCGATGGACATGCTGATGACAAAACGGCTTAGCCACGAAAAAATTGCCGCCGAAAAAGCGAAAAATGTGGAGCCAGGAAGCTGTAATAGGCCCCAATACCCTAGATAGGATAATGCAAAAGCGCACAGGCAAATAAGACCATAGTGTGGCTTTACTGTAGCTAGTGCGATGGAGCTGAAGGCGATAGAAATCAGCAGTGTCGGTAGGTGGCCGTGGCTGAGAGCTACCGCATTGATTACTAGAACAGAAAGCAGCACGGTCCGTGGATCGATCGAAGATCGACGAAGCACGCCCTGTTTTTGCAGGCTCACAGGAGACCAGCGCTTTCAAAGTGTTTGCGGCTGACGCGAACTCCGACCTTTCCTCCGATAAAGCCGACGATGAGCGCACAAATGGCCAGTATTCCAATGGTCCATGGCTGGAAGATATCCGACATAGCATCGGCGTATTCTTGGCCCATTTGGTCTGCGATATCGACGTAGTATGAGTCCGTATCCAGAATTAGCGGGATAAAAGGCAAAGGAACCCAGGCACAGAAGACGCCATAGGCAATAGGGAAGGACTTGGCAATCCCGAGGTGGCTTTTTGTGATAATCAAATCCGCGATAAACCCAAGAATTATGCTTCCCAGCAAGGTCCAGAAGTAGTGCCCGGTGAGCATGAATGCTAATCCGTTAATACCGCCGACAAGGGTGAAAGCGCCCATTTTGGGCGTGCGGGCGGCATAAAGCGCTAGCACGATTCCATTTGCGATTGCCGCGATGAACCAGCCAATGAACATGAATTGTGGTCCTGCGAATCCAACCATCCCGGTTACAAAAGTGATTACAAAGTAAAGCGCAGCAAAGATGCCAGCGTTGATGAGATCTCTGGTGTTTAAACGTGCCGTCGACCCACTGGATGAGCTTGTATTCCGTGCGGGCGTAGAGGACTGTTGGGTCATGGTAAACCTCGATTCATGAACAGTAGGGAAAGTAAGGCTTACCTAAAAGGTGTAATACTGTTTGTAAGGTATTTCTAGTTTTGATCTGAAGATTCACCCTTAATGGGGGCGAATGTAGATAAGCGGACATCAAACCAGAGCACGACTACTGAGGTTACCCTTGTTTAGTGGACACACTATTTGGTGAATAGGGTAGGAGATCTCCCCTCAGTTAGCCGTTGTTTAGTCGAATCACCGTTAGCGGTTTGAGCCTTTAATACTCCTTTTTTGGTTGGCATTGTATTCGATTCGTTATCGGTATAGAAGGAAGTAAGGAAATGACTGGTTTAGGTTGAGCTAGCTTTCAATGGCAACCAAATCTATTGATTTGGGCGGCAGCCCAACGAGTCGCAAGGCGAGGCGGGAGCATAAACAGTAACCCGTAGTGAACGGTTTTGTTGGTTGATCGGCTGGGGGTATAGATCTACAGGGATATAGTTATAAGCCACCTGGGAAAATAGGTAAACCCGCAGGTAAACCCCTGTGGATAACTAGCAAGATGATGGTAGATCAGCGCAGCCTGACCTGGTCTTTTAATTTGTGATGGTAGATCAGCGCAAAGTGCTTTCAGGTAAAAAGAAAGCGCGCCGGAGGGCGCTAGTCTTCTGTGTTCTGTCTAGTCGAGTTCTGGACGAGACGGCCGCTGTCGGACTGAGGTGACTGTCTTGATCAACGTGGCAGCGGCCAGTATTGGAGGTAATTCCAGCGTTAGGCCACACACAGAATGTCATGAATGGCCTTCTTGATTTCGTTGCGTAAGTTTCTTCGCTCTACCGCAGTAGTCGATTTTTTGTCGAAAAGTTGTCGGCGATCATATCCCAGGTGAAGCTGTAGGCTTCGCGATTGTTTTTAGCGGTGCTGTTGCAAAGTTGGGTGGAGAACCGCGAACACTCCTTTCTTCGTCGCCTGGCCAGCATTATGGTCCAGCCTGCTTAGATATTCTGGAAGACCCGGTTGACGATCACCGCGTCCGGGTTCGGTTGCTTGTTGGCAAACATCGCGTCTTGGGACCTGGCCCCCGTTAGGTAGACACCTGATATCCAGCCCGGTTGGGTTGGGAAGAAAGGTAATCTACCACCATGCCTAGGTACTCCGAACAGTTCAAACGTGATGCTGGAGAGTGTCCGATTCTTTGTGTGCGGAGGCTTGGTTTACAAGTAATCTGCGAATCGGTTGGGGTAAGCCACGGCTAGTTGGTTGATGGCTTGTTTCCACCCGGTGGCTTTCGCTCCTTCAATATAGCCGTTGCACTCAATGTTGCGCTTTGCTTTCTTCGCTCGCTGGGCAGCGCGCTTGTCTTCGATGTTGCAGATCATCAGCCACAGCGTCTTTAGTGCGGCTGTATCGTTCGGGAATTGGCCCCGGTTACGGGTAGCTTTACGCAGTTCGGCGTTGAGCGATTCGATCGAGTTGGTGGTGTAGAGCACCCGGCGTGCCGCCGGTGGGAACTGCAGAAACGGTACGAACGGACCTGGCCCCCGTTAGGTAGACACCTGATATCCAGCCCGGTTGGGTTGGGAAGAAAGGTAATCTACCACCATGCCTAGGTACTCCGAACAGTTCAAACGTGATGCTGTGGCCCTCTACG